>NZ_JBAKFV010000017.1:0-108817 GCF_036889365.1 Caulobacter sp. CCNWLW153
GGTGCGGCGGGCGCTCTACACCTACTCGCGGGGCGGGGGGGGGGGGGGGGGGGGCGGGGGGGGGGGGGGGGGGCCCCCCCCCCCCCGCCGCTCAGAAGCCGGCCGGCCCATCCCGCCCACCCGCTCGGCCGCCAGCGTCCACACGCCCAGCGCCACCTCGTCCGGATCCCGCAGAAACTCGCCGGCGGCGATGCGCATGACTTCGATCCCCTGCGACGCCAGCCAAGCGTCCCTGCGCGCGTCATGCCTCGCCTGGTCGGCCGTGTCATGTCCCGCGCCGTCGATCTCCACCGCCAATCGCGCCGCCGAGCAGTAGAAGTCGAGGATATAGGCGCCGACCGGATGCTGTCGGCGGAAGGTCGGGCCGCCTTCCCGACGGCCGCGTAGCCTTTGCCAGAGCATGGTCTCGGGCAGGGTCATCTCGCGGCGCAGGCGGCGGGCGCGTTTCAGTGTCAGGACCGGTGAGCGCATGTGCGGCGGTCGCCCCCTCCACCCCTTCGGGGTCCCCCTCCCCCGCGCGCGGGGGAGGAGAAGAAATTCACTTCGGCAGGAAGGCCAGGCTGTAGGCCTGCTTGTAGTCCATGGTCTTGGGATAGACGCCCTGGTCGGCGGCCACCGCGAAGAACTCGGCCCAGCGCGCGTCGGTCATGGCGCCGACGCCGTCCTTGGGCACGATGCCATAGGACCGCATCTTGTCCCGGGCCTGGTCGAGCAGGTCCTGGGTCATTTCGGGGTTGTCCTTGAGGATCAGGGCGTCGCCGGGCTTCGCATCGCCGTAGAGATAGCTCTTCCAGCCGGCGGCGATGGCGTCGCTGATCGCCTGCACCTGGGCGGGCTTCTGCGCGATCATCTGGTCGGTGACCAGGGCGAACGACGCGTAGGCCGGATAGCCGTCGTCGGCCAGCAGGAACACCGCCGGCTTCTCCCCGCCCGCCTTCTCGATCAGGTAGGGCTCCGACGTCGCATAGCCCTGCTGGATCAGGCTCTTGTCGGCCAGGAACGGGGCGACCGAGTAGTTGTATTTCCGCACCTGGGCGTCGGTGAAGCCGTGCTTGGCCTTCAGCCACACCCAGAACGCCGTCACCGAGGCGTCCGACAGCAGGATCGGCTTGCCCTTCATGTCGGCGATGCTGGCGACGCCCGCTCCGGGGTGGGCGATCAGCACCTGCGGGTCCTTGTCCATGTAGGCGGCGACGGCTTTGACCGGCACGCCTTCCTTGGCGAGATTCAGCACGATGAAGCTGTTGGAGCCGACGCCGATGTCTACCGCGCCGGTGGCCAGCAGCTGGGGTACGTTCACGCCCGGCCCGCCCTGGACGATGCTGACGTCGAGGCCGCGCCTGGTGAATTCGCCCGTCGCCACGGCCTGGTAGTAGCCGCCCAGCTCGGCCTGCCCGCGCCAGTCAGTGGCCAGCTTCAGCTTGGTCAGGCCCGGGGCGGCGTCCTTCTTGGCCGGCGAACAGGCGGCCGCCAGCAGGGCCAGTCCCGATGCGGTCACGGCGCGGCGCGAGAAAGTCATGGCGGATCCCCCGGATGATGCGGCGCGGAGGTTAGCGGGGGCGATCCCATAGGCAAAGCCTTTGCCCATAATCTCCCGTCATTCCCGCCCTTGTGGCGGGAACCCCTCTGTCAGCCGCAAGGGCGAGTGGGGCGACGTGCTCGGCACGTCGCTGGCGTCTCACGTGCGAGCGGAACCAGGGGTTCCCGCCACAAGGGCGGGAATGACGGGAACAAAAGGCAATGATGAGAACAAAATAAGAATCTAAGGTTGTGGCGCTCGTTCGCGGAGCCGACGCCATGGACCTGAACACCGCCTGGATCGCCGTCTACATCATGAGCGACGGCTACCGCCGTACGCTCTACGTCGGTGTCACCGCGCAGTTCCAAACCCGGATCGTCCAGCATCGCGAAGGCGTCGGTTCGGCCTTCACCCGCAAGTACGGACTGATCCGCCTCGTCTGGTACGAGGTTCATACGATCATGACCGAGGCCATCCAGCGCGAAACCTCCATCAAGCGCTGGCCGCGCCAGTGGAAGATCAACCTGATCGAGCGCGACAATCCGCGATGGGACGATCTGTACGCGGCGGTCTTCGAGTGGACGCCTGTTCCGCGACAGGTGTGACGGCCGTCCCCCCAATCTCCCGTCATTCCCGCCCTTGTGGCGGGAATGACGGGAGGAGGGGTCCTACCCCCCCGCCTCCAGCCACCGCCCGACCTTGGCGTACAGCACCTCGCGCTGCACGGGCTTGGCGATGTGGTCGACCATGCCGGCGGCGAAGCAGCGTTCCACCTGCTGGGGCAGGGCGTCGGCGCTCATGGCGATGATCGGCACGCGGCCGGCCGCGCCTTCCAGGCTTCGGATGGCCCGGGTGGCGGCCAGGCCGTCCATCTCGGGCATGTGGATGTCCATCAGGATGATGTCGAAGTGGCCGCGCGCGGCCGCCGCCAGGGCCTGGCGGCCGTTCTCGGCGGTCTCGACGTGGCAGCCGGCCAGGCGCAGCAAACCAACCCCGATCTCGCGGTTCATCGGGTGGTCGTCGACCAGCAGGATGCGGGCGGCCTTGGGGTCGCGGGCGACCTCTCGCACCGGCGCGGCCAGCGGCTCGGCCTCGGCGGCCGGCAGCTCGAACCAGAAGCACGAGCCGTGTCCGGGCGCGCTGTCGGCCCCGATCCGCCCGCCCATCAGCTCGACCAGCGACTTGCTGATCGCCAGGCCAAGGCCCGCGCCGCCATAGGCCCGGGTGGCGCCGCTGTCGAGCTGCACGAAGCGCTGGAAGAGGCGCGCCTGGTCTTCGATCGGCACGCCCACCCCGGTGTCGGCGACCTCGAAGCGCAGGCGGTCCTCGACATCGCCGGGCTCGACGATCAGGCGGGCGACGATCTTGCCGCGCTCGGTGAACTTCACGGCGTTGTTGAGCAGGTTCAGCAGCACCTGGCGCAGGCGCAGGGCGTCCAGGTCGTGCAGGCCGCCGACCGGGTCGATGACGTCGATCTCGATCGACAGGTGCTTGGCTTCGGCTTCCGGGCGGACGATGCCGATCGCGTCGTGCAGCACCGCCTCGGCCGAGGCCGGCTGCATCAGCAGTTCGACCTGGCCGGAATCCACCCGCGAGACGTCGAGGATGTCGCTGACCACGGTCAGCAGGGCCGCGCCGGCGGTGTCGATCATGCCCACCTGCCGATGGGCGTCGGCGGGCAGGTCGCCTCGGCTGGCCAGGAGCTGGGCGAAGCCGAGGATGCTGTTCAGCGGCGTGCGGATCTCGTGGCTCATGGTGGCCAGGAATTCGGTCTTGGCCTCGGCCGCGGCCAGCGCCCGGGCGCGCGCCGCGCGGGTCAGCTGCTCGCGCCGCACCAGCAGGCGCCGCAGCCGCTCCTGCTGGGCCAGCGCCAGGCCCGCGGCCAGGGCGGTGACGAACACCACGGTGACGAAGCACTGGATCAGCCGGGTCATCTGGGCCGGGTTCCACGGCGCCAGGAGCTGGCCGAGGAAGATGTTCCACACCCCCAGCGGCAGCGACACCGCGGCGATGGTCAGGGCGGCTTCCGCCGCCCCGCGCGGGCCCAGGCGGAAGGCGCAGAGGATGGCGGCGGGGAACAGCACGAAGGGCAGGGGCGCGCGGGTGTCGTGAAACACCGCCGCCGTCAGCACCGCCATCAGCACGAACAGGCCCAGCCGCTCGCCCAGGGAGCGGTGGAAGGTGCGCTTGTGCTCGGCGTCGATCAGCACCAGCACGGCTGGCACGATCAGCGCCATGCCCAGCGCGCCGCTGACGAACCAGTCGCGCCACAGGGCCATGAACGGCGCGCCGTCCAGCAGGGCCAGCAGGGCGGCGGCGATCGCGGCGGTCACGGCCACCACCGGCGCGAGCACCGTCACCAGCAGGGCCAGGTGGCGCATGGTCCGCACGCGCGGCGGCCCGCCGAAGGCCCGCCGCACGGCCTCGCGCGCGCCCCAGGCCTCGACCAGGCCGACGGCGGTGAACACCAGGGCCCGCTCAAGGCTGTCGCCGAAGGCCAGGCACAGGGTGAAATGGATGACGCCGACGACGATCGTCAGGACCAGGCGGCGCGGCGGGCCCAGCGCCATCAGGCCCACGGCCAGCAGGGCGGTGCCGGGCCACAGGGCGGCCACCCCGGTCGGGCCGCGCGTCAGGCCGTCGCTGAACAGCTGGGTGACGGCGAACGCAGCCGCAAGAACGAGCAGCAGCGCCGTCTGGCGGCCGGTCTCCTGTAGGGCGGCGCTTCGCGTCATTCTTGACCCCGTTTCCCCCGGTTTCTACGCCGAACAACGGTTTCAGTTTCGGGACCAATGCCTTCTGTGACGCTTTGCCGCAATGGCTTTTGATAGTGTCGACTATCCGACGAAGGGGACGGTTTCCTTATCTGGCCTGGGCTTGCGGGCCGTCGCGGGGTGAAAAGGTGATTTCACCAAAGGGCCTCAGGATCCCTTCTTGGCGGGCGCCGGCGTCGGCTTGGCCGCCGGGGGGCGGCCAGTGACCTTGCGGATGGTGTCGGTCACCACGCCGACCGCCGCCGACGCCCCGCCTTCGGAAGCCTCGGCCCCCTCGGCCACCGCGTCCTCGATCTTGGGCGGATAGGCCCTTTCCTTGCAGATCTTGGTCAGGTCCGCGTCGTTCAGGGCCAGGCAATCGGCCACCGCCTTCTCCAGCTGAACCTTGTCGCCGTCGCGCTGGTAGATCGTGATCTTGGACGGCAGGAAGCGCCCGAGCAGGCCTGTCTCCTTGGCGCCTTCGTCCAGCACCTTGATGGCGCCGGCCTTGTCGGGCTTGCTCATGTAGCGCTCGGCGATCACCAGGTAGAGATCGACGTCCTTGGGACGCGAGAGCAGCACCTTGCGGAAGTGGCCGATGGCCACGTCGGGCCGGTTCTCGGCGCTGGCCACGCGGCCGGCCAGGTCCTGCACCTCGGGGGAGTCCTTGATCGGCGAGGCCAGGGCCTTGTCGATCTCGGCCCGGGCGCCGGCGACGTCGCCCTTGGCCAGCTTGGCCAGCGCCTCCTCGCGCGCCTTCGAGGCCTCCCACACGTCGCGATAGGCCGCGAAATCGAAGATCTTCTTGGGGTCGCCCCTGAAGGGCCCGGGCTTGGGCGCGGCGGGTTGGGCCGCCGCCCCGCCCTTGCCCTTTCCCTTGCCCTTCCCCTTGGCTGGGGCGGCCGGCTTGGGCGGCGTCTTCTCCGGGGGCGGGGGCGCTACGACGGGCGGGGGCGGAGCGGCTTCGGCGGCGGGCGCCCTGTGATAGCGCGCGAAATAGTCCTTCATCAGCTGCTGGCGCTGGTCGACATTGTCGTAGAGGGCCACGCCCTCGAGGCGGCGTCGTTCGTCGTACTTGCGCATCAGGAAGGCGCTGATGTTCAGCGCGGCCAGCCAGCCCAGCTCCTTCATCGCCTTGTCGGAATCCTCTGAGGCCAGGGCGAACGGCGCGAGCAGGCCGATCGCCTTGGCGGCGTCGGCGATCTGCTTTTCGGAGGCCTTGGACAGCTCGGCCTGGCGCTGGATCTGTCTCTTGGTGACCTCGCGGATGAACTCCAGCGAGCGCGCGCCCTGGGCGATGTCGACGGCCTTGCCGGTGCGGGCCTGGAAGCCCATCGCCAGGTCCACCGCCAGCATGTCGGCGTCGCGCTCGGTCTCCTTGCGGAACGGCGGGTACAGCGCGCGCCGGGTCTCGGTCTCGATGACCATGCCGGCCAGATGGGCGCCGACCATCACGCCCTGCGCCTTGCGCATCTCGGCCTGCTTTTCGGCGTAGCTCGCCTTCTTGTCCTGGGCCATCCCCTTGGCCAGCAGGTAGACCGTTCCGGCCGTGCTGATGGCCTGCTTCAGGTCCTTGTAGCTCTGTTCCTCGGCGGTCATCGCCTGGGGGTGGCGCATCAGCAGGTGGCCATATTCGTGGGCCAGGATGAACAGCAGCATCTGCTGGGCTTCGGTATCGTCCTGGGCGTTCAGCGCGAACAGGAAGTCCCACAGGCCGCTGGTCATGTAGATCTTGTTGTCGATGGCGACGGCGTTGGGCACCGGATCCGACAGGATGATGAGCTGGGCGGGCTGGGTGCGACGCGGGCCGGCGGCGATCAGCTGGTCCACCAGCGTGGCCTGGACCTGGCGGGTCATGGGCCAGATGACCCGGACGGGTCCGTCGCTGGCCATGGCCGACAGCAGGCCCGCGGCCGACTCGGCCGGGGCGTTCTGGTCGATGGGCGGATAGGTCGGGTCGTCGAAGCGCCTGACCACCTGCACGTCGGGCGTCTTCAGCTTGGCGAAGGGATTGGGTATCGAAATGCCCGGGCCCTTGCCCTTGCCGTCCTTCTTGCCGGTCTTCGGCTTGCCCTTGCCGGTCGTCTCCGGCTCGGGCGCCTCGGGTTCCTGGTCCAGCAGCTGGATGGCCGGCTTGGCGGGCGGCTTGGCCGCGCCGGGGGCGGGCTTGGTCGCGGACGCGGGCGGCTTGCCCTGGGCCAGGGCGGCGCCGGGGGCGGCCAGGCTGAGGCCGGCCAGGACAAGCAGCGCCGTCCGTCGCGCCGAGGTCACCGGCATTTCGGCTCCTCCTTCGGGCATACAGGCCAGGGGGCCACGCCGGGAACGCTGAGGTGCTGGGTTCCGCCCGCCGAGGGGCATATGCAGCCTATGCTGGGCAGCTCCGGCGGGTTGATCGTCGTGCGCCGCACCAGGCGCAGGCCCGCCCCCGTGCGCAGGGTCAGGAACTTGGGATCGAGGCACTCGTAGGCGACCAGGGTCGCGGGAAGCTGCGCCCGCGGCAGGTCTTCGGCGTAGACCTTCTTGCTGTCGTATAGCTCGATAGGCCGCGCCGGCAGCGCGGTCGTCTGCAGGCGCACCTTGAAGCAGTCGGCCAGGGCCGGATCGTCCTGGGGCCGGGCCAGACCCGCGCCGCCGCCGCCCGCCAGGGGCAAGCCCAAGGTCAGGGCCAGGGCCAGCGCCGCCGCGCCGGCGATCTTCAGGGCCGGCCTCATCGCGCCGCCCTCCGCGCCGTCAGCCGCAGTCGAAGCGACCGCGTGCGCCTGAAGGTTCGGATCTGGTCGGAAATCAACATGGCCCCCGCTCCCGTGACCATTGCGCCAAGAAGAATGAACATCGGCCAGTTCAGCGCCACCGAGGTCGCCACCCCGGTCAGGCCGACGATGGCCAGGATCACCAGCCGGTCGCGCCAGCGCAGCCCGCGTTCGGGCGGGGTGCGTCGCCAGCGCCGCCAGGCGAAGACCAGGCACACCCCGAAGGCCAGCAGCACCCCCTGCATGGCGTCGGCCCAGGTCAGGCCCATCGCCAGCGGCCGCGGATAGAGGGTCGGCCGGTCCTTGGTCTGGATCAGATTGTCCAGCGCCATGGCGTGGACCGTGACGCCGGGCGTTTGGCCGAACAGGGGCGTGGGCCGGAAGTCTGCCAGATAGCGCAGGTCGACGCCGACCAGCACGATGCGGTCCCTCAGGAAGTCCTTGGCCTGCGGGTTGAGGCCGTTGATCAGCCAGTGCGCCGGTATGGTGTCGGCGTAGCTGCAGCGCCGGTCGAACGGGTCGTCGTCGTCCGGATACCGCGCGGCGAAAGCCGAGCGCTTGGTGACTTCCAGGAAGCTGACCAGGCGCTGGGCCATGTCGCCGCCCTGGCAGGCCCGGCCCCGCCCGGCGTTCGGCGCGTAGGGGGCCATGGCCTCGGACATGCCGAACCCCCAGTCGATGGCCATGACGCGGTCGTCGGGCTTGGTCGGCGGCGTCTGGCCTTTCAGCACGGCGTAGAGCGTCGGCGCGACCGCGGGCCGGGGCGGCTGCCCCTTGGCGAGCGGGGCCGACAGCGGGTAGCCGAAGATGCGCTCTTCCTCGAAGGCGACCGGCAGCTGGGGAAGGTCGCGCAGCGGCGCCAGGCCGGGGTCGGGCCCGACCGCGCCGATGAACAGCGGGACCCCGTCGCGCGGTATCCGCTTCAGCCGGCGGGCGAAGTCCTCGATCTCGCGCTTGCGGGCCGCCTTGCAGTCTTCGATGTCGGCGCAGAAGGGCGCCAGCTGCGGGTGGTCGAAATGATAGTCGAGGAAGATCGCCTTGGGCTTGGCCGTGGCGATCTCCTGCAGCAGGTCGGCGGTGTCGGAATAGGGCGGCGGCCAGTGCGGGCTTTCCAGCAGCCGCATGGTCTCGGCGTTGATCAGGACGACGGTGATCTGGCTTTGGCCGGTCCGGTTGAGCCCGCCGTAGAACGGGCCCGTGATGATGCCGGCGGCCTGCTCGGACACCGCGTCGGAGCGGTCGTTGATCTTGAAGCTGTCGAAGGCGTTGATCGACAGGGCCAGCAGCGCGGTCAGCACCGCGCCCGTGGTCGGGGCATGCACCCAGGCCAGCCGCCACGCGTGCGTCGCCAGTCGCCACAGCGCGGCCAGGCCCCGCCCGGAGCCGGCCAGCGTGGCGATCGCCGCGCGTTTCAAACCCTTGAGCAGCACCCGCGCGAACGTGCGCACGCGATCCTGCAATCGCCCCCTTAGCGCCATTCGGCACCCCCCGTCCGGCAGACTAGGGGGCGAGGTTTTTCATATCAAGCTGAGATAGAGCTTGCGTGCATATGTACGCTTAAGGCGAGAGTTTTTCTCTCACGCCGCTTCCGTCTCCACCCCGATCCACCGGTTCAGCGCGGCGATCAGCACGTCGCGCTGGATGGGCTTGGCCACGTGGTCGACCATGCCGGCCTGGCGGCAGCGCTCGATCTGCTGGGGCATGACGTCGGCCGACAGGGCGATGATCGGCGCGCGCGAGGCGGGGCCGGGCAGGGCCTTGATGGCGCGGGCGGCGGCCAAGCCGTCCATGCGCGGCATGTGGATGTCCATCAGGATGATGTCGAAGTCGCCGGCGGCGGCGGCGCGCACGGCCTCGTCGCCGTCCTCGGCGGTTTCGACCGCGCAGCCGGCCAGGGTCAGCATGGCCGCGCCCAGCTCGCGGTTCATCGGGTGGTCGTCGACCAGCAGCACGCGGGCGGCGGCCTCCTGCTCGGGGGCGGGGCCGTCGGCGGCGCAGACCGGCTCGGCCGGGGTGGTGAACCAGAAGGTCGCGCCCTGGCCCGGCGCGCTGACCACGCCGATCTCGCCGCCCATGCGGGTGACCAGGGTCCTGCTGATCGCCAGGCCCAGCCCGGCACCCCCGAACGCCCGGCTGATCGAGTTGTCGGCCTGGGAAAAGCGCTGGAACAGCCGTCCCTGCACCTCGGGCGCGATGCCGATGCCGGTGTCGGCCACCGTGAAGCGCAGGCGCTCGGGCCCGCCGGGATAGGTGGTCTCCAGGCTCACGCTGGCCCGCACCGAACCGCTCGACGTGAACTTCACGGCGTTGTTGAGCAGGTTCAGCAGCACCTGGCGCAGGCGGGCCGGGTCCAGGGCGTAGTCGAAGCCGTCCGGCAGGTCGGCCTCGACCGCCAGCGACAGGCCCTTGGCCTGGGCGTCCAGCGCGATGATCGAGGCGGCGTCGGCCAGCAGGGCGGCCGGATCGACGGCCTCGGGCCGCAGCTCCACGCGCCCGGCCTCCAGCCGCGAGAAATCCAGAATGTCGTCGACGATGGTGGCCAGCGAGCCGCCGGCCTGGGCGATCAGCTCCAGCTTGCGGCGGCCGGCCGGGGTCAGGCCGTCCTCGGTCTCGGCCAGCAGGTTCGCAAAGCCCAGCACGCTGTTGAGCGGCGTGCGGATCTCGTGGCTCATCGTCGCCAGGAAGTCGGTGCGGGCCCGTCCCGCGGCCTGGGCGCGGGCGCGGGCGGCGCGGGCGGCGGCGCTGCGGCGGGCCATCAGCCCTTTCAGCCGCTGCTCCTTGTAGAGCGACAGGGCCGCGGCCAGGCAGGTGAAGAAGATGGTGGTCACGAAGGCCTGGACCATGCGGATGCGCTCGATCTCGGCCCAGCGCGGGGCCAGCCGCGCCACGCCCTCGCCGGCCACGGTCATCGGGGCGGTGATGGCGATGACGATCACCGCGCTCCAGGCCGCGCCGCGCGGACCCAGCTGGAAGGCCGCCAGCATGGCCGCCGGAAAGATCAGGAACGGCATCGGCGTGGACGGCTTGAGGAAGGCGAAGGCCGTGGCCGCCGCCACCATGGCGTAGAGACCGACCTGCGCCGCCGCCGGGCGGCGGAAGGCCTCCTCGTTGGTCGGGTCGAGGATCACCAGGGTCGCGGGCAGGGCGATCACCATGCCCATGCTGTTGCAGGCCGCCCAGGCGGTGAAGAACGGCCACAGGTCCGCGCCGGCCGCCGGGGCCGCGACGCTGGAGCCCAGGGCGGCGATGGTCACGGTGATCGGCAGCATGGCCGCCACCAGCACCAGGGCGTGGCGCACGCTGCGGATCGACGGGCGCGGGCCGCGTAAGCGCCGGGTCAGGGCCGCGGCGGCCAGGCTCTCGGCCATGTCGCAGGCGGTGTAGACGACGATGACGAACCACGGATCGCCGGCCAGGGCGTGGACCGCCAGGTTGGTGAGAAGGGCGACGCCCAGCAGCAGTCGCCGGCCCAGCCCGTCCATGCGCAGCAGGCCGGCCGCCAGGATGGCGTTCATCGGCCACAGCGACGGCATGCCGTTGGAATCGCGGGTCAGGAGATCGCTGAACAGGAACGAGCCGACATAGGCGCAGATCAGCGCCGCCAGCAGTCCCCAGCGGACGCCGGCCCAATCGGGGCTGGCGTCGGGGGCGCCCGAGGGGCCGTCCCGTCTGTCGACTCGTGCGTTCAAGGCCCCTCTTCCCCCATCCGGCGGCTCGCGCGACCGGAAACCTCACCCATCACGCCCGGACCGAAAAAGGGTTAAGGCGAGACGCTTTTTCCGTGTGCGGCGCCGCCATGCGACGTTCGGTCGCGCTGCGGCGGGTCGCTCAACGCCCGCGACACCGCCGCCAGCAGTTCGTCGCGGCGGATCGGCTTGGCCACGTGGCCGTCCATCCCCGCCGCCCGGCAGCGGGCCACCTGCTCGGGCAGCACGTCGGCGCTGAGCGCCAGGATCGGCGTGTCGGCCATCGGCCCGTCGAGGGCGCGGATGGCGCGGGCGGCGGCCAGGCCGTCCATGCCCGGCATGTGCACGTCCATCAGGATCAGGTCGAAGCCGCCGGTGCGGGCGGCCTCCACGGCCTGGAAGCCGTCCTCGGCGGTGAACACCTGGCAGCCGGCCAGGGTCAGCAAGGCGTCGCCCAGCTCGCGGTTCATCGGGTGGTCGTCGACCAGCAGCACCCGGGCGGCGGCGCGCTCGGGGCCCGCCGCCTCGACGGGGGCGGGGGCGGCCGCCGGCTCGGCCTCCAGGGCGATGTGGAACATCGCGCCCAGGCCCAGGGCGCTCTCGACCCAGATGGTCCCGCCCATCTGGCCGACCAGCGCCTTGCTGATCGCCAGGCCCAGGCCCGTGCCGCCATAGGCGCGGCTGATCGAGCTGTCGGCCTGGCTGAACCGTTGAAAGAGCCGCGCCTGCACCTCGGGCGCGATGCCGATGCCGGTGTCGGCCACGCAGAAGCGCAGCAGGCCGGGATCGGGGCCGACCGACAGGCGCGCGGTGACGCCGCCGGCCGTCGTGAACTTCACGGCGTTGTTGAGCAGGTTCAGCAGCACCTGGCGCAGGCGCGTCTCGTCCAGGGAAAACAGCGCCTCGGGGTCCTGGTCGCCACGCCCCTCGACCTCGACGGTCACGGTCAGGCCCTTGGCCTGCGCCTCGGGGGCGATGATGGCGGCGGCGTCGCGCAGCAGGGCGGCGGGAGAGGACGGGGTCAGGACAAGCTCCAGGCGGCCGGCCTCGACCTTGGCGAAGTCGAGCAGGTCGCTGACGATCTCGGCCAGCGAGCGGCCGGCGCGGCCCACCAGATCGAGGCGGCGGCGGTTTTCGGGGGAAAGCTCGGCGTCCTCGGCCACCAGGGCGGCGAAGCCGAGGATGCTGTTGAGCGGGGTGCGGATCTCGTGGCTGATCGTCGCCAGGAAGTCGGACTTGGCGGCGTTGGCGGCCTGGGCCCGGCCTTGCGCGGCGCGGGCGGCCGCCTGGCGGCGCACCAGGAGGGCCGACAGCCGCGCCTGGCGGCTCAGCGCCAGGGCCGCGGCCATGCTCACCGCATAGAGCACGATGTGGAACAGCAGCAGGTGGCGCATCGGCTCGGCGGCGGCCTTGGGGTCAAGGCCCACGATCGACAGCACGGCGGGAATGGCGAAGGCCAGGGCCGCCATCACCGACAGCGCCGCCGCCCGCGGGCCGCCGCGGAACGCCGCCAGCAGCACCGGCGCGAACACCAGCACCCTCATCTGCGGCGGGCCGGTGAACACGGTCCACGACACCGCGGCGATCACCACCAGGCCGGCGGCCGGCTCCAGCCAGCCGCGCACCGGGAAGGCCTCGGCGTGGCGGCGGTCCAGCAGGATCAGGATGGTCGGCAGGGCGATGGCCACGCCCAGCACGTTGCTGGTGGTCCAGCCGCTCCAGCCGGTCCAGAAGTCGCCGCCCTCGGCCAGCGAGGCCACGCCGTTGACGGCGATCGAGGTCGCCGCCGTGAACACCGCCGACACCGCCGTCAGCACCAGCAGGCCGCGCATGTTGCGCACCTTGCCGGGCAGCCGCAGCAGGCGCAGGGCGAAGGCCGTGGAGGCGATCTGCACGCCGTCGAGGATGGTCACGGCCAGGGCGAAGGCGCTGCTGTTGCTGGTGGCCAGGCTCAGCAGCAGGTGCAGCACGCTGGTCACCGCCAGCAGCATCGCGCCGCGCTGGCGGTCAAGGGTCATCAGGCCGGCGATGATGACGGCGTTGGCCGTCCAGATGGTGGCGATTTCCTGCGCCGCCCCGGTCAGGAACAGGCTGTAGGCCATCGACGCCACATAGGCGACCGTCAGCCCCGCCGGCCGCCGCCAGCGACGCCACAGCGCCGCGCGATCGCTCGCGATGTCGGAACCGCCGAGACCCAAGTCCACAAACCCCCAGGCTCCCGACCCAAGGCGGCCGGCAGCTGTCGGGTTCCACCATGACCACGAAACGTCGGTTTTTGGTTAAGTGGGCTGTCGGGCGTCGGGGGTGTCTTCTGGTCGAGAAGTGTTAAGTCGTCGCGCCCTAGGTGTGGGGCGCGGGCGTCGGCGGGCGTCGCCCGGCCACGAGAGCGCCGCAGATTGACAAGTCAGCCATCCTCGCTCCTGAAGAAGCTCGCGCCGTATCTCGGCGGGGCGACCGTCTTCACCCTGTTCATGTGGCTGGCGATCCCTGAGCCGTTCGGAAGCCTGGGCGGCAACCTCTTCGCGGGCTGCCTGGAGGCCTGGTTCCTCACCTTCGTGATCGACCGGGTGCTGGCGACGGTCGAGGAAGAGCGCCTGCTACCCGCGCGCAAGGCCATGCTGAGGGAAGCGGACTGGATCCGCCTGGACGTGGCGACGTTTCTCAACGACGTCATCGAGACCTATGTGCGGGAAGATGAGCTTCCCATCGTCGCGCGCGTCCTGGAGGGCGCGTCGGTGGGCGAGTTGGGCGTGGTTTGCTCCCGCTTCAGGATGGCGGACGAGAAGCGGGCCGGAGAGGGACGCCCCGGTGGCGCGAACCTGCCCTGGCGTGACGTGGTCGACCGAAATCTGCGCCCGACCTCGGTGAAACTCGGCCGCTTCATCGATCGGTATTCCGCCCTCGCCCCGCCCGAACTGGTCGAGGCCGCGCAGGAACTGGAGAACTCGATCCTCTTCAGCGATTTCTTCGACGGGCAGGCCAATCCCTATGGCTGGACCCATCAGGGCTGGGCGCATGTCCTCGCCGTTTCCTCGGCGTTCGGAGGGGCCATCCGCCAGGTCGCCGACGAGATCGGCGGCAAGATCGAGGTTTACGAGGTTCCCTCCGAGAGTCTTTTGACGCCCGGCCTGATCGCCATGAAGCGCGAACTCGAGGCCAGGCGCGGGGCGACCGGTTCCGGCGGCGATCGGCGCGAAGGCGCGGTTACGGCTTCGCCCGCCCCTTGAGCCCCGCCGCCTGCCATGCTCTCTTCCGGCTAATTGTCTGACAAATAGCCTTGGGGTGGAGCATGGCGGGGAACGGCATGAGCAGCGGGATGAGCACCCGCCGGGGCTTCCTGCTCGCCTCCACCGCGCTGGCCTTCGCCGGCGGGGCCGCCGTCGCCGCGCCGATCGCCGTGGATCCCGCCCGCGTCGTCGCCCGGCCGGTGGCCGCGCGCCACGTGGCGCTGACGCCGTCGATCTTCAGCCGGGCTCAGGACGCCAACCGCGCCTATCTCGTCTCGCTGTCGCCCGACCGGCTGCTGCACAACTTCCACAAGGGCGCGGGCCTGCCGGTCAAGGCGCCGGTCTATGGCGGCTGGGAGGCCCAGAGCATCGCCGGCCACACCCTGGGCCACTGGCTGACGGCGTGCTCGCTGCAGGTGGCCCACACGGGCGATCCGGAGCTGCGCGCGCGCCTGGCCTATGCGGTGGGCGAGCTGGCCCGCGTGCAGGCGGCCCACGGCGACGGCTATGTCGGCGGGACCACCCGCTGGGGCCAGGACGATCCGGCCGGCGGCAAGCAGGTGTTCGAGGAACTGCGCCGGGGCGACATCCGGTCCTCGCGCTTCAGCCTCAACGACGGCTGGGTGCCGGTCTACACCTGGCACAAGGTGCATGCCGGCCTGCTGGACGCCCACGACCTGGCGGCGACGCCGGGCGCGCTGGACGTCGCCGTCGGCCTGGCCGGCTATTTCGCCGGGGTGATCGACGGCCTCTCCGACGAGCAGGTGCAGAAGATCCTGGCTGCCGAGCATGGCGGCATCAACGAGGCCTACGCCCAGACCTACGCCCTGACCGGCGACGCGCGCTGGCTGAAGGTCGCCCGCCGCCTGCGCCACAAGGCCGTGCTCGATCCGATCGCGGGCGAGCGCGACGAGCTGGCCGGCCTGCACGCCAACACCCAGATCCCCAAGGTCATCGGCCTGGCGCGGCTGCATGAGGTCGCCGGCGACGATCCCGGCGAGGCGGTCGCCGCGCGGTTCTTCCACCAGGCCGTGACCCGCGACCACAGCTACGTCATCGGCGGCAATTCCGACCGCGAGCACTTCGGCAAGCCGCGCCAGATCGCCCGCCACATGGCCGAGACCACCTGCGAGGCCTGCAACAGCTACAACATGCTGAAGCTGACCCGCCACCTGTGGAGCTGGAAGCCCGACGGCGCCTTGTTCGACTATTACGAGCGCGCCCAGCTGAACCACATCATGGCCCACCAGCGGCCCAGCGACGGCCGCTTCGTCTATTTCATGCCGATGGCCGCGGGCGGAAGGCGCAGCTATTCCACCTACGAGGACAGCTTCTGGTGCTGCGTGGGCTCAGGCATGGAGAGCCACGCCAAGCACGCCGACAGCATCTGGTGGAAGGGCGGCGACGGCGCGCTTTATCTCAACCTGTTCATACCCTCGAAGCTCGACCTGCCGGACGGCGACTTCGCCGTCGACCTGGCCACCACCTATCCCGACCACGGCGATGTCGAGCTGACCGTCACGCGGGCGCCCAAGGGCGAGCGCGAGATCGCCCTGCGCCTGCCGGCCTGGTGCGCCGCGCCGGTCTTGAAGCTCAACGGCCAGGCGACGGCCATCAAGACCCGGGGCGACGGCTATGCGCGGCTGTCGCGGCGCTGGAAGGCCGGCGACCGCATTCGGCTGTGGCTGCCGATGACCGTCCGGGCCGAGCCGACGCCCGACGATCCCAACCTGGCGGCCTTCGTCTCCGGGCCGCTGGTGCTGGCCGCCGACATGGGGCCGGCCGAGCGGCCGTTCGACCAGCCCGTGCCGGCCCTGCTGGGCGAGGGCGATCCGGCGGCGGCGCTGCGCCGGGCCGGCGTCCATCCGCATGTCTTCGAAGCCCCGACGGCCCAGGGCGGACGGGTCAGGCTGTCGCCGTTCTACAACGCCTACGACCGGCGCACGGCCGTCTACCTGCCGGCCTTCACCAAGGCCCGCTGGGCGGCGGAGGGGCAGGCCTTCCTGGCGGCCGAGCGGGCGCGGATCGACACCGTCGCCCGCACCGTCGACACCGTCTATCTGGGCGAGCAGCAGCCCGAGGTCGACCACAGGGTCGCGGCCGGAAGCGGCGAGATCATCCAGCTGAACGGCCGCAGCGGCCGCAAGCTGAACCCCGGCGGCGGCTGGCTGGAGGCCACCCTGGCCCGCCGCGCCGGCCCGCTGACCCTGCAACTGGTCCACTGGGGCGCCGACGCCGGACAATCGGCCAGGGTGCTGGCCGACGGCGCCGAGATCGGAACCTTCGCCACCCCGGCCGACAAGCGCGACGGCTTCTTCGCCGTCGACCTGCCCCTGCCGGCGGGCGCGACGCCGGCCCGCTTGCGCATCGAGGCGGGCGACAAGCCGGTGGTGATCTACGAGTTGCGGGTGATGGAGGGGCGGGGCGCGAGCGCGGCCTGATCGGCGCGCCCTTCGGTTGCAAAGCCCGGCCGACCCGCATAGCAAGGTTTGGCCGTCGTCGCGCGATATCCGTTCCCGGGGAGCCTCGCGTCGCCGACGCCGGCGACCAGGCAGGGGAAGGGGCGCGGGTGATGACCAACATCGTTCTGTTGACGACGGCCTGGGGGCGCAAGCACGGCGGCGTCAACGCCTTCAACGAGGACCTCTGCGTCGCCCTGGCCGCGCGCCTGGGCCGCGGCGGAAACGTCTACTGCGCGGTGGTCGGGCCCACGGGACAGGAGATCGCCGACGCCGCCAGCCGCGGGGTCACGCTGATCCCGATCAGCAAGAGCAAGGCGGGCGAGTTCGACGAGACCTGGGCGCACTACGTCCTCAGCTGGATGAAGGCGGAGCGTCCGGGCCAGGAGATCGACTGGTGGGTCGGCCACGACGTGGTCTCGGGCGAGGCCGCCCTGTACGGCGCCGGCGTCCAGGGGCGCGCCGCCCTGATCCACCACATGAACTACCACGCCTACCAGGTCTTCAAGACCGACGACGCCAACGCGGCCATAGCCAAGTACGATCGGCAGAAGGCCCTGTTCGGCAAGAACGCGGATGCCCTGTTCGCGGTCGGCCCGCGGCTGTGGGAGAGCTGCCGCGAGCTTTCCGGCCGGGACGTGGTTCAGCTGATCCCCGGTTTTCCCGAAGGCCTGCCGTCGGAACGGTCGTCGGACAGCCTGCTGAAGGCGATCACCTTCGGTCGCCTCGATCCCTCCAGTGATCGGATCAAGCAGGGGCGGTTGGCGGCGGCCGCCTTCGGCGAGGCGGTCAGGCGGGTGCGGCTCGGCGGGCGCGAGGACGCCAAGAAGGCGGTCCTGTACGCCGTGGGCGCCGCGACGCCGGGGCTCCCCAAGGCCGAGGACCCCGCGGAGATCGCCGAGGAGGCGGCGAACGAGCGCCTGGCTGTCTACACCCTCAGCTACGAGGAGGACGCCGACAAGCTGTTCAGGCGCCTGTCGGAATGCAACCTGGCCATGATGCTGTCGCTGCACGAAGGCTTCGGCCTGGTGGGGTGGGAGGCGATCGCCGCCGAGGCGCCGCTGATCCTCAGCCGCGAAAGCGGCCTCTACGACCTGATCCAGAGCGTCGGGCCGGCCAAGGGCTGCGTCCATGACGTCCTGATCCGCGGCGACAACGGCGCGACCGCCTACCGGTCGGACGACGTCGACGCCGTCGCCTCGGCCGTCGTCAAGGTCTGGAGCAACCTGCGCGCGGCCAAGGACCATGCGCGAGACCTCAAGCGGATCCTGATCGAGAAGTTCGGCTGCCGTTGGGAGGGCACAGCCACGACCTTCCTGGCGGGGCTGGGCGTCGACGTCCCGCCGCCCGGCGGTGGCGAGGGGGAAACCCAGGGCGGTATTCCGCGGCGGGTCTTCACGCGCAACGAACCGACCAACAGCGTGCCCCGCTGCGCCGAACTGACCGTCGACACGACCCAGGGTAGCAGCGCCGAGGCGTTCGACCTGGTGCCCGAGCTGCGCTTTGGACGGTGGGGCTTCGACGTCGACGACCTGCGCGTCACCTACGGCCTGCGCGAAGCCAGCCTGACGCTCTCGCTGGCGGGCTGCGCCATCGCCGGCGCGCGCCTCGGCGACAGCGCGGCCAGTTCGTCCTCCGTCGCGGCCACCGGCGACAATCGCTGGATCATCATGGGCCCGACCGAGAACGACATCCTGCTGCGCAAGGCCCTGGGCAACGAGGCGTTGTGCGCGATCCGCTGCGACGGCGAGGTCGCCCATGTCGAGCTGAACCTGACCTGCGCCAAGGCCGACGTCGTCTATACCTTCGAGGCGGCGAAGGCCGAGGCCCTGTCGGTGACCAGCGAGCGGATCCTGGGAATCTTCCTCGACAAGTGCCTTGGCCGGGCGAACCACGCCACCGGCGACGTCAGCCTCAGCCGGGTGGTCCTGGCGATCGGAGCGGCGCAATGATCCTGACCGACGAACAGAAGGGCGTCGTGCGGGCGCTGCGGGAGGCTTCGGCTTCGGACTTCGCGACCCTCGTGGCGCTGGCCGGCCTCGACCCCAGCCGCGACTTCCGCCACGCCAACCTGCGGGGCGTGGATTTCGGCGCCGCCGACCTGGCCGGCTTCGACTTCACCGGCGCCGACCTGACGGGCGCCGACATGAGCCGGGCCAGCAAGGCGGGGGCGGTGTTCGGCGATGCGCCAGTCGACGAAGACGTGGCGGAGGATCCGTTCACCAGCCTGCGCCTCTATCAGCGCCAAGCCGTCGAAGCCGTCATGGCCCGACTGCGCGAGGGCACCGACCGGGCGGCCGTGTCGATGCCGATGGGGACTGGAAAGAGCGCGGTCGTGCTCGAACTGGCGCGGCTGCTGGCCAGCGAGCCGGAGCACGGTGTGCTCGTCGTGGCTCCCAATCGGTTGCTCGTCGATCAGTTGACCATGCGGTTCGAGGAGCTCGGCCATTTTCGCGCGTCCGGCCACAAGGTCAGGTTCTGCACGGTCTCCAAGCTTCGGGCGTTCGACAGCGACGAGCTGGGTGCGTTCACCCATGTGATCTACATGGACGTCGAGCCGGGCAAGCACGAGCCCGCCGGGGTCATGTCCAAGCGGATCGTGGTCTATACCTGGACGGCGGTGAACTGGGGGATGACGCCCGAGTTCGTCAACAGCGTGGTCTTCGTCTACGAACTGCCCACGGCCATCGAGGATGGCTATCTGGCCCCGATCGAGCGCGGGCGCGAACTGCTCGCCGTGCCTAGCGCGGATTGGCCGGACATGCTCGCCACGTGCCTGAAGCGCTTCTTCCTGAGCATCGTCCATGACGGCGCCACCCTGGGCAAGTCGGTGATCCTCTGTGACGAGCACGTACCGCCTGAGGACGTCGTCTCCCTTTGCGACCTCGTGCTGGACGACCTGGAGCTGCAGGATCTCGTCCAGGTCAGCGCCACGCCCTTCGCGCCGGGGGAAGTGGTCCATCGGCCAGAGCACCTGGTCGTTCGGGTCTATCCGTGGAGGCGGCTGACAGCGCACGCCATGTTCGGCGTCGTGAACGTCGCGGTGCTGAGCGCGCGGGCGCCCGGCCTGCTCAGCCGCGACTGGAGCGTTCCGATGCGTATTACGGGCCGCCGGGGAACGGCCCGGGTGTACGACTATACCGGGGCGCTGTCCGACTAGTCCCTATCCCCCACACCCCGGATCCGGCCGTTCCCGCCCGTCCGGGCAGGCGTAGAAGCCTTCGTCCTGGCCGGGCAGGGTGATCCCCTCGTCGGCCAGGTCGAGGAACCAGCGGCCGTCGCGGAACGGGGCGATGCCGGTGGCGACCAGTTCCTTCGTCAGGGCCGGTTCGAGGAACGGGAAGGCGGCCCGCATGCGCGGATCGTTGGTCCAGGCCGGGGCGTCCACCAGGCGGTAGGCGAAGTTCAGGGTCTTGCCGTTCTCGCCGACCAGCCAGGCGCGAGTGATCTTCCGCCGCGCGTAGCAGAGCTCGATGCTGGAGGGCAGCGCGGGGTTGGGCGTGCGTACGCGGAACCAGTGGGCGGCCTTGCGGGCCGGCGCCAGCCGCACCTCGCCGGCCGGGGCGCCGGCGACCTCTTCCAGCAGGCCGGCCTCGACCAGGGCGCGGACGGTGTCGAGCCTGGCCGTGCGGTCGCTGATCTCGATCGGCGAGACGCCGGTCAGCACCGCGGCGCACTGGCCCAGCGGCAGCCCCTGGGCCCGGGCGTCGAAGAAGGTCTGGATCTCGGCCACGGCCTGGCCGCTGTCGATCGAGCGGCGGGCCTGCTCCTCGGGGCTGGGCGCGCAGGCCGCCAGCAGCAGCGCCAGCAGCAGGGCCCGCGCCACGCCGCGTCCGGGTTCTCTCCTGGCTTTCATCCACGCCTCGCGCACCTTCGGTCCGGCGGAAACGGTCGAGCACGGGCGAGGTTGCCGGCGGCTCAGCCGGCGAAGGTCTCCAGCGTCGCGGCCAGGCTGGCCAGGTTGGCGCTGTTGGCGGCCATGGCCTCGGCGATGTCGGGACGCTCGGGGATCACCGCCACCACCCCGCCGCCGGCGGCGCGCAGGGTGAAGCCGTCGCGCTGGAGCTTCAGCAGGTGGCGGCGGGTGGTCTCGATCGGCAGGCCCATCGAGCGGGCGATCGCCGTCAGCCGCACGGGGCGCTCTCCGGAGGCGTCCTGCGGCGCGTGGGCCGACAGTCGCAGCGCGGTCAGGAACACCAGGCCGCGCATGATGTCGCCGTCGAACACCGAAGACAGCAGCCCCGCGCTGCGCAGCACGTAGTCGGCGCCGACGTCGAGGTGATGGCGGGCGAGCGTCGATCGGACGTCATTGGGCATGGGGCTCCTCCTGCGGGCGAGGTCCCACGCCGCGCGGCCGGCGGCCTTGATCCGGATCAAGGCGCGACCGGCGATCTTCGGGCAGGAGCGGCGCCCAGTTCCAGGAGTCCTCCGCGATGTCGCCCGCCGGCCCCTCCGATCCTCAAGGTCCCGCGGGGCCCGACGTGCCGGCCTTCACCGGCGAGGACATCGTGCGCCTGTTCGCCGCCACCTACCTGCCGCTGTGCCGCTCGCTCGAGGCGGCCGGCGCCCTCGACCCCGCCGCCCTGGCCCGCGACATCCGCGCCCGCCTCGACCCCGAGCCCGGCGAGCCCTGGGAGATCCTGGCCGCCGCCCTGTGCAAGGTGCTGGGCGAGGCGGGGCGGGAATAGGGGGCTCATGCTCGGTGCGCGATCCTCGTCCTTCGACAAGCTCAGGATGAGGATCATTCAAAGGCCGAGCGGTGGAAAACCTCATCCTGGGCCTGTCGAAGGACAAGGTTTCGTCTCGAATCTCGGATGCCGATACGCCTTGGAAGGCTAGTCCTCGATCGCCTCGATACCCTGCCGCTTCAGCGCCTCCAGGTGCTCGCGCATGGCCGCCAGCTGCTCGGGGGCATGGCCGGTCCAGCCCTCGACCTCGCCGACGATCCGCAGCGGGTCGCGGGTGCGGTACGACCGGGTCGGGTTGCCCGGGAACCTCTTGTCGGTGACGTTGGGATCGTCCTCGAACGGGCCGGTCGGCTCGACGATGTAGATCCGCTCGCGCCCCTCGCCCTGCGCCAGCTCCGCGCCCCAGGTCGCGGCGTCGAGGGTGGCGGCGAAATAGACGAAGGCGGCGGCCTTGCGCGATCCGTAGTTCGAGACCCGGCCGGCCTCGATCAGTTCGCCGATCGCCAGGTCCGCCTTGGTGCCGTGATAGTAGGGGGTGGTCATGGTCGCCTCCGCTCGAGAAGACCCCGCAGACTGCGCATATTTCGCCGCCCGCCAATGCTTGAACGCGAGTTTTTCGAGCCTAGATCTGGATCAGCCGCCCCGCCAGCGCAGGGCCTCGGCCAGTTTCGAGAAGGCCGGCGAGGCGTGCCGGCGGCTCGGATAATAGAGGTGGTAGCCGGAAAACGGCTCGCACCAGTCCTCCAGCACCCGCACCAGATCGCCGCTCGCCAGGTGAGGCGCGGCGACGTCCTGGGGCATGTAGGCCAGGCCCAGACCCTGCAACGCGCCGTCCAGCCGCTGGCGGATGGTGTTGACCACCAGCTGGCCGTCGACCCGCACCTTGACCTCGCGGCCGTCCTTCTCGAACTCCCAGGCAAACAGCCCGCCATAGGTGGGCAGGCGCATGTTGATGCAGTTGTGCTCGGTCAGGTCCTGCGGCGTCAGCGGCTTTGGGCGGGCGGCGAAATAGGCCGGCGAGCCGACCACGGCCATGCGCAGGTCGGGGCCGATGCGCAGGGCGATCATGTCCTTGGCCACCTGCTCGCCCAGCCGCACCCCGGCGTCGAAGCCCTCGGCGACGATGTCCACCAGGCCGTAGTCGACGGTGATCTCGACCCGGATGTCGGGATAGTCGGGCAGCAGGCGTGAGAGGCCCGGTTGCAGGGCCGACTGGGCGGCGTGCTCGCCGGCGGTGATGCGGATCGTGCCCGCCGGCCGCTCGCGCAGGTCGCTGAGCGCGGCCAGCGCCTGTTCGATCTCCTCCAGCCGCGGCGCCAGGGTCGCCAGCAGCCGCTCGCCGGCCTCGGTGGGGGCCACGCTGCGGGTGGTGCGGGCCAGAAGGCGCAGGCCCAGTCGCGCTTCCAGGCCCTTGATGGTCTGGCTCAGCGCCGAGGCCGAGACGCCCAGCTTGGCCCCGGCGCGGGTGAAGCTGCGCTCCTTGGCGACCAGGGCGAAGGCGGCGAGGTCATCGAGACGCTGGGTCATTTGTAAGTCTGACTAAAAACAACATCGCGATTATTGCGCCTAATGATGTGAACCGGCCAGGCCTATCTTGCTTGGCGGGCGAAGGCGTCGGGGGCTCCGCGTTCGCCGCAGCCAGGAGCCCGCCGATGATCCGCATTTCGTCCGACCTCCAGGAGCGGGGCGCATGACCGCCGTCTCGCGCCGCGCGGCGATCGGCGCGCCCGCCGCATTGATGCTGTCGGCCGGCGCCTGCGGGGCCCAACCGATCCGGCTGGCCGGCGGGACCCGCGCCCTGGTCGCCTATTTCAGCCGCTCGGGAAACACTCGGGTGATCGCCGGCCAGCTGCACCGCGAGCTGCCCGCCGACCTGTTCGAGATCCTGCCGGCCCGGCCCTATCCCGAGGACTACGAGCAGACGGTCGCCCAGGCCAGCCGCGAGCGCGAGGCCGGCTTCCGGCCCGACCTTTCGGCCCGGGTTCAGAACCTGTCGGCCTACGACGTCGTGTGGCTGGGCTTTCCGATCTGGGGCCAGAGCGTCCCGCCGCCAGTCCGCGCCTTCCTGGCGGCCCACGACCTTTCCGGCAAGACCGTCCGGCCCTTCGTCACCCACGGCGGCTACGGCCTGGGCGACAGCCTTTCGGTGCTGCGCGCCGACGCGCCCCGGGCCCGCTTCGAGGCGGCCGTCTCGATGGAGGCCGACCAGGAGCGCCGCACCATGAACCAGGTCCGTGAGTGGCTGGCCAAGGCCCGGCCCCGCGCGACCAATCCTTGAGGAGATCCAAGATGCAGAAGCGCAAACTCGGCCAGGGCCTGGAGGTCTCGGCCCTCGGCTACGGCTGCATGGGGCTGAGCGCGGGCTACGGCCCGGCTGCGCCGCGCGACGAGGCCGTGGCGGTGATCCGCGCCGCCTTCGACGCCGGCGTCACCCTGTTCGACACCGCCGAGGTCTATGGACCGTTCGCCAACGAGGCCCTGCTGGGCGTCGCCGTCGCGCCCTTCCGCCACGAGGTGGTGATCGCCACCAAGTTCGGCTTCGACGTCGACATGGAGACCGGCGTGCGCAGCGGCGGGCTCAACAGCCGTCCCGACCACATCAAGGCGGTGGTCGAGGCCCAGCTCAAGCGCCTGCGCACCGACCGCATCGACCTGCTCTACCAGCACCGCGTCGATCCCGACGTGCCGATGGAGGACGTCGCCGGCGCGGTGAAGGACCTGATCGCGGAAGGCAAGGTCGCCCATTTCGGCCTGTCCGAACCCAGCCTGGAGTCGCTGAAGCGGGCCCACGCGGTACAGCCGGTCACCGCGCTTCAGAACGAGTATTCGCTGTGGACCCGCGACGTGGAGGACAACGGCGTCCTGGCCGCGTGCGAGGCGCTGGGCGTCGGCTTCGTGCCGTTCAGCCCCCTGGGCGCCGGCTTCCTGACCGGCAAGATCGATGTGACGACCCCGCTGGCGGCTGGCGATTTCCGCTCGATCTCGCCGCGCTTCACCCAAGAGGCCCGCGCCGCCAACATGGCGCTGGTCGACCTCCTGAAGGCCATCGCCACCGAGAAGGGCGCGACCCCGGCCCAGATCGCCCTGGCCTGGCTGCTGGCCCAGAAGCCGTGGATCGTGCCGATCCCGGGCACCACCAAGCTCCCCCGCCTGGCCGAGAACCTGGGCGCGGCTGACGTGGAACTGAGCGGCGCGGATCTCACCCGCATCGCCGCGGCCGCCGCCCGCATCATCATCCACGGCGCGC
Source organism: Caulobacter sp. CCNWLW153 (assembly GCF_036889365.1). Classification (NCBI taxonomy): domain Bacteria; kingdom Pseudomonadati; phylum Pseudomonadota; class Alphaproteobacteria; order Caulobacterales; family Caulobacteraceae; genus Caulobacter; species Caulobacter sp. CCNWLW153. The sequence goes on from NZ_JBAKFV010000017.1 coordinate 24,330, forward strand.
GCCTGCCCGAAGATGTCCTCTCCAAGACCAATCGCTGAGCGGAGCAAGCACATGAGCGAGCACCAAACGCGCGGCGGCGTCGACCGTCGCGGCCTGCTGGCCCTTGGCCTGGCCGCGCCAGCGGCCCTGGCGGCGGCTGGACCCCCCGTCCAGGCCGCCCAGCCCGCCCCGGGCCTCGATCGCCGCCGGCTGGGCAAGCTGGAGGTCTCGGGCCTGGGCCTGGGCGTCCAGAACATGAGCCGCACCTACCAGACCACCATCCCCTACCGGCCCGAGATGATCGACATCATCCGCAAGGCCCGCGACCAGGGCGTCACCTTCTTCGACGCCGCCGAGGCCTATGGCCCGCATGAGGTCGAGCGCATCCTGGGCGAGGGCGTGGCCCCGTTCCGCGACGAGGTGGTGATCGCCAGCAAGTTCGGCTGGAACATCGACCTGGAGACCGGCGTCCGCGGCCCCGGCCTCAACAGCCGGCCCGAGCATATCAAGCTGGCGGTCGAGGGCATGCTGAGGCGGCTGCGCACCGACCGCATCGACCTGCTCTACCAGCACCGCGTCGACCCGGCCGTGCCGATCGAGGACGTGGCCGGCGCGGTCAAGGACCTGATGGCACAGGGCAAGGTGCTGCACTGGGGCCTGTGCGAGATGGGGCCACAGACCCTGCGCCGGGCCCATGCCGAACTGCCGCTGGCCGCCGTCCAGAACGAGTATTCGATGCTGTGGCGGGGACCCGAGGCCTGGGTGCTGAAGGCCTGCGAGGAGCTGGGGATCGGCCTGGTGTGCTGGAGCCCGCTGGGCGTCGGTTTCCTGAACGGCGCGATCGACGAGCGCACCCGCTACGCCGACGGCGACATCCGCAAGCTGGAAGGCCGGTTCGCGCCCGAGAACCTGCCGGCCAACCTGGCGCTGGTCGCGCTGGTCAAGGCCTGGGCCCAGCGCAAGGGCTGCGCGCCCGGCCAGGTCGCCCTGGCCTGGCTGCGGGCCCAGCGGCCGTGGGTCGTGCCGATCCCCGGAACCACCCAGATGGCGCACATGCTGCAGAACGTCGCCGCCGCCGGGGTGGCGTTCACCCCCGCCGAACTGAGCGAACTGAACGCCGCCGTCGCCGCCATCGAGGTCCAGGGCCTGCGCCTGCCCCCGGCCGTGCTGGCCTATTCCGAGGTGGAGGCCCCGCCGAAGGGGTGAGGAGGCCTTGCTCCCTCTCCCATAGGGAGAGGGCCGGGGTGAGGGGTTACGGCGTCAGACGGAGCGCCGGCGCATCGTCCGGCCTCGTAACCCCTCACCCTCCCAGGCTATCGCCTGGGCCCCTCCCTCTCCCATAGGGAGAGGGTTCATACGCCTACCCCAATCCCCCCGCGATCACCCGCAGCGCCGGCTCGCGCCTGGGCCCCGAGGGCTGGGGTCCGCGTTCCGGCCTTGGCCGGCGCAGCACGATCTGCAACGCCTCGACCATGGCCGCGCTGGCGGTGGCCTCGCCCGGCGCCACGTACAGCGACATGGCGTCGGCCAGGGCCGCGCGGTCGAGCACGCCGGCGGTCTCCAGCCGTTCGCACAGCGGCAGGTACGTCGCCGCGAACAGCTTGATCAGGTCGGTGGGCGTGAACTCGGCCACCGGCGTCGCGGGCGCCACCTCAGGCGGCCCACTGGCGGGTCGTAGCAGTGGGGCCGCCGTCCTCGCGCGTGCGGAACAGGCCGATGCGGTCGGCCAGTTCGGCGGCTTCCGACTTCAGGGCGTGGGCGGCCGCCGTGGTCTCCTCGACCATGGCCGCGTTCTGCTGCACCACCCGGTCCATCGCGCCCATGGTGGTGTTGACCTCGCCCAGGTTCGAGGCCTGGTCGGCGGCCGAGCGGGCGATGGCGTCGATCTGGGTGTCGATCTCGGCCACGCGGGCGACGATGCGCTGCAAGGCCTCGCGGGTCTTGCCCACGCGCTCCACCCCGGCGGCCACCTGGTCGCCCGAGACGGCCACCAGGGCCTTGATCTCGCGGGCGGCGTCGGCGCTGCGCTGGGCCAGGGCCCGCACTTCCTGCGCCACCACGGCGAAGCCCTTGCCGGCGTCGCCGGCCCGGGCGGCTTCTACGCCGGCGTTGAGGGCCAGGAGGTTGGTCTGGAAGGCGATCTCGTCGATCACGCCGATGATCTGGCCGATCTGGCCCGACGAGGTCTCGATCAGGGTCATGGCCTCGACCGCCTCGGTGACCACGGGGTCGGAGCGCTGCGCCTCCTCGCGGGCGCGGGCGGCCGCGGCGTTGGCCTTGCGGGCGTTGTCGGCCGTCTCGTTGACGGTGGCGGTGATCTGGCCCAGCGCCGTCGAGGTCTCAACCAGGCTGGCGGCCTGGTCCTCGGTGCGGTTGGCCAGTTCGTCGGAGGCGCGGCTCATCTCGGCCACGCCCGCGCTCATGCTGGCGGCGTTGCCGCTGATCTCGCCCAGGGCCGCGCGCAGCTTGGCCACGGCGTCGTTGAAGTCCTGGCGCAGCGGCTCGTACTGGGCGGCGAAGCGGGTCTCCAGGCGCGAGGTGAGGTCGCCGCCGGCCAACTGGCGCAGGGCGTGGGCCAGGTGCTCGACCACTTCCGTCTGCTCGGCCTCCATGGCCGCCTTCAGGCGGGCGCGCTCGGCGTCGGCGCGGTCGGCGGCGGCGCGCTCGGCCAGGGCCGCGGCGTTGGCCTCGTCGGCGGCGCGGGCGGCGCGCTCGGAGGCCTGGGTCCGGGCGCTGACGGTGACGAACAGGCGCGAGACCCCGGCCGTCAGCCAGACCAGCGACCAGGCGGTGGTCACGGTCATGGCGGCGCGCAAGGCCAGCGCCAGCAGGCTCTCGTCGGCGGCCAGCCGGTGGGGGAGGAGGCCGGCGGCCGCCAGGTCGACGCCGATGACGGCGGCCGCCCCGGCCGCCACCACCCGCCAGTCGCCATAGGCCACCAGCAGGGCCAGCGCCGCCAGGAAGGCCATGCGGGCTTCGTCCTGCAGGCCATGGCCCCGGAAGGCCAGCACGAACAGCGCCACCTGGCCCACCAGGGCCAGGGCCGTGCACAGCTGCTGGGCCAGGCGGTCGCGCCACAGGCCGTAGGCGACCAGCACCAGCGCCGCCAGGACCGCCGAGCCCGCCGCCGGAACCAGCAACGGCGCGCCGGCCAGCAGGCAGGCGATCGGAACCACCACGGCGCTGGCCGCCACGCAGCCGATCACCAGCTGGCCGCCGACCCGACGCTGGGCCTCAATACTGTCGAACTGGATCAAACGCACGCCCGCCTCCGGTATTTCGCGGCGAGGATGCTGGATGAGCGTTAATCGGTCGTGACAAAACTGTCGAAATAACGCCGGCAGTTACTACGTACCAATACGTATGGCGTGCGAAAATATTCTCAAAATGAGATAGCGACGACATGCCGGACCGGTTTTCCGGTCGTGCGCGCCTGTCCGGAGAACGTCCGGCGGCGGACCACGTCAACCGGGAGTGGCCCCGGGGCGCGGGCCTGTGTAAGCCTTGGCCATGGCTTCGAAGGTGCGAGACATTCTGCGGCGGCCCCGGGGCCTGATCGGTCGCTCCATCCTGGTGGTGGCGGCGATCGTGTTCGTTCAGCTGGCGGCTAGCGTCGCCTTCTACCAGGCGATCGACCGCCAGACCCTGCGCGAGGACCACGCCCGCCGCATCGCCGAACTGCTGGTGGTGGGCGACCGCGTCAGCCGCCTGGCCCAGGCCGACCTCGACCAGGTGATGACCTCCCGCTACCTCGAGGCCGAGGTCGTCTCCGCCCCGCCGCAGGCGCCGTCCCAGGCCCGCGCCCAGACCGGCGAGGCCGACGCCATCGTCCGCTACGTGCGCCTTTGGGAGCCGGCCCTGGCCAAGCGACCCTTGCGTCTGTGGTCCGAAGACCAGTCGGACGGCGGCCGCGACCTCGTCGGCGCCATGGGGCTTTCCGACGGCCGCTGGCTGTCGTTCCGCTCGCGCCATTTCCCGCGCCCCTGGCCGATCGCCCTGCGTGCGGTGGCCACGACCCTGGCCTTCTCCCTGGCCTGCGTGGCGCTGGGCGCCTACGCCCTGCGCCAGCTGGGCGAGCCGCTGCGGCGCCTCGCCGAGGCGGCCGGCCGGGTGGGCGAGGGCCCGCCCCAGCCGGTCGTCGTCGAGGGGCCGACGGACCTGGCCGAACTCGGCCGCGCCTTCAACGACATGCAGCAGCGCATCACCGGCCTGATCGAGGACCAGGCCCGGGCGATGGAGGCGCTCAGCCACGACCTGCGCACGCCGCTCGCCCGCCTTAAGCTGGCGTCGGACTATGTGGAGCCCGAGGACATCCGCGCCATGGTCGGCGGCAATGTCGACGAGCTGGAGGAGATGCTGCGCTCGCTGTCGGCCTGGCTGCGCGCCCAGCACGCCGCCAGCACCGCCGAGAGCGTCGACCTTCCGGCCCTGGTGCGCGCGGTGATCGCCCGCTGGCCCAAGCTGGCCCGCTACGAGGGCCCCAAGACCCTGACCGTCAGCACCCACCGCGACCCGCTGGAACAGGCCCTGATCCGCCTCGTCGACAACGCCGTGCGCTTCGGCGGCAAGGCCAAGGTGCGCCTCGTCGTCGACGATCCCGAGGGAGGCGAGGGCGGCCCCCGCATCGAGGTGCTCGACCAGGGCCCCGGCCTGACCGACGAGGTGCTGGCCCGCATCTACGAGCCCTTCTTCCGCGGCGACGCCGCCCGCGCCCGCGACACCGGCGGCTTTGGCCTCGGCATCCCCACCGCCGACCGCCTCCTCAAGCGCTTTGGCGGCCGCCTCCAGATCGCCAACCGCGACGGCGGCGGCGTCACCGCCAGCGTCTGGCCGCCCGTGGGGGAGGGGTAGGGGCTAGGCGTCGGCGGGCGGTTTGGCGTCCCCCGTTGCCGCCGGTTGTTTGGGCCAGCGCTCCGGCGCGGGGAGCCACTTGCGAACGAAATCGACGAATAGCGCTCTAGCGACATAGGCGGCTTTGCGCGGCGTGAGGCTGCGAAGGGCCTCGTCAAGCGTCTGGACCGTGTGCTGTTTCGGGCCGTCAGTCACAAGCAGGCCCGCAGCGGTCAGCGCATTCCAAGTTTCGTCCGGCAATTTAAGGTCCTTGAAGCGGGTCCCCCAGAATGTGCAATCGACGAAGACGGCGCCGTCCAGGGCGACATTCTCCAGATTGGCCCCGTCGAAGCGGCAGGCCTCGATACGGGACGACAGGAAAGCGTTTCCGCCGTTCTTGAAGTCGAGATTCTCGAAGCTGCTGTTTCTGACCGTGCAGTCTTGAAACTTGGTGTCCTTCATTGTGCCTCGGCTGTGTCTATTCCCAAAGCGGATCCGGGATAGGTCGCAACCATGGAGTGTCATGCTGGTGAATTTTGCTGAGGCGCCCTGCTTGGAAAAGTAAATATTCGCGAATATGCGATCTTCTATAGTTTCTTGATTGAACTCTATGCCGGAAAGATCGAGGTCGGTGCTCCAGCGTTCGGTCGTCTTCTCAAGCTTGAAGGGCCGCCTGTTGGCCTTGCGCCGAGAGAGGTCGCGGCGGAAGGCGGAGAATTCCCGTTCGCGGCCGATCTGAGACGCGACAAGCCCGGCCACGCCGCCGACGAGAAACGCGTCCAGTCCCGAACCGCCGATCTCGGGGCCGAGGCTGGTAATGTATTCGTTGGAGAATATCCAGAACTTTAACCATTCTGGCGCGATGGATATTAGCTGACCGGAGGTAAAGAGCCCAAATATAGCGACTATGCCAACAGATATGGCAATTATCGCTCTCATAGCTGGGACACGATCGCGATCATGATTTTCTTTCTATCCTCGGAGAGCGTGGACGGAGGGCACTGTAATATTTTTCGCCATATGGCGGGGCCATAGCGAAGATTTATTCTCCTGAGGGATCTTATAAGTGTGGAGCTTGATCTAGCCTTCTCCTCGAGCTGCATCCGCGCCTTGCGCTCGTCAGCTGGCGAGGCGGATCTTCCCGCATCGGTGCGGAGGGCTGCGCTGTGGGGTTCGGAGGTGACCGAGCTGTATATTTCATCGATGAGCGCGGCGAGGGTGAGCTCTATGCCGATGGTGCGTTTAAGTAATCCAGACGGTTTGGCGGAGATAAGTAGCGTTCCGAATATGGGAGGGTATTTTTGCCATCCGGCTGCAAGCAGTTTGCTTGAACTTCCATTCTGAGCCTTGGCGCGATAGTGAAGCTCTTTGTAATTCGATGATCTTACAAGGGTTGATAATAGAGACGTATAATATACGGAATTATCTGGATCGGCGGTCTGTGACTTGCTGAGCATGTCGAGAATGGTCGATATGGTCACTGTTGACGCCGAGGGGGCCGTTTCGATGGCTCGCTCCGGCTTGGTCTCGGTATCCAGGCCCTCGTCGGCTTCATCGTCATGTTCGACGGCCTGGTCGGCGGGCGAGGCGTCTCTTTCCTGGTCGCTGTCGATCCTGTTCTGTGGCCGGAAGCGCGTGACGAGGTCGTCGTCGTCAAGGTCGAATGGGCAGTCCCAATATTCCACCGTGGTCAGCTGTTTGGCCGAGCGCTGGACGGGAAAGTGGTTTCTGAAGAGGCGGGAGCGGCGTCGAAGTGTTCCCTCGGGGCGCGCTTCATCATCGGCGGCTTCGGAGGGGGCTATCAATGGATCCGAAGTGTCGTTCAGGTTGACGGATATCCCGAAGCCTTTGAAATTCTCGAAATCCATCGAAAGGTCGAGCCCCTCTCCCGTGAGGTTGGGGGACTTGTCGAGTTTGAAAATCGTTTCTATGGTTTCTTCATCGTCGTAGCCGAGATTTTCCTGAAGAACTTCTCTGCACCTTTCAGATTCTTTCGAATCTTTGGAACTTAATTTTATAAAATCATCGCCCCATTTTTGGGAAAGGGTTTTTCCTTCAAGGTGTCCCTTGCGTACGCATATTTTGAACGGAATTTTCTCTTCAAGAAGAAGGTGGCGAAGAACGACGATGAAATTATAGAGATCGTCTTCGTTCTCCAGCTGAAAGAATTTTGCTGAAGATCCTCCCCGGATTATTCCCTCCGCCTCCAACTTTTCCTGGCGATCGCCAGCAGAGCTGTGGGTGTCGACGCAGGCCTGGATGACGCAGCGTTGAAATTGAAGGTTCGCATCCCTGATGTCGATCTGGCCCCATGGATTCATGCTGGAGAGGCGCACGGTGAGGTCTACGATTCCAATATAGGCGGTCATCTAGGCGCTCCGTGGCGGCGCTTTGAGGAACAGGCGAATGGGTGTGATGAGGCCGCGTCGCGCGAGTGGCGCCATGCGCGTGTACTCGTCCTCGGTACAGAGCTTCAGGCGTTTGAGCCGGCTGCTGGTCTGGCCGAATTCGGCAATGAGCCTGTCCTTGTCCGGGCCGTTTGTCCGGTTGACGATGCAGAGCACGTAGCTGCCATTCTGCGTGACCATCTGGGGGTCGGAGAATATGGCCATGAGGTCGTGTTCTGCGAGGTATCCGTGCTGTATCCTGGAGTTGGCCGGGGGGCCTTCCCCGCCGACGCGTTCGGCCTTGAGGGGATGGAAGAGGCCTTTGCGAACCAAGTCGGTGGCCTCCTTGGCGTTCAGGAAGTGATCGCCAAGTTCCTGGTTTAGGAAATCAATCCAGATCGAGGCGAGATTTTTCAGGCTGTGGTCGTCGGGGAAGAGATCGAGGTCGCGCCTGGCTATGGATGAAAATGAGGCGTAATTGCTTGGGCTAAATTTATCGTATAGAATCTTGTGCGTATGGCTGGAATGTCTTTGGGTCGCAAATTTTGCCTTAAGTTTGTAAAAGGTATCTGTACTTCCGCCGCTATCCTTGAATTTGCTTATAACCGACTGGATGCTCTGGTCGTTGCCGATCATGATATCCTGGAAGATATCAACGACGGTGGATGTCAACTTTGAGCTGCGTTGCGGGGAATTAATAGTGATTATGGCGGCTGTGTTTGCTTCCCCTGACAGCCACGCATAGTCATCGCCATCGTGTATCGCGAGTAGAAGCTCGAATCCGGATTGGGCTGTATCATCCAGAATGCGATTGGGTGAAATTATCAAACGGGTCTTTGCGACCTTATCATTTGAGACTGAAAGCCTTTTGTGTACGCCTTCAATGGTAAGTTTTGGCGATGCGGTTAAGCCGACGCCACCAATAATTATGCCTTCGTAGTCGAATCCGGTCAGAATTCTGAAAAGCCTGAGATTCGACATCACCTTCTGGCGAATATCCTCGGCGGCATTCACGGACAGCGCAAGCTTCTGTCCACCCTGTACTGTGGCGTAGTATCTCACTCTATGCTCCAAAATTCCCCCCGCCGGAGCAGATCGAACGGCGTTCGTCCACGATGCATAAATGGGGCGCTTGGCGCAACCAAGGGTGTATAAATTCCGATCGGCTCTCCTTTTGGTGTTGGGTGCGGGTTGAGCCGTCACGTGCCGTACGCCCTGGCCGGGGCAGGGCCGGCGATCAGTTGGCGGCGGCGCATCTAGCGCCGCCCCTGCCCCCCTTAAGCGCTCCACCCGCCGTCGATCGTCAGGCTGGCGCCCGTCACGTAGCCCGCGTCCGGTCCGGCCAGCCACGCCACCAGGCCCGCGACCTCGCTCGCCTCGCCGATGCGGCCCAGGGGCAGGCGAGGGGTGATGTAGTCCATCAGGTCGGCGGTCATGTCGGTGGCGATGGGGCCGGGCTGGACGGTGTTGACGGTGATCTTGCGGGGCGCGAAGTCGAGGGCCGCCCCGCGCGCCAGCTGGGCGACGGCCGCCTTGGTCATGGCGTAGACGCTGGAGCCGGGCGTGCCGATGTGGCCGGCGGTGTTGCTGCCGATGACGACGACGCGGCCGCCGTCCGTCAGGTGCGGGGCGGCGTAGTGGATGGCCGCGAACACGCCGCGCACATTGACCGCCAGCATGTGGTCGAAGTCGGCCAGGGCGAACTGGTCGATGGTCCCGGCCTTCAGCACCCCGGCGTTGACCACCAGCACGCCCAGTTTGCCAAAGCGCGTCACGGCGGCCTCGATGGCGGCGCGCACGGCTCCTGCGTCGGCGCTGTCGGCCTGGAGGGGCAGGGCGGTTCCGCCGGTCGCCTCGATCTCGGCGGCCAGGGCGGCGGCGGGGCCGGGCGAGGCGGCGTAGGTGAAGGCTGTGGGGCGGCCCTCGGCGGCCAGGCGGCGCACGATCGCCGCGCCCATGCCGCGCGAGCCGCCCAGCACCAGGGCCGGGGCGTCGGGGGTGAAGCTGGTGTTCGTCATCTGGGAAACCTCGTTATGGACTGATTGGTCCATAACCTGCGCATTCCGGATCGATCGGTCAAGAATAATTCTGGACTGATCGATCAAGATCGCTAGGATGCGATCATGGCCAGACCTTCGGAATTCGATCGCGACGAGGCGATCGCCAGCGCGATCAGGGTGTTCGCCCGCCACGGCTACGAGGCCGCCTCGACCAGCGACCTGATCGAGGGCATGGGCATCGGCCGCCAGAGCCTGTACGGCGCGTTCGGCGACAAGCGCCGGCTGTTCCTGGAGGCCCTGCGCCGCTACGCCGACGGCTCGCTGGCCCAGATGGCCGAGGCGCTGGAGCGCGACGCGGCGCCGGCCGAAGCCATCGAGGCGGCGCTGCTGGTCGGCCTCGGCTCGGCCGACGATCTGGAGACGGGCTGCCTGGGCGTCGGCTCGATCGTCGAGTTCAGCCGGGGCGATCCCGAGGTCAACGCCGTCAACGACGCCGCCGCCGCCCTGGTCGTCGCCGCCTTCGCCGCGCGGGTGCGGGACGGGATCGCGGCGGGCGCCTTCGATCAGGACCTCGATCCCGACGCCGCCGGCCGCATGCTGCTGATCCTGCGCTCGGGCCTCAAGGTCGCCGCCCGCGGCGGGGCGGGGCAGGACGAACTGCGGCAGGCCGCGCGGCTGGCGCTGCGGGGCTTGAGGTAGGGAGCGGGCCCTAGACCGACGCGGCGTCGAGGGCTTCGCGCAGGGCGGGCTGGCGCGAGCGGCTGACGGGCAGGGGCGCGCCTTCGCTCAGGTGCAGCCGCCAGCGGTCGCCGTCGCGCTCGAGCCGCTGGGCCAGGGCGAGGTTGGCGATCACCGACCGATGGACGCGCAGGAAGCTGTCCGGAAGCTGGGTCGACAGGCCCTCGAGCCGGGCGGCGTGCAGCAGGCTGCGCCCGCCGACCAGCCGCAGCTCGACATAGTCGTCGGCCCCGACCACGGCCAGGATCTCGGCGATCGGCACCAGCTCGACGCCCCTGGCCGACGCCACGGTCAGCCGGTCCGGGCGGCCGGCGGCGCGGGTCAGGGCGGCTTCCCGGCCCCGGTCGTCGCGACCCAGCCGCACCACCTCGACCACCAGCAGCGGCAGCAGCAGGCCCGCGGCGAGCAGGAAGTAGGAGAAGTCGGCCAGCCATTCGGGGAACCCCAGGGCCAGGGTGAGGAACAGCGCCAGGTAGGCCAGGGCGGGGCGCGCGCCCGGCGTCCTTGCGCGCACGCCCGCGGCGACCGGCGCCGCCGCCAGCGCCACGCCGAGGACCAGCGCCCAGACCGTCTTGCTGTCGAAGCCAGGCAGCAGGGCGGTGACCCCGACGACGACCAGCGCCAGGCCGATCATCGGCCAGCGGCCCCTGGGCAGGAACCGGCTGGCCGCATAGGCCACCAGCAGGACCGCGAAGGCCGCCGCCAGCAGCCAGATGGCGCTCATCCGCCAGGCATGCAGCGGATAGGGATAGTTCAGCAGCGCCCGCAGGCTCTCGACCACGGCCTGCAGCGCCGCGATCGTGGCCATCGCCGCCAGGATCAGGCTGGAGCCGGTGCGGCGCATGGCGTGGATCACGCCGAAGCCGAAGGCCGCCGCCAGCAGCGCGCCCGTCGCCGCGAAGGTCACCGCCAGGAAGACGGCGCGATCGGGATAGGGATAGGGCCAGACGCCCAGCGCGCTAATCGGGCCGGCGAAACGCAGGCCGCCGTGGAACGACGACAGGCGCAGCACCAGGCTGTTCTCGCCGGGCCGCCAAAGGGTCTCGCGGATCGGCAGGATCACCTGGTAGCGGCCGGGGATCTCGGCCTGCGCCGCCCCGCCCGGCTTGCCGTTGGCGCCCAGCGGTCGGCCGTTGAGCCAGGCCTGTGACGACGCGACGCCGGCCACGTAGAGGGCGCGGGGGCGAGCATCGGTCGGCGCCGCGATTGTCGACCGGATCCACAGCTCGCGGCCTTGCGGATCGACGACGCCCGAGATCGGCCGGCAGTCGCTCAGCACCGGTCCGTCCGGCCCGGCCACGCCATGGCAGGCTTGCCAGGCGGGCGCCTGGGGCTGGGCCCGGACCAGGGACGGCAGGCCCGCGACGAGCAGGATGAGAAACAGGATTCGCCACATGGCCCCACCGTATGGCGCCGTTCGCCGAGTTGCGCCGCCATTCGCCGATGAAACGACGCCGTTGGCCGAAGTCGTGTGGCGGCGGCGTCGCGGACGGCTCAGCTGGCGGCATGACCCATGCATCGCTTCATCGCCGCGCCATCCTCGCCGGGGCCGCCCTGACCCTTCCCGCCCTGGCCCTTCCCGTCTCGGCCCTCGCCCAGAACGCAGCGCCGCACGCCGCGCCGCACGCCGAGCCTCCGGCCGACCTGCCCAAGGCCGGTCCTTTCCGCTTCAAGGGCTGGCGCGGCCAGGAGGTCGACGCCGAGCGCGGGATCTTCGAGGTTCCCGAGGACCGCCGCGATCCCCGTTCGCGACGGATCAAGCTGAGCTATGTCCGCTTTCCCTCGACGGCGGCCAGGCCCGGCCCGCCGATCGTCTACCTGGCCGGAGGGCCGGGCGGCTCTGGCGTGGGCGCGGCGGCCGGCCCGCGCTTCCCGATCTTCATGGCGCTGCGCGAGGTCGCCGACGTCATCGCCTTCGACCAGCGCGGCACGGGCGCGTTCGGCGCCATCCCGCCCGGCCCCGCTCCGACGGCGCCGCTGCCGACCTTCACCCACGACGGACTGACGCGCTATTTCCGCGACGACTTGCAGCGGGCCTGGGTGGACTGGACCCGGGCGGGCGTGGCCATGCGCGGCTACAACACCGAGCAGAGCGCCGACGATCTCGACGACCTGCGCCGTCACCTGGGCGCGGAGAAGATCGACCTGTGGGGCATCAGCTACGGCAGCCACCTGGCGCTGTCGGTGCTCAAGCGTCATGGCGACAGGGTGGGGCGCGTTGCCCTGGCCAGTCTGGAGGGCCAGGACCAGACGGTGAAGCGCCCGGCCCGGATCGACGCCTATCTGGCCCGGGTGGACGCGCTCCTGGACGCCGATCCCGCCGTGCGGGCGGCGATCCCCGATTTCCCAGCGCTGATGCGGCGGGTGCACGCGCGCCTGGAGGCCGCGCCGGTGAGCCTGACCGCCAGGCTGGACGGCGCGCCGGTCGAGCTGCGGCTGGGCGGCTTCGCCATCCAGCTGATGGCCGGCGGGCTGATCGCCAATCCGCGCACCCTGGTCATGCTGCCGGCGCTGTACCTGGCGCTCGACGCGGGAAAGACCGACGTGCTGGCGCCGTTCCTCGACGAGTTCGTGGGCCTGCTCGGCGTTGGCGGCATGTCATCGGCCATGGACCTGGCCTCGGGGATCTCGCCGGGCAAGCTGGCCGTGGTGCGGCGCGAGGCGCGGCAGGCCGTGCTGGGCGACGCGCTGAACTTTCCCATGCCGCACGTGCTGGGCGCGATCCCGGGCGTCGACCTGGGCGATGGCTTCCGCGAGCCGATCCGCATCGACCATCCGGCCCTGCTGCTGGCGGGGACGCTGGACGGCCGCACGCCCCTGGAGGAGCAGGAGGAGGTGGCGGCCCAGTTCCGGCGCAAGGCCAGGGTGATCGTCGAGAACGCCGGCCACAACGTCTTCGAGGCGCATCCCGACGTGCAGGCCCTGCTGGTCCGCTTCTTCGGCGGCGAGGCGATGTCCGACGTCCGCCTGAGCCTGCCGCCGCCGAAGTTCCAGCTGGGCTGACGATTTGTCTCTTTTGTCTGACAAATGGGCGCCCCATGCTACACAGGCCTCGCCCGATCCAACGGGCGAGCGTTCTGGGAGGCGTGCATGCGGAAGATCCTGGCGGCCGGCGCGGCCATGTCGGTCATGGTGCTGGCGGGGGCGGTCAGCGCCCAGCCCAAGGTCGATCCGGTGCAGGTGGATCCTTCCCGCCCCGACTGGGAAAACCCCGCCGTCAACGCCCGCGGCAAGCTGCCGGCCGTCGCCACCCACTTCCCGTTCGAGAGCCGCGCGCTGGCCCTGGCCGGCGACATGGCGAGGTCGGCCCGCTATCTGACCCTCGACGGCCAGTGGGCCTTCCACTTCTCGCCGTCGTCGGACGACGTTCCGGCCGGCTTCGAAAAGTCGGACTACGACGTCTCGTCCTGGAAGGACATCAAGGTGCCGGCCATGTGGCAGGCGAAGGGCTATGACCAGGCCCGCTACAACAACATCACCTATCCGTTCCCGGCCAACCGGCCGCTGATCCCACACGCGACCAACCCAGTCGGCTCCTACCGCCGCACCTTCGAGGTTCCGGCCGGCTGGAGCGGCCAGGACGTGATCCTGCACGTCGGCGCGGCCGGGGCGGCCTACCGCGTCTGGGTCAACGGGCAGGAGGTCGGCTACTACGAGGACTCCAAGCTGCCGGCCGAGTTCGACGTCACCAAACACGTAAGGCCGGGCCAGAACCTGATCGCCATCCAGGTGCACCGCTGGGCCGACGGCTCCTACCTGGAGGACCAGGACTTCTGGCGCGTCTCGGGCATCGAGCGCTCTGTCTATCTCAAGGCCGTTCCCCAGGCCCGCGCCAGCGATCTCTTCGTCAAGGCCGGCCTCGACAAGGCCTATCGCGACGGGACCCTGTCGACCGAGCTGTCGCTGACCGCCCGCAAGGCCCCGCTGACCGCGCGGATGACCCTGCTGGACGGCGACAGGGAGGTGTTGAAGACCGAGGCCAAGGTCGCCCCCGGGGCCGCGCGCGTGGTTTCGCTGACCGCCGCCGTCCCGGGCGTCAAGCCATGGACCGCCGAGACCCCCAACCTCTACACCCTGCTGGTCGAGCTGATGGACGCCAAGGGCGAGGTGGTCCAGGCCACGCCCCAGCGCATCGGCTTCCGCACCGTCGAGATCAAGGACGGCCGGGTGATGGTCAACGGCCGTCCCATCGTCATCCGCGGCGTCAATCGCCACGAGCATGACCCGGAGACCTTCCACGTCATCTCCGAGGAGAGCATGCGCCGCGACATCGAGCTGATGAAGCGGGCCAACATCAACGCCGTGCGCACCTCGCACTACCCCAACGACGAGCGCTTCTACGCCCTGGCCGACGAGTACGGCCTCTATGTGATGGACGAGGCCAATATCGAGAGCCACGCCTACATGGACTACGGCAACAAGGTCCCGGCGCTGCGCGAGCAGATGCAGCTGGGCTTCGACCCGGCCTGGGAGGCCGCTCACCGCGACCGGGTGCTGAACATGGTCGAGCGCGACAAGAACCACCCGTCGGTGATCTTCTGGTCGCTGGGCAACGAGGCCGGCATCGGCCCCAATTTCGAGAAGGCCGCCGCGGCCGCCCGCAAGCGCGATCCCTCGCGCCTGATCTCCTATCTCGGCTGGGGCACGCTGGACTGGGAGCACCAGCCCAACGCCTATGTCGACATCTACGCCCCGATGTACGACGACATCGAGAAGATGGTCGACTGGGCCAAGGACCCCACCCGCACCCAGCCGATGATCCAGTGCGAATACGCCCACATGCAGGGCAATGGCGGCGGCAACTTCAAGGACTACTGGGACACCATCTACGCCTACGACAAGCTGCAAGGCGGCTTCATCTGGGACTGGGTCGACCAGTCGATGTACCGCTACGCCAAGGACGGCAGGCGCTACTGGGGCGACGGCGGCGAGTACGGCAAGAACCCGGGCGGCGACATCGAGTTCGGCGACGGCATGATCCAGCCCGACCGCACGCCCAATCCGCACTTCTACGAGGTGCGCAAGGTGCTCTCGCCGATCCAGTTCGGCGCCTTCGACCCGGCGACGGGCAAGGTGACGATCACCAACCGCCATGATTTCCGCGATCTCTCCGGCTTCGACTTCGAGTGGGTGCTGGAGGGCGACGGCGTCGAGATCGCCTCGGGCGCCCTGCCGCCCCTGGCGACCAGGGCCCGGGGCGTCGAGACCGTGGCCCTGCCGCTGCCGGCGATCGCGACCAGGCCCGGCGTCGAGTATTTCGTCACCGTGCGCGCCCGGGCCAAGGCCGGCGCCGTGCCGCTGACGCCGGCCGGCTACGTGGTGGGCTGGGAGCAGTTTTCGGTTTCCGCCACGCCCAAGGCCGCCGTGAGCCGTCCCGGCCCGGTGACCCTGGCCGACGGCAAGGACGCTGTGGTGCTCGAGGCCGCCGGCGCGAAGCTGACGATCGACCGGGCCACGGGCCTCGTGTCGTCCTACGCCAAGGACGGGACGGTGCTGGCCAAGGGCGGAGCGCCCAACTTCTTCCGGGCCGAGACCGACAACGACACCTTGAACGGCACGGTCGCCCAGCAAAAGCCCTGGCGGGTGATGACCGACGCGCGCCAGCTGCGCGGCCTTGCCGCCCGCAAGGTCGACGGCGGCACGGCCCAGGTGGTGGTGGAATACGCCCTCGGCGCGGGGGCGGCGAGCTTCACCACCACCTACGCCATGGCCGGCGACGGCTCGGTGGCGGTCAGCGGCGAACTTGTTCCGCTCAAGAACGATCTGCCGCCGCCGGTGCGGGTGGGCCTGTGGTTCACCCTGCCGGCCCAGCCCAAGACCGTCGAGTGGCTGGGCCGCGGCCCGCACGAAACCTACGTCGACCGCTTCACCTCGGCTCCGATCGGCCTGTGGCGCGGGGCGCTGGCCGACCAGAACCACGACTACATGCGGCCCCAGGACACCGGCAACAAGCTGGACGTCCGCTGGATGGAGCTGGGTTCGGGGAGCACTGGCCTGCGGGTCGAGGCCGACAAGCCGCTGATGATGCAGGCCCTGGCCTTCCCCTACACCGACCTCTATCGCCGTCCGGCCGGAACCTGGAAGTCGTCCGACATCGTCCCGCACGGCGACGGAACCCTGATCATCGACGCCGCCCAATGGGGCGTCGGCGGCGACACCACCTGGAACCACGTCGGCCAGCCGCACGGCAAGTATCGCACGAAGCTGGAGACGACCCGGGTCAGCTTCCGCCTGTCGCCCTTCACGGGCGAGGGGACCACGCCGGACAAGGCGCGTCCCGCAAGGGCGACGGAGGTGGAGTAACCTGAAAATCCCTCTCTCTTCGAGAGAGGGAGGGGCCCGCCGCGAAGCGGCGGGAGGGTGAGAGGTTTCACCCTGTCGGGCCTGGGTGCGGGGAGGGGGCTTTGCGGTTGACGTCGTAACCCCTCACCCTCCCAGGCTTCGCCTGGGCCCCTCCCTCTCCCTCTGGGAGAGGGTTCAAAGAGGGGCGCCTACCCCCGATACACCATCGCCACGTCGCAGCGCTGGTAGGCCGCGCCGTACCTGGCCATGATCGCCTCGTCGTGGACGAAGCCCAGCTTCTCGTAGAGGTGCACGGCGGCCGCCGACTTCCTGTTGCTGAGCAGGTAGAGGGGCGCGGCGCCCATGGCCTTGGCGCGGGCGATGGTCGCGGCCAGCAGCTGCTCGCCGATCTTGGCCCCGCGCGACGATTTCAGCACGCCCATCTTGGTCAGCTCGATCGCGCCGCCGCCCGACGGCTTCAGCGCGCAGGTCCCGACCGGGCCGACGCCCTCGACCAGCGCGAACAGGATGGCGCCGCCGTGGTCGAGGATCGCCTGCCGCGGATGGTCCAGCACCTTCAGGTCGACAGGCTCGACCTCGTACATGTCCTCCAGCCACTCCATGTTGATGCTCTTGAAGGCCGGGGCCAGGGCGTCGCTGAACTCGACCACGGCGACGCCGGCCTCGATGTGACGGGCGGCGCGGACGTCCAGCGGCTCTTCGGCGAGCAGGGCCTCCAGCCTCGTCAGCTGGTCGAGGAACGACGGATCCAGCTGCGCCAGCACTTCCTCGACGGCGGCCTCGGCCCGGTTCCAGACCAGCATCTTGGCGCGGTCCAGGGCCTCGCGCCCGGCGGGGGTCAGGCGGATGGTCTTGTGGCGCTGGTCGCGGTGCTCGCGGTTGGTCTCCACGAGGCCGAGCTCGGTGAGGCGGGCCACGGCGCGGGTGACGGTGGGCTGGGCCACCTGCATGGCCTCGGTCAGGGCGCCGATCGTCTGGGGGCCGTCGCGGTCCAGCGTGCCCAGCACCGGCATGTGGCTGGGCTGCAGCGGCAGGTCGGCCTTTTCCACCAGCCGCGTCACCTGCGCCTGCATCCGCTCGGCCAGGCGCTTGAGGCGGCTGCCCAGGAACAGGGCGGCGCGATCGGAGACGATGTCGGTCATGGCGTCAGTCCATATACATAGCGTGCTATATGTATAGCTATGTGGTTTTCTGGGCGGTGGCAAGTACGGCAGCAAAACGCCCCTCCCGCCGATCTTCCCCGCGAAGGCGGGGATCCAAGCCGAGGTGGGGGAGGCCTGCGGCCGCGCCCAACTCTGTGAGTCGGCTTGGGCCCCCGCCTTCGCGGGGGAGGTCGGATGTAGGTAGACCAGTTGGAAAATTGGTATAGCAAAAAGAGAGAACCAATTTTTCCGATCCGCCCTAAATTTTGCTAGGACAAATGGTCTGCATCGATGTATGCCGTCTGGGCGTCAGTCGGAGCAGCGGCCAGAGAGCCGCGAGGGAGTGAAGCGTGGGAAACATTCGGCGACAGGTTGGGCGTCTGGCCCTGGTGCTGCTGGTCTCGGCGGCGCTGCCGGCCGGGGCCGCCTTCGCGCAGGCCGGACCCACTCAGGTCCAGGTCCAGGTCCAGGTCCAGCCCGGCCTCGCGCCCGTGCTGGTCGGCGGGGCGGATCTGGCCGCCATGCGCACCGAAGGCGCGCGCTATCCGATGTTCGCCGCCGAGTTGAAGCGGGTGCGCAAGGAGGTCGACGCGGCCATGAAGGCGGGCGTCGACGTGCCGGTTCCCAAGGATCCCGGCGGCGGCCGCACCCACGAGCAGCACAAGCGCAACTACATGGCCATCTACGGCGCGGGCATGCTGTACCGCGCCACGGGCGACAAGGCCTATGCCGACTACGCCCGGCGGATGCTGCTGGAATACGCCAGGCTCTATCCGACGCTCGGCCTGCACCCGGCCGCCAAGAACAATTCGGCCGGCAAGCTGTTCTGGCAGAGCCTGAACGACGCGGTCTGGGTGGTCTATTCGATCCAGGGCTATGACGCGATCCGCGACACCCTGAGCGAGGCCGACCGCAAGACCATCGACGACGGCGTCTTCCGGCCGATGGCCAAGTTCATCGCCGACGACCAGCCGCAGGTCTTCGACATCATCCACAACCACGCCACCTGGGCCTGCGCCGCCGTCGGCATGACCGGCTACGTGCTGCGCGATCCGGTGATGGTGGAAAAGGCCCTGAAGGGCACGGACCGCTCGGGCAAGGTCGGCTTCCTCAAGCAGATCGACCAGCTGTTCTCGCCCGACGGCTACTATGCCGAGGGGCCCTACTACCAGCGCTACGCCCTGCAGCCGTTCGTCGTCTTCGCCCATGCGATCGAGGAGAACGAGCCGGGCCGCAAGATCTTCCAGTACCGCGACGGCGTGCTGACCAAGGCGGTCAAGGCGGCCGTGCAGCTGACCTATGACGGCTACTTCTTCCCGTTCAACGACGCCCTGCTGGAAAAGAGCCTCAAGACCGACGAGCTCTACCAGTCGATCGCCATCGCCTATGGGGCCACCAAGGATCCGGCGCTGCTGTCGATCGCCCGCTGGCAGGACCGCACCACGCTTACGCCCGACGGCCTGGCCGTGGCGCGCGACCTGGCGGCCGGCAAGGAAAAGCCCTTCCCCTACGCCTCGATGCTGTTCCGCGACGGACCCGACGGCGACCAGGGCGCCATCGCCGTGATGCGCGCCGGTCCCGGCGACGACGACGAGGTGGTGGCGGTCAAGAACACCGCCCAGGGCATGGGCCACGGCCACTACGACAAGCTGAACTGGATCCTCTACGACGCCGGCCGGCCGATCGTCACCGACTACGGCGCGGCCCGCTTCCTCAACATCGAGGCCAAGGACGGCGGCCGCTACCTCAAGGAAAACGAGACCTGGGCCAAGCAGACCGTGGCCCACAACACCCTGGTGGTGAACGAGACCAGCCAGTTCGACGGCAAGGTCAAGGTGGCCAACACCATGGCGCCGAAGCAGATCTTCTTCTCGGCCGAGGGCGGCGCCAAGATCAGCACCGCCGAAATGGCGGGAGCCTGGCCAGGCGTCACCTTCCGCCGCTCGATCGTCCAGGTCGACGCCGGCAAGGGCCCGCCGCTGGTGCTCGACCTGCTGAGGGTCAAGGGCGACAAGCCGGCCCAGTACGACCTGCCGCTGCACTTCTCCGGCCACATCATCGACGCCGGCTTCCCGCTGCAGCAGAACCTCGCCGCCCGGCCGGTGCTGGGCAAGGACGACGGCTACCAGCACCTGTGGGTCGACGCGACCGGAACGCCGGACGCCGCCAACGCCCGCCTGACCTGGATCAATGGCGAGCGGTTCTACACCTGGCGCATGCTGCCGCCGGCCGGAACCCAGGTGATCATCGCCGAGAGCGGCGCCAACGACCCGAAGTTCAACCTGCGCCGCGAGCCGGCCCTGATCCAGCGGGTCAGGAGCGACGGCGACACCACCTTCGTCGGCGTGCTCGAGCCGCACGGCGCCTATGATCCCTCGGCCGAGACCACCGAGGGCAGCACCAGCCGCATCCAGGCCCTGCGCCACACCCGCACCGCCGACGCCGACGTCGTCACCATCGTGCTGGCCGGCGGCCGCTCGATCGTGCTGGCCATCGCCGACAGCGCCGAGCCGGGCCTGGCCCACAAGGCCAATGTCGACGGCGCGCCCTTCAGCTGGAAGGGGCACTTCGCCCGCTTCGACGGCCAGGACATCGGCCAATGAAGGGCGGCTTGCGCTGGCTGATCGTCAGCCTGGTGGGTCTGGCGACGGTCATCAACTACATCGACCGCAACGCTCTCGCCGTCATGTGGCCGGCGGTGTCGAAGGACATCGGCGCCGACAAGGCCGACTACGCCCTCCTGGTGACCATCTTCATGGTCGCCTACGCCTGCGGCCAGTCGCTGTTTGGCAAGGTGTTCGACGTCATCGGCACGCGGATGGGCTTCGCCGTGTCGATCCTGGTGTGGTCGGTGTCGATCGCCGCCCACAGCCTGGTGCGGTCGCTGGGCCTGCTGGCCCTGCTGCGCGTCACCCTGGGGATCAGCGAGGCCGGCAACTGGCCCGGCGCGGTCAAGGCCAACGCCCTGTGGTTTCCGCCCCGCGAGCGGGCCCTGGCGCAGGGCATCTTCAACTCCGGCGCGGCCATCGGGGCCATCGTCTCGGCGCCCCTGGTGGCCCTGCTGTTCGAGCTGGTCGGCTGGCGGGCGACCTTCCTGGTGGTGGGCGTGCTGGGCTTCCTGTGGCTGCTGCCCTGGCTGTTCGTCTACCGCGCCGACCCTGGCGCCCACCCGTGGCTCAGCGAGGCCGAGCGCGCCCACATCGCCGATCGCGGCGAGGCCGGTTCCAAGGCCGGCTGGTCGCCGAACCTCTCGCAACTGCTGAAGCAGAGGCAGAGCTGGGCGATCATCGTCTCGCGCTTCTTCCTCGACCCGGTCTGGTGGCTGTTCGTCTCGTGGCTGCCGATCTACCTGTCGGAGACCTTCGGCTTCGACGTGCGCCAGATCGGCCTGTTCGCCTGGGTCCCGTTCGTCGGCGCCATGCTGGGCAGCCTGGGCGGCGGCTGGCTTTCGGGGGCGCTGATCCGGCGCGGCTGGAAGACCCTGTCGGCCCGCCGCTTCGCCGTCACCCTGGGCGGGGCGATCATGCTGCCGGCCCTGCTTCTGACGGCCAAGGCCGCCACGCCGCTGGCCGCCGTGCTGCTGATCGCCGTGATCCTGTTCGGCTTCCAGGTGGCCATCAACAACATCCAGACCCTGCCCAGCGACTACTATGGCGGCGGCGCCGTCGGCACGATCGCGGGCGTCGGCGGTACGGCGGCCGTGGCCGGAACCCTGGTCACCACCTGGCTGGTGCCGGCCATGACCCAGCACGGCTACGCCCCGATCTTCGTCCTGGCGGCGGTCATCGTGCCGCTGGGCGTCATCTCTCTCTGGCTGCTGGGCGGGCGCGCATCGCCCGTGCCGGCGCCCTCATCAGACAGTCAGTAAAAGGGGACCCGCATGAGGTTCAACGGCAAGGTCGCGCTGGTCACCGGCGGCGGCCGCGACATCGGCCGCGAGGTTTCGCTGCGCCTGGCGGCCGAGGGCGCCACGGTCGTCGTCAACTATCGCGGCGACGAGGCCTCGGCGCAGGAGACCGCCGCGCGGATCGAGGCGGCCGGCGGCAAGGCGGTGCTGCACCGCGCCGACGTCACCGACGCGGACGAGGTCGCCGGCCTGGTGGCCGCCGCCTCGGCGATCACCGGCAGGATCGACATTCTCGTCAACCTCGCTGGCGGCATGGTGGCCCGCAAGACCCTGGCCGACATGGACGAGGCCTTCTTCGACCAAGTCATGACGCTGAACCTGAAGTCGGCCTTCCTGGTCACCAAGGCGGCCCTGCCGCACATCCCGGACGGCGCGGCCATCGTCAATATCGCCTCGCAGGCCGGCCGCGACGGCGGCGGTCCGGGCGCCAGCGTCTACGCCGCCTCCAAGGGCGCGCTGATGACCCTGACCCGCGGCTGGGCCAAGGAGCTGGGCCCGCGCGGCATTCGCGTCAACGCCCTGTGCCCGGGCCTGATCGGCACCAGCTTCCACGACATCTTCTCCAAGCCGGAAGGCCGCGCGGCCACGGCCGGAAACACCCCGCTGCGCCGCGAGGGCGCGCCGGAGGAGGTGGCCGCCGCGGTGGCCTTCCTGGCCTCGGACGACGCCTCGTTCCTGGCCGGCGTGAACCTCGACATCAACGGGGGGCTGGCCTTCTCGTAGGGCTGAACTCACCCGCGCGCGCGAGCCGCTTTTCCACCGATCGTCCCCGCGAAGGCGGGGATCCAAGCCGAGGCTGCGGGCGATCCACGACCGCGCCACCTCCCGGAAGTCAGCTTGGGTCCCCGCCTTCGCGGGGAAGATCGGATTGGGGGCGGCCGGCTCGTTCGGGAAACGAGATCTGGGAGGATCCGATGAACAACAAGACGACCGCTGTGCTCGCGACCCTGGCCCTGCTGGCTGCCGCGCCGGCCGCCCTGGCCCAGCCGCCCGGACCGGTGAAGGAACGCGAGCCGCGAACCGACGCTCCGCCGATCAAGCCCTACAAGGTGATCCTGGTCGGCGACTCCACCACTGCCGTCGGCAGCGGCTGGGGCTCGGCCTTCTGCGACTATCACGTCAAGTCGTCGGTGGCCTGCCTGAACCTCGGCCGGGGCGGGCGCTCGACCCGCAGCTACCGCGCCGAGGGCTCGTGGGACATCGCGCTCGGCGAGGCCAAGGCCCCCGGCTACGCGGCGACCTACGTGCTGATCCAGTTCGCCCACAACGACCAGTCTTCCAAGGGCGAGCGCTGGACCGACCTCGCCACCGAGTTCCCGGCCAACCTCAAGCGCTTCGTCGAGGACGTGCGGGCGGCCGGCGCCCAGCCGGTGCTGCTGACCCCGCTGACCCGCCGCGAGTTCGCCAAGGGCCAACTGAAGAACACCCTCGACGTCTGGTCCGACGAGGTGCGCAAGGTGGCGACGCAGACGCAGACGCCGCTGGTGGACCTCAACAAGTCCAGCGCCCGCATCGTCCAGAAGCTCGGCCCCGTCGACTCCATGAAGCTGGCCCAGGCCGAGCCGATCGAGAGCGAGGTCGAGGCCGCCAGGGCCGGCACGACCCTGCCGCCCCGCGCCGCCGAAGAGGCCCGCCAGCCCGACGTTCCCACCACCGAGACCGGCCCGCGCGGCCAGCAGGTGCGCAAGTTCGACTACACCCACGTCGGCGACACCGGCGCGCGGGTGTTCTCCAAGCTGGTCGCCGACGACCTGGCCGCGGCGGTTCCGGGGCTGCGCAGCCAGCTGGTGCCTTAGGTCCACGATCTCTGCCTTCCCGTCCTCTCCCCCCTCCCGTCATTCCCGCCCTTGTGGCGGGAACCCCTGGCTCCACTCGCAAGTGAAGTGCAAGCGGACCGCTGGCGGTCCGCCTCATTCGCCCTCGCAGCCGACAGAGGGTTTCCCGCCACAAGGGCGGGAATGACGGGAATTTTTTGAGGGATGACGAGTGTCGGGATCTCCCTTCTTCCCCACGCCCAAAGGGGGAAGCGCGCGGAGGCGGCCGCACGTCACGGCCCTGGCCGTGGCCGCCTCTGCGCAACCGGTCTAAATTGGTCTATTAACTGGTCCGGCAATTCCGCAAGATAATTGGCCTGATAAATCTCGCAATTGGTATAAGAATCCGCCTTGACGTGGCGCGGGCCAGGTCCCAGGGTCCCGGCATAAGAAAAGAACCAGGGGGAGGGAGCCGTTATGCGCCCGACGAACACCATTCGCGTCCGGTTGCGGACGATCCTGAGCTGCGGCGCGGCCGCCTCGATCGTCGCCATGGCCGCCGCAGCTTCGGCCCAGGAGGCTGCTCAAGCCCCGGCCGACCAGCCGATCACCGACAACGCGGTCGACGAGGTGGTGGTCAGCGCCATCCGCCAGACCATGCAGAACTCGATCGCCGTCAAGCGCGACACCACGGCCATCGTCGACGCCCTCTCGGCCAACGAGATCGGCGACCTGCCGGGCCAGTCGATCGGCGAAGCGATCATGACCATCACCGGCGCCACCGCCGACCGCGGCAACTATGGCCCGACGGAAGTGTCGCTGCGGGGCCTGGGCTCGTTCCTGTCGGCCACCACCTTCAACGGCCGCGAGGCCTCGAACGGCAGCGGCGACCGCGCCGTCAACTTCGGCCAGTTCCCGTCCGAGCTGTTCAACGGCATCAAGATCTACAAGTCCCAGCAGGCCGACCTGATCGAGGGCGGCGTCGCCGGCACCATCGAGATGGAGACCAAGAAGCCGCTCGACTACGGCAAGCGGCTGGCCCAGGTGGAGCTGAAGGGCAACTACAATCCCTACCAGAAGCGGATCACCGGCTCTGATCCCTGGGGCTGGCGCGGCACGGCCAGCTATGTCGACCAGTACGAGCTGGGCAAGCTGGGCGAGGTCGGGGTGTCGCTGGGCGTCCAGCGCAACCAGGTCGACGACCCGGCCGAAAGCTACGTCGCTTCCAACACCTGGCTAGCCTGCAACGCCAACGTCAACGCCACCGGCAACTGCACCGAGGTGACCCGCGCCCAGGCCGCGGCCGGCACGCCGTTCTACCTGGCGCCCAACTCGATCACCTTCCGCCAGCTGACCGCCAAGGAAAAGCGCGACGCGATCTTCGGCGCCCTCCAGTGGCAGCCGAACGACCGCTGGGACGTCAATCTCGACGTCGAATACTCCAAGCGGAACTACGAGGAAGACCGCCACGACCTGGGCTTCGCCGAGACCCGCTACGCCCTGCGCAACGTGCAGTACGACGACCAGCACCGGCTGCTCTACGCAACGGGGAACAGCACCCTGCAGTCGGTCTCGACCCTGTTCCAGCGGCAGGAGGAATACATCGGCGGCGGCGGCGACTTCGAGTTCCGGGCCACCGATCGCCTGACCCTGAACGCCGACATCTCCTACAGCCAGACGACGCGCACCGACCTGACGCGCTCGACCCGCCTGCGCACCGACCCGCTGGACATCTACGGCGCCCGCACGGCGATCAACAACCAGCGCATCCCGTTCACCTATGACGCCCGGAGCGGCTTCGCGCCGATCCTCACCGTCGACAGCCGCTTCAACCTGAACGACTGGTCGCTCTACAGCGACGACGCCCGCCTGACCCGCGAGGAGGAGCAGAAGAAGGACCGCATCTTCGCGACCCGCTTCGACGCCCATTACGATCTGGACGGCTTCATCAGCCGGATCGACGCCGGCGCCCGCTATTCGCGCCGCCGCTACACCACCTATGACGACCTGGTGACCATCGACCAGGCCAGCCTGGCGGTCGACCGGGCCGTCAACCTGGCCTGCCGCACCAACTTCCCGCAGTCGGACTATCTGGGCGACGCGCCCACCCACTCGGTGCGCAGCTGGGCGACCTTCGACACCCTCTGCCAGTTCCGCAACTATCTGGGCGCCGAGGATCCGGGCGGCAGCGGCGACACCCGCTCGGTGGCCAATGCCGACGTCGCCGAGACCGTCTGGTCGGGCTACGTCATGGCCTCCTACAAGGGCGAGGCGGCCGGCATGCCGGTGCGCGGCAACTTCGGCGTCCGCGTCGTCGACACCAGCGTAGTCTCCAAGGGCCTGCGGGCCGAGCTGGACGTGGTCAACAACAGCGACGGCTCGATCCGTCTGGTCGAGACCGGCGCCTTCGACGAGACCCGGATCAAGGCCTCGAGCTTCCGCGTGCTGCCCAGCGTCAACGCCAATTTCGACCTGACGTCCAAGACGGTGGGCCGCATCGCCCTCTATCGCGCCATGTCGCGCCCGGCCCCCAGCAGCCTGGCGGCGGGCCGCACCATCACCCTTCAGGACGGGACCGACTTCACCTCGATCCAGGACGCCATCGGCGAGATCGTCGCCAGCGGCAGCCCGCGCCTGAAGCCGATCATGTCGTGGAACGCCGACGTGGCGCTGGAATACTACGCCAACCGCGACACCATCCTGGCCACCACCCTCTACTACAAGCAGTTCACCGGCGGCTTCATCCCGGTGACCATCGACGAGGACTTCGTCATCGACGGCCAGACCGTCAGCGTCCCGGTCACCCAGACCCAGAACAGCGACGACAAGAGCCACGTCTACGGCGCGGAGTTCACGCTCTCCAACAAGTTCAGCTGGCTGCCCAAGCCGCTGGACGGGTTCGGCGGCAAGCTGAGCTACAACTACGCCGTCACCAACTTCAAGAACCACGACATCCGTCTGGGCGACGTCATCGACCCGGACACCGGGACGATCACCGACGGCATGATCCCGGCCGCGGGCCTGAACGGCTATTCCAAGCACGTGCTGTCGGCCCAGCTCTATTACGAGCACGGCCCGCTGAGCGTCCAGGGCATCTACCGCTACCGCTCGCGCTACTACCAGGACTTCGTCGGCGGCAACGCCCAGCTGCGCTACATCTCGGGCGGCGACGCCTTCGACTTCAACGTCCAGTACAAGCTGAACAAGAAGGTCGACATCCGCCTGCAGGGCCTGAACCTGTTCAACGAGGTCAAGATCGACTCGATGCCGGTGCCGGGCAGCACCCGCAACTACCAGTACTTCGGCCAGCAGTTCTTCATCTCGATCCGGGCGCGGCTGTAGTTGCAGGCTTGCCTTCATTCGTCATCCCGGTCGTAGCGAAGCGGAGAGCCAGGACCCAGGGGCCGGAGCAGTGCGGTCGCCCCTGGGTCCCGGGTCTGCGGTCCGCTGCGCGCCCCTTCGCCCGGTAAGGCGATGGATTTAAGTGGTTGAAGAGGCTCGAAATCCGGGTGTCTGTAGTTGCGGGCGTGGACGCCGCCCCGGCGCCTACCAGTTTGCTATTCCAATTCCAGTCCGGTTCGGGCAAGGCTTGGGGTGCAACACCACCATAGAGGGGCGCCATGGCCGATCGCCGCCTGTTCGAGGAAATCGCCGACAAGATCGCGGACATGGTTCGCGCGGGCGAGTTTCCGCCGGGCTCGCGGCTGCCGGGCGAGCGCGAGATGTCCGAGCGGCTGGGGGTCAGCCGCGTCACCGTCCGCGAGGCCGAGATCGCCCTGCAGGCCCGGGGCACGTTGCGCATCCGCGCCGGCTCGGGCGTCTATGTCTGCGCCCCGGCCGGGGCCGACGCCGCCGGCGGCGAGGGCGCCCTGCCCACGGTCAGCGCCTTCGAACTGACCGAGGCCCGCTCGCTGTTCGAGAGCGAGGCCGCCGCCCTGGCCGCCCCGACCATCTCCGACGCCGACCTCGCCAAGCTCGACGACCTGCTGGCCCAGATGGTCGAGGCCGGCGACGACGACGCCCGCTCCACGGCCGTCGACCGCGAGTTCCACATGACCATCGCGGCCGCCTCGGGCAACCGGGTGATCATCCACACCATCAAGACCCTCTGGAAGTTCCGCATGGAGGATCCGGAGGTGCGCCGCACCCACCAGGCCATCTGCCACCACGACGGCGACGCCCGCCAGGCCGAGCACGTGGCCGTGGTCGAGGCCCTGCGCCGCCGCGACCCCAAGGCCGCCCGCCAGGCCATGCGCCTGCACTTCTCGCGCCTGCTGGAGTCGATGCTCGACGCCACCGAGCAGCAGGAGCGCCTGGAGCTGGAACGCAAGGCCGCCGAGAGCCGCCAGCGCTTCCTGATGACCGCGCGGATGGGGTAGGGGGCGGGCGCCAGGTCGCGCAAGAGCGGTCTATCTGACCGAGTTCACGTAATCCTCGGTGGCCTTCGCCGTCTTCGGATCGACGGCGTAGGCGTTGCGTCGGGCGGCGTCCTGAACCACGGGATCCAGCTTGGCGTATCGTCTGTAGTTCGCGAGCATCTCCTCGCCGATTTCGTAGCATATATGAATATAGGTTCGGCCGCCCTGGGTGAATATCTTGGCGTTGGCCAGTCCTATGCCGCAGTAGTTGAGCCTGACGACCGTTTTGTTCGGATCGCCGGAAAGCCAGGCCTCCAGTTGGGCGTAGGTCAGAAGGTAGGCGACGCCGGACGCCGACTGGTCCTGCGACGGAGCGATCAATCCCAGCAGCAGCCAGCCGCCTTCCGTTTCCGGCCTCGCATATTCGAACTGGGTCTGTCCCATTCTGGCGTTCAGCGCGGAATAGCTGGCAAATCGCGAGTAGTTTCCGCGGACGCTTTCAAAGCGCCCGGGTCGCGCAAGGGATTTTCGGACGTAGCTGCGCAGCGCGGCGTGTTTGTTGCGGCAACTCGTGACCTCGTTGGCCGACCAGCGGGCCGTGTATCGCGCGACGAGCCTTGCCGAGGCCGCCCGTTCACGGCTGGCCGTGGCCTTCCACACGGACTGGGGCGTGTATCCAACCGCGCTCTGCCTCGAAAGCCAGGTCGCCACGTCGTTTCCCCAGCCACCGCTGTCGGCGGCCTCGGCGTAGACCCCGTTGCCGGAGAACGTTCCGGCCTGGCCGACCAGTGCGCATTCCAGCTCCCGTTGGCGTCGCGCAACGCTCGTGGCCGTCTGGGCGTGGGTCTGGGCGGGGGCGTGTCCGAAGAACGTCTGCGTCGCAGCCACCTGCTCGGACATGGAGGCGACGCCCTCCGGCCTGAACTGGCGCATCGACATCAGAAGATTTACGGCGAAGCGATCGGCGAATTCTTCGGCGGGGACGCCCGGCATCGGTCCATGCTGCCGCCAGAATTCATGGCCGAGCTCGTGTCCGAGAACCAGGTTGAGCGCTTCCGACGCCGTTGTCTGGCTGAGCGGCGAGCGCATGTAGGCCTGAACGCCTCGCTGCCGATCCCGGGTGAAGGTGGAGTTCGAAGGCGTCAGCAGGTCCTGCGCCATGCTCTGGCCGTGCGGAGCAAGGCAGAGCGTGAGCAGCGCCGCCAGGCTGGCGGCGCGGCGCTTCGTCGACTTCATGCTCAGCATGGCAGGGGCACCTCCCATACTCCGCTTTCGTGCAGAGTGTATGATTTTTGAAAGCAAATCCTCGTGGAATTGACGGCTTCTATTTTGAAATCTCGGCCTCTCTGAACCAATATTCTGAATTGAGCCTTGGTCGATGAGAACTTCAGTGTTCGAGATCCCCCGGCATAGATGACCTTCGCCGTGGTTTCGGCTGAACGCCGCGTGACGATCACATAGGCCGTACGAGGCGACGCGAAGAGGTTCGAACCGTCCGGCTCCAGTTCTCGGAGGCGATTGAGGTTGGCTTCCGCGGGGCCAAGATAGCGCGCTTCCCCCGGCTCGGTCGCGAGGGCGGGCGACAGCATCAGGCACCAGATCAGGAGGGAGGCTCGGATCATGGGCGTTCGTCACCAGCTTCTGTGCTTCTCGGAAAGATAATGGAGACCGAGGCGGCGTATATCGCGAGTATGAATGAGAGTGTTACGAGGTAGAATTGAGCTACTGGATACAAATCCAGGAATGACTCCATGTTGAGAGCCGGTATTCCGTGGGATATGGATTGGGCTGTAAGCTCGAGATGGGTGGATCCCATGACGATGCTTGTCGACGAAAGGATAAATGCGATAACGATCGTCGGCCTGATCATGAATCTGGCGTCGATGACGGGCCTGGATAGGGCGCAGCCGCCGCAAATGCCGATCGTGAGTACGGCCCACTCGAAATAGTGCTGCGACAAGGCCAGGCGCATGTCGACGGCCGGCTGGATGAGTTCCTTGACGGAAGTCGCCGCGGGCGCCTCGTCGATGATCGCCGCCCCCTGCGTGAAGGGAATCTCCGTCAGCATGACGATCAGGGCCGCGCCCAGCGCCGCGGCCAGGACGGCGAGGCCGAAGAGAGACCAGGACTTCAGGCGCGACGGGACCGTCGCCTGTCCTGATCGTGGTGTTTGCGGCTCGGCGCCGGTCTCGAGGCCCGAAGGGCCGCCGATCGTTCCTGGGTGACCTGAAACGCCGTTTCGGGTGTCGGCGCGCCGGCTTGATTGCGCCTTGCCGGCAGCGACGATCGCCAGCGCGGTCAGGCCGACAAGCAGCCCGAAGATTGGTTTACGCAAGGGCGTTCCCCTCGGCCCGGCTCGTCAGCTCAAATATAGTCTCCGCAAAAATGCAGTTTTCAAGCCGGCATGATTGTGGAGAACATGATCGTTTTCACGATGTTTCTCCGTCAGCCGAATATAATATTGGGGCGGCTATGCGATCAGCATGCGCCAACGCCAATACAGTCGGCCTGGCGCGCCGCGTGAATTCGAGCCGGCCGCTCCCTGCCCTCTCAGCCGGCCATGGCCTCGCGCTTTTCCTCGAGCATCAGCCAGTCTTCCTCGGCCTGGGCGAGATCGGCGCGGGCCTTGTCGAGGGCCTTCATGATCTTGTCGAAGCCGGCCGGGTCGCGGGCGTAGAGGTTGGGGTCGTCCAGCTTCTTCTCCAGGTCGGCCAGGATCTTGGGCGAACCCGCGATCAGGGCCTCGCACTCCTCCAGGCGTCGCTGGTCCTTGTAGGACAGCTTGGTGGCCTTCTTGGGCGGGGCGGCGGCGGGCGTGACGACGGCCTTGTGCGAGCCGGTGCCGGTGGCGAAGTCGCCGGCCGCGCCGCGCGCGCCCTTGAAGAAGTTAGGGGACTGGTCGATCAGGTCGGTCCAGCCGCCGGGGGTCTCCAGCACGTCGCCATGGCCGTTCATGGCGATGGTCGAGGTGGCCAGGCGGTCGATGAAGTCGCGGTCGTGGCTGACCAGAATGAGGGTTCCCTCGAAATCAGCCAGCAGCTCTTCCAGCAGGTCCAGCGTGTCCATGTCGAGGTCGTTGGTCGGTTCGTCGAGCACCATCAGGTTCATCGGCGAGGCCAGCGCCCGGGCCAGCAGCAGGCGGTTGCGTTCGCCGCCCGACAGGCTGGTGACCGGCTGGCGCAGCTGGGCCTCGGTGAACAGGAACTCCTTGGCGTAGCCGGCCACGTGCTTGGACACGCCCCGCACCAGGATGGAGTCGCCGCCCGACGGGGTCAGGAAGTCCCAGACGGTGATCTTTTCCGACAGCGCCAGGCGGTTCTGGTCGACATAGGCGATCTCGAGATTGGTGCCCATCTGCACGGTCCCGGCGTCGGCCGCGATCTCGCCCAGCAGCATGCGCACCAGGGTGGTCTTGCCCGCGCCGTTGGGACCGACCAGGGCCACGCGGTCGCCGCGCAGGATGCGGGTCGAGAAGTTCTCGACGATGACCCGCTCGCCGAACTTCTTGGTCAGGCCCTTGGCCTCGACCACCCGCTTGCCCGACGTGCCCGAGCTTTCGACGGCCATCGACATCGAGCCGCGCTTGTCGGACTGGATGTCCTTCTTCTGGGCGCGCAGGTCCAGGAGAGCGCGGCGGCGGCCCTCGTTGCGGGCCCGGCGGCCCTGGACGCCGCGGGCCAGCCAGGCGTTCTCGACTTCCAGCTTCTTGTTGAGGCGGCGCTCTTCCTCGGCCTCGGCGGCCAGCACCTGCTCGCTCCAGGGCTCGAACTCGGCGAAGCCCTTGTCGAGGCGGCGCACCTTGCGGTGCTCCAGCCAGAAGGTGCGCTGGGTGACGCGGTTGAGGAAGGCGCGGTCGTGGCTGACGATCAGCGCCGCGCACTTGGAGTTGGCCAGCTCCTCTTCCAGCGTCTGGATGGCGAAGATGTCGAGGTGGTTGGTCGGCTCGTCCAGCAGCAGCACGTCGGGCTGCTCGGCGAAGGCCCGGGCCAGAGCGGCGCGGCGACGCTCGCCGCCCGACAGGCCTTGCGTGCTCTGGGCGAAGTCCAGGCCGAAGTCGGCCAGGGTGGCGTGGGCCTCGTAGTCCTGGGCGCCGCCGGCCGTGCAGTAGTCGAGCAGGGTCTCGCCGGTGATCTCCGGCTCCTGGCTGACGAACACCACCTTGGCGCCCGGCTGCACGGCGCGCTCGCCGCTGTCGGGCTCGGCGCCCTGGGCGGCCAGCACCTTGAGCAGGGTCGACTTGCCCGCGCCGTTGCGGCCGACGAGGCAGGCGCGCACGCGCGGCTCCAGGGCCAGGTCCACGCCGTCGAACAGCGGCTTGGCGCCGTCGGCGAGACGGACGTCCTTGAGGGCGAGAACGGGGGCGCGGGCGGGGGCGGCCATGAAGCGGTCTTTACGTCTGGTAGGGGGCGAGGCGAGGAGATGGGGCCTATAGCAGGGCGCGGGGAGGGGGAAGGCGGAAAGTTTGTGGGGAGAGCCCCCTCAGCCGGCTTTGCCGACAGCTCCCCCAGAGGGGGAGCATCTTGGCGTTCTAGATCCTCCCCCGCTGGGGGAGGTGGCCCGGAGGGCCGGAGGGGGGACGTTTTCAGCTTTCGAGGGGGTGGCAGGCTATCGAGCCACTTCCCCCTCCGTCGCTTCGCGACACCTCCCCCTTCAGGGGGAGGATCTTTGTCTCACGCCGCCCGCCTCATCTCCTCCTCCACGACCGCCGGGGCCGGCCGCCGCAGGACCCGCTCGCGCAGGCGCAGGAACGGGCGTTCGACCAGCAGCCACAGCAGGAGCGCGGCCGCGAAGTCGGCGGCGAGATAGAGGCCAAGGCCGGTCCAGCCGTGCAGCACCCCGTCGCCCAGCCGCTCGCGCAGCATGTGCTGCACCGGCTTGTGGACGAGGTAGAGGCTGTAGGCCAGCGTGGCGACCAGCGTCACCGGGGCCAGCGGCAGGCGCTGGAGGGCGGGCTCAAGGTCGAGCAGGGCGCACAGCAGCAGGGTCGTGGCCAGGCAGGCCAGCGGATAGACGACGACCGCGCCGGCCAGGTCCAGGCTGACCCCGTCGGCGTGGCGGATGCACAAGGCGACCGTGCCGGCGGCGGCCAGAAGGCCCAGCGGTCCGGTCAGCCAGGGCGGGGCGAAACGGGCGACGGCGGCGGGGCGGAACACCCGGGCGGCGGCCAGCAGCACCCCCATGGCCAGGCCGTCCAGGCGGGTCCAGGTGGGATAGTAGATGAGCCGCAGGAAGTCGGCGAGCCGCGTGGCCGGGTCGGCGGCGGGGCCGTGCCAGATCCCCCAGCGCAGGGCCATGCCGCCCAGGATCACGGCCGCGCCCAGCGCCATCGCCGGTCCCGCTCCGCGCGCCCGCGCCAGGACGAGGACCAGCGGGGGGAGAAGCCAGTAGAAATGCTCCTCCACGCACAGCGACCAGGCCGAGGTGAAGGCCCCGGTGACCCGGTAGTCGAGGCCGAAGTTCATGGTGAAGGTCAGGAACCGCCACAGCGGCTGGATCGCCTTGCCGTCCGAGAAGCCGGGCAGGGCGAAATAGAGCGCCAGCACCACCAGGAAGGCGGGCAGGATGCGAAAGGCGCGGCTGATCCAGAAGCGCTTGAACGCGACGCCGTTTCCCGCGGCGATCCCCTTCAGGAGCTGGGCGCCGATCAGGTAGCCGCTGAGCACGAAGAAGACGTCGACTCCCAGCCAGCCGAACGGCCGGATCGCCGCCAGGGTCTCGGGCCGGGCGGGCCCCGGCATGTGCCAGGCCATGACCAGCAGGATGGCGGCGGCGCGCAGCAGGTCGGGGCCGTAGGCGCGCCCGTGGACGGCCGGGCGCGAGGGTCCGAGGAGGGCGGTCATGAGGATCCTGGAGACCGCCGGGAAGGCGATTGCGGCGGCCGGTGAGGATGGTGACCGATCAACCTTGAGTCGTCACGGGGGATGGGGGGAGATTTCGGGAGATTTCGAGGGGGCGCGCCGGCCCCCTCAGTCGGCTTCGCCGACAGCTCCCGCCGCTTTAGATCCTCCCCCTCTGGGGGAGGTGGCCCGGAGGGCCGGAGGGGGGACGTTTTCAGCTTTCGCGGGGGGTGGCAGGCTATCGAGCTACTTCCCCCTCCGTCGCTTCGCGGCGCCTCCCCCTTCAGGGGGAGGGTCTTCAGGCCGCCGCCAGCCGCCACACCGAGAAATCCTTGAACCGCAACCGGCTCCACGTCGTGCGCAGGCCAAACCAGCCGGCGGTGTAGGCGTCGTGGTCGCGCAGTTCGAACAGCTTGCGGCCGTCGGCCCAGTATTGGACGAGGTCGCCATAGGCCACGAGCTGGACGTGGACCCAACGGTTGGGCTGGAGCAGGGCGCGGGCGTCCTTGAGGTCGTGCTGGGGCAGCATCGGGCGGTCGCCCGGACGGCCGACATAGCGGCGCAGGCGGGTGCTGGAATTGTAGTTGCCGCCCTGGCCCACATAGTAGGTCTTCAAGAGGTCGTAGCCGGCGAAGGCGCCGGTGCGGGGGCTGGCGAAAAGGTCGCCGGGGCTGCGAACGTCGGTGGCCATCCAGAAGGCGTTGAGGTCGCTGATCCGGTCGTTGCGGCCGCCTTCGTAGACGGCCAGGGCCTGGTATTCGATCAGCACGGGGCCTTGCAGGCGCGGCTTGAACCAGGCCGTCAGGCCGGCCGGGGCGTCCAGCTCGAGGACGCCGTTCCGGGCGGCGACCTTGGCCGGCTGCTCGGCCTCGATGGTCCAGTCGGCCAGGCCCTGGGTGAAATCATCCGTATAAAGACGATCGGCCTTGCGCCATGGCTCGGGAGCTTGCGCCCGGGCGGCGTTGGCCAGCGGCAGGGCGAGGGCGGACAGGGCGAGGGACCGGCGGGTGAGCATGGGGCAGGGGTAGCAGGGCTCGGGACTGCCGCGAAGCCCCTCTCCCCCTGTGGGAGAAGGGCTCTACGCAAACGCCCATCCGTCTTCGGGCGCGGGGGCCTTGGCCGGCTTGCGGCGGGCGGCGGGACCGCGTCGGGCGCGGCCGGCGGGGCGGACCGCCGCGCGGACCAGGCGGGCGGCGCCGGCGCGCAGGCCTTTCCAGGCCGGGACGAGGCGGGCCATCACCGTGGCGGCGACGCCGACCTCGATCCAGGCGGCGAGATCCAGGGCCAGGATCCAGGCCATTTCCGGCAGGATCACTTGGCCAGCCAAGGGAGCGATGGCCAGCAGCAGCATCAGGGCGACGGCGTTGCGCGGCGTCATGGCCGCCAGCCGCTCGGCGGGGACCTCGACCAGCCAGCGCCGCGCGGGGCCGTCGTGGCGGGCGGCGGCGAACAGGCACATCAGCAGGACGGTCAGGAGCATGGGTTTCCTCAAGGTGCAGCTTGAGGTGGTGGTTCGCTCGTAAAGGTCAAGCTCAGGAAATCCTCCCCCCGAAGGGGGAGGTGTCGCGGAGCGACGGAGGGGGATGTGGCTTCCGAGCCAGCGGCCGTCTCCGAGGCGGCGGGAACTTCCCCCTCCGGCCCTACGGGCCACCTCCCCCTTCAGGGGGAGGATCTTGAAGTCAGTCCTCGTCCGGCTCGTAGGGCCAGTCGCCCTTGTCGACCATCAGGTCGGTGGCCACGAAGTCCATGGCGTCTTCCGGATCGTCGAGGCTGGCTTCGCTGATGGTCTGGTCGCGGACCGAGACGCCGGCCTTGTGGGGGCTGTCGGGGTCGCCGGTGATCAGCGGGTGCCACTGGGGCAGGGTCTTGCCCTCGTGCAGGCGGCGATAGGCGCAGGAGGGGGGCATCCACTCCAGGTCCTCGATGTTGTGCGGCGTCAGCTTGATGCAGTCGGGCACCGTCTTGCGGCGATTGGCATAGTCGCTGCAGCGGCAAAGATGGGCGTCGAGCAGCTGGCAGTGCACGCGGGTGGGGATCACCTCGCCGGTGTCTTCGTCTTCGAAGCGAACCAGGCAGCAAAGGCCGCAGCCGTCGCATAGACTCTCCCACTCGGGGACGGTCATCTGGTGAAGGGATTTCGTCTCCCAGAAAGGTTTGCGCGGCATCATCCGCGCGTCCTAAACCCAAACGCCGATAAGACCAACCGGACGCAACACCGCACGTGAACGACTGGACGCTGCCGCCCTACAGGTTCGACGACCCGCCCGCGCGCCCGACGCCGCCGGCGGGCGGCGGTTTCGCGCCGGTTCCGCCGCCGCCTCCGCAGCCCCCGAAAGGCCCGCCGCAGCGTCCGCCTGAAGAGCCTTTCCGCGCCGACCTGAAGACGCCGCGCAAGCGGGGCGGCTGGGGCTGGGTGTGGCTGACCCTGCTGGTCGGCGTGATCCTGGGCTTCCTCGCCGTGGGCGGCGCGGGGGCCTATGTCTGGTTCAAGTATCTGAAGGACACGCCGGACCTGCCGTCGCGAGAGGCGCTGTTCGCCGTCAACCGCGCGCCGGGCGTGCGGTTCGAGGACCGCAGCGGCCAGGTGATCGCCACGCGCGGGCCGCGCTACGGCCAGCGGGTGACGGTCAAGACCGTGCCCGGCTATGTGCCGCTGGCCTTCCTGGCGGCCGAGGACAAGCGCTTCTACAAGCACGGCCCGATCGACCTCTACGGCATCGTCCGGGCGGCTTACGTCAACTGGCGCGCCGGCCGCACGGTGCAGGGCGCCTCGACCCTTTCCCAGCAGCTGGCCAAGGGCCTGTTCCTGACCCCCGACCGCACGGTCGAGCGCAAGCTTCAGGAAATGCTGATGGCCTGGCGCCTGGAGCAGGTGCTGACCAAGGACGAGGTGCTGGAGCTCTATCTCAACCGCGTGTTCTTCGGGGCCAACACCTATGGCGTCGACGGCGCGGCCCAGACCTATTTCGGCAAGCCCGCCAGCCGGCTGACCCTGTCGGAAGCCGCCCTGCTGGCGTCGCTGCCCAAGGCGCCGTCGCGCCTGGCCCTGACCCGCGACATGGAGGGGGCGCTGGCCCGCTCGCGCCTGGTGCTGGCGAACATGGAGAAGGAGGGCTGGATCACGGCGGCCGAGCACGCCGCGGCCCTGGACGACACGCCCAAGCTTTCACCCGACGCGGTCAGCGACGAGGGCGACTACGGCTGGGTGCTGGACTACGCCACCACCGAGGCGATCCGCATCGCCGGCCAGAACGCCCCTGATCTCGTCGTCCGCCTGACCATCGACACCCGCCTGCAGAAGGCCGGGGCCGACATCGTGCGCCAGGCCATCGCGCTGGGCGGCCAGCACGCCGGCGCCAGCCAGGCGGCGCTCTTGTCGCTGTCGGCCGACGGGGCGATCCGGGCGATGGTGGGCGGCACGGACTACATCGCCAGCCCCTTCAACCGCGCGGTGCAGGCCAGGCGCCAGCCGGGCTCGACCTTCAAGCCGTTCGTCTATGCCGCCGCCCTGGAGAAGGGCGTGCTGCCGACCGACATCCGCGTCGACGGGCCGGTGCAGTTCGGCGACTGGAAGCCCGAGAACTACGGCGGCGACTATCGCGGCCCGATGACGGTGGAGCAGGCCCTGGTCAATTCCACCAACACCATCGCCGTCAAGCTGGCCCAGGAAGCCGGCGGCGCGCAGGTGGGCAATCTGGCCCGGCGCTTCGGGATCACCAGCCTGCCCGACCGGCCCGACCTGTCGGTGGCGCTGGGGGCCTATGAGGTGAACCTGTTGCAGATGACCTCGGGCTTCCAGGTCTTCCAGCTGGGCGGCCAGCGGGTGGAGCCCTATGTCATCGAGAGCATCACCGCCCAGGACGGCCGGCCGATCTATGCCCGCGGGCCGATGGCCCCGGCGCAGGTCTATGACATCGCCAAGGCCAGCATGATGGTCAAGATGATGAAGAAGGTGGTCGACCAGGGCACGGCCAAGCGGGCGGCGTTCGGCTGGCCGGCGGCGGGCAAGACCGGCACCAGCCAGAACTGGCGCGACGCCTGGTTCGTGGGCTTCACCCCGGACTTCGCCACCGGCGTGTGGGTGGGCAACGACAACGACAAGCCGATGAACAAGGTGGTGGGCGGCGACATGCCGGCCAGCATCTGGCGCCGCTACATGCTGGCCGCGCACCAGAACCTGGCGATCCGGGATTTCCCGTGGCTGCTGCCCGATCCTTCGCCCCGCACCTCGCCCGATCCGCGCAACGGCTTCTACGAGACCCTGGCCTCGGAGTTCGCCCGTACGGCGTCTGAGCTGGAGAGCGAGGCGGCGCAGGACGCGCCGGTCGACGACGGGCGGGGGCCGGTCCCGGCGCCGGAGGAGCTGCCGTATTGATCGGGCGGGCGGCCGGTCTGGTGTTGGTTCTGGCCTGGGGCGGGGCGGCGATGGCCGAGCCGGCGCCGCGCGCCTGCTTCGCCGAATGGACGGTCAAGGGCTGGAACGGGCAGGCCTACGCGCACGCCTGGCCGGACGGGCGGTTGGAGAAGGCCGAGGTCGTCGTCGTCCCGCCGCAGGCTGCGCCGCGCGGCGCGCCGGCCACGCCCTGGGTGCGCTACCTGGCGACGGCGACCGCCCCTGACGGAACGCCCGGCGCCTGGGCGATCGAGGCGCGGATGGTCGCCTGGACCCGCGAGACCGGGCGCGGCTGGACCGTGGACCTGCTGGCCGACGGGGTTTTGATCGACGGCGGGCCCGTCGCATGGACGGCGGCGGCCCTTCCGCCCGGCATGGAGGCCCTGCCCGCGCCGCCGCAGAGCCAGGGCGTCCGCCGGATCGACGCGGCCGGCGTGCTGGCGGCGGTCGACCGGGCCGGGCGCCTGGAAGTGGTGATCCGCGCCAAGGGGCGCTCGCCGGTCGCCCTGGCCTTCGAAGGCCCCGGCCGGGCCAACGCCCAGGCCGTGGGCGAGGCGGCGATGGACCGTCTGCGCCGGGCCGCGGCCGGCGAGGCGCTGGAAGGCGCCGACTGCCGGGCGCTGCACCAGGGGCGCTAGGCGGTCGCGGACGCGCGGAAGGTCGCAATCAGGTCGGCTTCTCGCGGCGTGCCGGCGACGTGCAGCACCAGGGCGCGGGCCAGGTCGCACAGTGGATGGACGGCCGCGTGGGCGGCGAACCAGGCGACGTCGTCGAGGGTTTCGCCGTCGTGCCAGGTCGTCATGATCAACTGGTCGTCGTCGGGCAGATCGCCCGGAAAGGTGGCGATGAAGGCGTCGTCGATGGCGTCGTGCCAGGCCTCGCAACCGGCGCCCCAGGTCATGGCGTAGAGGCAGCCGCCGTCCACCAGCCAGGTTGAAACCCTTGCGCGCCAGGCCGGGTCGGCGGGCGCCTCGAGCACCAGCACGGTCTTGAAGGGGGCCGCGACCGGCAGCGCGGGCGGCGGCGCGCCGGGCGGCAGGTGAAGATAGGCGAGGGCGGTCATGGTCAGAGCCTAGCAGGCGGCGGCCCGGACGGGGATAGAGCAGCATCTATCCACGGCGAATTCGGAAAAAGATCGCGCGATATCAGTCGCTTGCAACTTTCTCATGGGGCTGGATCAGACGCGCTCGCTGGCGCCGTACACTTCTGTCATGGCCGAGAAAAGCGAACAGAACGACGCGCTGCTGACCGAGATCCGCGACCTGGTCGTGGAGACCTATCACGGCGCGGCCAAGGAGCTGCTGACCCAGGTGCAGGGTGAGCCGCCCAAGGCGCGGATGGAGGCGAGCAAGCTGGCGGCCCTGGTCGGGCGACCGGTGGAGATGCTGCACGCCGCCAGGCTGCGTTCGCAAAAGATCTCGGCTTCGAGACAGCCCGCCGCGGACGACGGCGAAGAGGACGAGGCCGACATGCATGGCGAGATCCCCGACGATCCCGAAGAGCTTCGAGCCGCAGTTGAGTCCAAGGTTGCCAAGCTTGCGGAGCTCCTGGAGCGCAAGCGGCGCGACGGGGCCGGCGGCGACGACCGCTGCGATGAGCCCGGAGCAGCAGCGGAGGTTTCTCAGCGTCGCTCTGGCTGAGCCGCTGCCGCATCAGGAGCTGGAGGGGGGCGAGGACTGGTCGACCTTCCTGCTGCTGGGCGGGCGGGGGTCGGGCAAGACCTTCGCCGGGGCGCGCTGGCTGGCGCAGATGGCGCTGACCGTGCCGCGCATGGCGCTGGTGGGACCGACCCTGCACGACGTGCGCGAGGTGATGGTCGAGGGCGCCTCGGGGCTCCGGGCGACCAGCGGACCGGCCTTCCGGCCGCGCTGGGAAAGCTCTCGCCGGCGGCTGGTATGGCCCAATGGGGCCGCCGCCTACGCCTTTTCGGCCGAGGATCCCGACAGCCTGCGCGGGCCGCAGTTCCATGCGGCCTGGGCCGACGAGTTCTGCGCCTGGCCCAAGGCCGGCGAGACCCTGGCCATGCTGCGGTTCGGCCTGCGGCTGGGCGAGGACCCCCGGCTGGTGGTGACCACCACGCCGCGGCCCACCCGGGCGCTGAAGGTGCTGATGGCCGAGCCGGGCGTCGTCACGACGCGGGCGGGGACGGCGGCCAACGCCGAGAACCTCGCGCCCCGGTTCCTGGCGACGCTGGAGGCGCTGTACGGCGGCACGCGGCTGGCGGCCCAGGAGCTGGACGGGATCGTCGTCGAGACCGACGGCGGCCTGTTCCGAGCCGAGGACCTGGCGAGCTGTCGGGGCGCGCCGCCGGCGAGATTCGACCGGGTGGTGGTGGCGGTCGATCCGCCGGCCACCGCGCGGGGCGACGCCTGCGGGGTGGTGGTCGCCGGCCGCCGCGACGGCCGCGCCTATGTGCTGGCCGACCGCACGGCGCGGGGGCTGTCGCCCAACGGCTGGGCGAGCCTGGCCGTGGCGGCGGCCGTGGATTTCGACGCTGACGCGCTGGTGGCCGAGGCCAACCAGGGCGGCGACATGGTGCGCAGCGTGCTGGCCCAGGCCGCCCCGCCGTGCCCGATCAAGCTGGTGCGCGCGTCGGTGGGCAAGCGGGCCCGGGCCGAGCCGGTGGCGGCGCTGTACGAGCAGGGGAAGGTCGTGCATTGCGGCGCCTTCCCGGCCCTGGAGGAGGAGCTGATGGGCCTGGGCGACGGCGACCTGGGCCACAGCCCGGACCGGGCCGACGCGCTGGTCTGGGCGCTGAGCGAACTGATGCTGGGCGGGGGGAAGGCGCCGCGGCTTAGGGTGGTTTAGCGCCCTTCGGGCGGCTTCAAGGATCCTCCCCCCGAAGGGGGAGGTGGCCCGGAGGGCCGGAGGGGGAAGTGTCTTCGATCGTGGCCAGGATCGTGGCCAGAGCATCGTCGACGGACGCCAGCACTTCGAAGGCCGGTATCCGCAAGGTTTGCACGCCTCGTTCGGCAAGACGCATGTCGCGAATGCGATCCCGCTCGGGCCGGTCTTCGGTGTCATGGGCATAGCCGTCGACTTCGACGGCCAGTTGCGCTTCGGGGCAGTAGAAATCCAAGACGTAGGGGCCAGCGGGATGTTGCCGGCGGAATTTCCATCCTTTCAGGCGACCACCCTTGAGGCCCTGCCATAGCAGGACTTCCGGGAGGGACATCTCTCGCCTGAGCTTCCTGGCCCTGGCGATGCGGGGGCGGGGCGGCTGCATCGACTTCCCCCTCCGTCGCTTCGCGACACCTCCCCCTTCAGGGGGAGGATCTTAATACATCGTTCTTCATTTGTTCTCAACCTTCACGGGAGCGGCCATGGCCCTTTTCGCGCGCCGGCGCGTGCCGGAAATCAAGGATTCGCGGGCCGCCAGGCTGGTGGCGCTGACCAGCGGCGGGCGGCCGCAGTGGACGCCGAGGGACTATGGGGCCCTGGCGGCCGAGGGGTTTTCCAAGAACCCCGTGGCCTATCGCTGCGTGCGGATGATCGCCGAGGCGGCGGGATCCGTGCCGCTGGCGGTGTTCCACGACGGGCGGCGCGGCGACGATCATCCGCTGGCGCGGCTGCTGGCGGCGCCCAATCCCGAGCAGGGCGGGCCTGACCTGATGGAGGCGTTCTTCGGGCACTTGCAGGTGGCGGGCAACGGCTACCTGGAGGCGGCCGGGGAGCAGCCGACCGAGCTCTACGCCCTGCGGCCCGACCGGATGGCGGTGGTTCCCGGGCCGCGCGGCTGGCCGGCGGCCTATGACTACCAGGCCGGCGGGCGGACGGCGCGGATCGGGCGCGACGCCGACGGCTGGCTGCCGGTGCTGCACCTGAAGCTGTTCAACCCGACCAGCGACCACTACGGGGCCTCGCCGCTCGAAGCCGCCGCCTTCGCCATCGACGTGCACAACGCCTCGGGGGCGTGGAACAAGGGCTTGCTCGACAACGCCGCGCGGCCGTCGGGGGCGCTGGTCTATGGCGGGCGCGACGGGGACCGGCTTTCCGAGGAGCAGTTCGAGCGGCTGAAGGCCGAGCTGGCCAATGCGCATGCCGGCGCCGACAACGCCGGCCGGCCGCTGCTGCTGGAGGGCGGGCTGGAGTGGAAGCCGATGTCGCTGACCCCGGCCGACCTCGATTTCGTCGAGGGCAAGCACGCGGCGGCGCGGGAGATCGCCCTGGCCTTCGGGGTTCCGCCGCAGCTGCTGGGGATCCCCGGCGACAACACCTACGCCAATTATCGCGAGGCCAACGGGGCGTTCTGGCGGCACACGGTGGTTCCGCTGGCCGAGCGGGCGGCGCGGGCGATCACGGCCTGGCTGGGGCCGAAGTTTCCCGGCGCGCGGGTGGGCTGCGACCTCGACGCCGTGCCCGCGCTGAGCGCTGAACGGGACGCGCTGTGGGCGCGGCTGGAGGCGGCGAGTTTTCTCACCGACGAGGAGCGGCGGCGGCTGGCGGGGCTGGAGGGGTGATCAAGATCCTCCCCCCGAAGGGGGAGGTGGCCCGAAGGGCTGGAGGGGGAAGTCCCTTCGGCCTCCGGTGCATCGCCACCTCCGCAATCACATCCCCCTCCGTCGGCTTCGCCGACACCTCCCCCTTCAGGGGGAGGGTCTTGGAGAACGGACTTCCATGACTTCATCCCCCAACCGCTGGCGGCTGGACCGCCAGATCTCGGCGGCCGTGCTGGTGGCGGTGACGCTGCAGGCGGCCGCGGCGCTGATGTGGGCCGGGCGGGCCAGCGCGCGGATCGACGAGATGCAGAAGCGCCTCGACGCCCAGGCCCCGGTGGCCGAGCGGCTGGCCAGGCTGGAGACCCAGGCCGAGGCCACGCGCGCGGCCCTGGTGCGGATCGAGGCCAAGCTGGAAGGGGGCGGTCGATGAGCGAGCTGCACATCGAGGGCTACGCCTCGCTGTTCTGGACCCGCGATCTCAACGACGACGTCACCGCCGCCGGCGCCTTCAAGCAGAGCCTGGAGGCCGGGCCGATCCGCATGCTGCACCAGCACGACGAGGCCGAGCCCGTGGGCGTCTGGGACGAGGCTTCTGAGGACGCCCGCGGCCTATTCGTCCGTGGACGGATCATTGCCGCGACGCCGCGCGGGCGGCTGGTGGCGACGCTGGTCGAGGCGGGCGCTCTGGACGGCCTGTCGATCGGCTTTCGGCAGGTCAAGGCGCGGACGGACGGGCGCTTGCGGGTGCTGTCGCGCGTCGACCTCTGGGAGGTGTCGATTGTGACCTTCCCGATGCTGCCGCAGGCGCGGCTGGCGGTGGTTTGAACACCAGGATCCTTCCCCCGAAGGGGGAGGTGGCCCGAAGGGCCGGAGGGGGAAGCAAGCTTCCACGCCGGCCGCTTCCCCCTCCATCGTCCCGGCTTTCGCCGGGCCGACACCTCCCCCTTCAGGGGGAGGATTTTCCAGAAACGGAGAACTCCATGAAGGAAACCAAACAGGTCCCGGCCTCGCCGGAGGCCCGGGCGGCGCTGGCGCAAATGCTGGCGGCGTTCGAGGGCTTCAAGGCCGCCAACGACCAGCGGCTGGCGGCGATCGAAAGCAAGAGCGTCCCCGGTGGCGTCGACGTGCTGCTGGAGGAGAAGGTGTCGCGCATCGACGCGGCCCTGAACGCCGCCCAGGATCGCCTCGACCGGGTGCTGGCCGACAGCCGCCGTCCGGCCCTGGCCGGCGAGGCGCCGGCCGCGCGGGTCGACGAGCGCAAGGCCGCCTTCGACCGCTATGTGAAGACCGGCGAGACGGCCGGTCTTGTCGGGGGGCTGCTGGAGGCCAAGGGCCTGTCGGAGGGCGTCGCCACGGCCGGCGGCTATGTGGCCCCGCCCGAGCTGGAGCGGCAGATCCTGCGCCGCCTGGCGGCCACCAGCCCGATGCGCGAGATCTGCCAGGTGCGCACCATCGGCGGCGGCACGTTCCGCAAGCCGGTGTCGCCCATGGGCCTGGCCGCGGCCTGGGTGGCCGAGACCGCCGCGCGCCCCGAGACCACGGCGCCGACCCTGGACGTCATCGACTTCCCGGCCGGCGAGCTCTACGCCAGCCCGGCCGCCACCCAGGCCCTGCTGGACGACGCCTATGTCAGCATCGACGAGTGGCTGGCCGAAGAGGTGCAGGACGCCTTCGCCGCCCAGGAGACGGCGGCCTTCGTGGCCGGCGACGGGGTCAACAAGCCCAAGGGCCTGCTGGCCTACACCGCCGCGCCGGACGCGTCGTACGCCTGGGGCCAACTGGGCTACGTGGCCACTGGCGTGGCCGGGAACTGGCCGGCCAGCAACCCGACCGACAAGCTGATCGACCTGATCTACTCGGCCAGGGCCCAGTACCGCCAGAACGGCCGCTTCGTGCTCAATCGCCGGACGGTGAGCGCGGTGCGCAAGTTCAAGGACGCGCAGGGCAACTACATCTGGAACGCGGCCTTGCAGCCGGGGCAGTCGGCGAGCCTGCTGGGCTTCCCGGTGACCGAGATCGAGGCCATGCCCGACGTCGGCGCCAACGCGCTCGCTGTCGCCTTTGGCGACTTCGAGAAGGGCTACCTGATCGTCGACCGCGCCGGGGTGCGGGTGCTGCGCGACCCCTATTCGGCCAAGCCGCACGTGCTGTTCTACACCACCAAGCGCGTCGGCGGCGGCGTGCAGAACTTCGACGCGGTGAAGCTGCTGAAGTTCGCGGCGAGCTGATCTGAACCTTCCTCCGACCTTTCGGGAACCTCCCCCTTTGGGAGGCGGCCCGGAGGGCCGGAGGGGGGACGTTCTCAGCTGTCGCGGAGACGGCCGGTTTCGCAGGTCTCCCCCCACCGATCGCTGCGCGATCGCCTCCCCCCACAGGGGGAGGTTCCCGAAGGCCGACCCGCAGGGCGCCTTCCCTCAACACTGGAAATCCCCATGCCCAATTCCGTGACCCTGGCGCAGGCCAGGGACTTCCTGCGCGCGGGCGGCGAGGACGAGCTGGTTTCCCTGCTGATCGACGCCGCCGAGGCGCGGGTCGGGCAGGCGGCCGGAGTCGTCATGAGCGCCGCCAGTCCCGCGCCGCTGCGCCTGGCGGTGCTGATCCTGGCCTGCCACGCCTACGAGCATCGCGGCGACGCGAGGCCGCCGCCGCTGTCGCTGGTCGAGCCGTGGATCGCGCCGTTCCGGCAGGCGCGGCTGTGAGCGCCGAGATCGCCCTGGCCGGGGCCTTGGCGCAGCGGCTGGCGGCCGCGCCGGCGGTGGCGGCGATCGTCGGGACGCGGGTGCATGCCGCCCCGCCCCGGATGCTGACCTATCCGTGCGTCAGCGTCGGCCGGATCGAGAGCCGGCCC
Organism: Caulobacter sp. CCNWLW153; assembly: GCF_036889365.1. Lineage (NCBI taxonomy): Bacteria > Pseudomonadati > Pseudomonadota > Alphaproteobacteria > Caulobacterales > Caulobacteraceae > Caulobacter > Caulobacter sp. CCNWLW153. The sequence continues at coordinate 69,245 of NZ_JBAKFV010000017.1, forward strand.
GTGGGCGAGGGCGACCTGCTCGAGCACGTCGTGACCATCACCTGCGCCTCGCGTTTCGGCGGGCCGGAGGAGGCGCGGGCCATGGTGGCCGCCGCGCGGCTGGCGCTGCACGACGCCGCGCCGGCCGTGGAGGGGCGCGTGCTGGCCTCGCTGAAGGTGCGCTTTTCCGACGTGTTCGCCGCGGCAGACGACGAGCTGACGCTGGGCGTGCTGCGCGTGCGGGCGGTCAGCGAGCCGGCCTGAATTCCAACCCAGAAGGAGACCGACCATGGCCGCGCAAGCCGGCAAGGACATGCTGCTGAAGATCGGCGACGGGGGCTCGCCGCAGGCCTTCGTGACGGTGGCGGGCCTGCGGGCCCGGACCATCAGCCTGAACGCCAGGACCATCGACGCCACCGACGGCGACAGCGCCGGGCGCTGGCGCGAACTGCTGGCCGGGGCGGGCGTGCGCTCGGCCTCGGTATCGGGGGCGGGGGTGTTCCGCGACGCCGCCTCCGACGCGCTGGTGCGCGACAGCTTCTTTTCGCAGACCGCCAGGACCTGGCGGCTGGTGATCCCCGACTTCGCCCAGCTGGAGGGGCCGTTCCTGGTCTCGGCGCTGGAATATGCCGGCCAGCATGACGGCGAGGCGGCCTTCGCCCTGACCCTGGCCTCGGCCGGGGCGGTCAGCGTGACGGCGATCTAGCCGAGGAAGAAGCGCTGGTTCTCGGCCTTGAAGGCGCGCAGGCGCTCGGGGTCGTCGTCGCGCAGGTCGGGGTCGGAGACCAGGGTGGCCTCCACGCCGACGCGGAAGGTCTCGAGCCGGCCATCGTCGCGTTGCAGCGACACCCTGTAGAGCCGCCAAGGCGGCGCGCCGCTGTGCTGGGGGAAGTCGAGGCCGGCGAAGGCGATCTCGAGCACCCGGCGGCCGGACCCTTCGTAGTCGCGCTTGATGCGCAGGAGGTCGCGCTCGCGCCCGGCGGCCAGGAGCCAGCCCAGGTATAGCGCGAACGGGCCGCAGCAGGCGGCGAGCACGAACACGAAACCGATGACGTCGAGGAGGTCGGGCAGGGCGGCCATCGCGAAGAGAAGGGACCAAGCGGGCGCAGCCTAGCTTTCGGTCCGGCGAACAACAAGGAGGCGAGATGGGCGAGGTGAATCGCGCGCGCGGCGAGGTCGCCGTGACGCTGGGCGGGGTGACGCGGCGGCTGTGTCTGACGCTGGGCGGCCTGGCCAGGATCGAGGCGGCGCTGGGCTTGTCTGACTGGAGCCAGCTGCCGGCGCGGCTGGCGCGGCCGTCGGCGAGCGAGCTGATGGCGGTGCTGGAGGCGCTGGTCGACGACGAGCTGGGCCCGCTGGACGCCGGCCGGCTGGACCCGCGCGAGGCCGCCGCGGCGGTGGCCATGGCCCTGGCGGCGGCCGCGTGAGCCCCTGGGGCGAGATGCTGCGGCGGGCGGCGGTCGCGTTCGCCATCCCGCCGGCGGCGTTCTGGCGGCTGTCGCTGAAGGAGTGGCGGGCCCTGGCGGGCGAGGGGGCGGGCGCAGCGCTGGGGCGGTCGCACCTGGCGGCGCTGATGGCGCGGTTTCCCGACGAGATGGAGGACGAGGCATGAGCGGTTTCGACGAAGGCCTGCCGCTGCGCACGGCCGAGGCGGCCGACGCCCTGGCGGGCCTGGAGGCGCCGGCCCGGGCGGCGGCGCGGTCGATCGAAGACGCCTTCGCCGGCGCCGGCGAGAACCTGGCGCGGTCGCTGGCCCGGGCGGCCGCCGACGGCGAGGTGTCGCTGGCCGAACTGGCGCGGGCGGTGCTGGGCGCGGTGTCCGGCGGTCGCGGAAGCGGCCTGGGCGAGGCGCTGAGCGCGGCGGTGTCGGGCGTGTTTTCCGGGGCGCGGGCCGAGGGCGGGCCGGTCACCGGCGGCGGGGCCTATCTGGTCGGCGAGCGCGGACCCGAGGTGTTCCGGCCGACCGGGGCGGGGGTGGTCGAGCCCCTTGGCGGCGGCGGCGCGATCAGCGTGACGGTGCAGGTGGCGGGCGGCGAGGCGGCGGCCCTGGCCCGCTCGGACGCCCAGCTGGCCCAGGCCCTGGCGCGGGCGGTCAGCCTGGGCGCGCGGCGGCTCTAGCCGAAGACGTCAGCCGTTTCTCGGGTCGTGGCCTTAGGCGTCCGCGAGGGCAGGCAGCCGAGGACGAAGACCAGCGCCACCAGCACCAATGCGGCCGCCAGGGAGAAGGCGCTCATGGAGACGTCCGGGTTTTCCGCCACGCTGGGCGGGACCCCGAGCGTCCTGTTCAGGCCGATGCCGACGAGGACGATCGGCAGCGGAAACGGCGCCAGCCAGAACGGCAGGCCCGCGTCGCGCAGGCGTCGGGCGGCGAAGGCGCACCAGACAACGAGGCTGACCCAGTCGACCGTGTCGCTGAAGAGGTCGTTGTGCGGGATCTCCAACACGGCGAACACGGCGACGAGCATGGCGATCAGGCTCAGCCAGTATTCGAGCCGCCGGCCACGGCCGGTCAGATAGGCCAGGACCAGCTTCGTCATGCGAACACCTTGGCCTTGTTATCGCCGTCGGCGGCGGGGCGGGGCCTGGGTTTCCAGAGGCCGATGGCGATGACGAAGGCCGCCCAGATCCAGCCCGACGCCATCGGCAGCACGCTGACGGTCAGGGTGATCCAGGCGTCGGCGGGCAGCGGAATCAGGCCTGCCGCCACGGCCAGGGCCATCACCGCGACCGGGGCGAGGGCCAGCCAGGCGGGCTGGCCGATATCGCGGAGCCGGCGGGCGGCCAGGACCATCCAGAAGACCAGGCCGGAAAGGTTCACCGACAGCCCGAAGGCGGGGTGCGGCAGCAGCCGCGCGACCACCAGCAGGGCCAGCAGGACGACGAGGCCGAGCCGGTATTCGCGCTGCTTGCCGCGGCCCGCCAGATAGCCCTTGATCGCGTTCACGCCGCGCCCCCCGACACACAAAACCCCGCCGCGACAGTAGCGGCGGGGTTGCGTGCGCGAAAGGGCTCTCGCTGTGTTCGTCCGGGCTAGACGGCCAGGGCGTTCAGCGGCCGGTCGCCCCAGCGGTTGTCGCTGGTGTCGCCCGGGGTGGCGCCGACCCACAGCGTGAAGCCGATGCTGACCAGGAAGCCCAGCAGCAGGGACATCACCACGCCGCCGGCGCCGGCCAGGGCGAACAGTTCGGGGTCGCCGCCGTTCAGGGCGATGGCCGCCGCGCCGAAGCCCAGCCACAGGGCCGAGCCGATCAGCATCACGGGGCCCAGCACGATCGGCAGGGCCTGCCACCAGCCGCTCTTGCCCATGTCGTGCAGGCGCTTGGTGTAGATGCAGACGAAGCAGTAAAGCGACGCCAGGGCGACGAGATTGCCGATGACCGGGACCCACCCGGCCACCACGTTGGCGCCCAGCAGCATCAGCCAGGCGATCCAGAACGCCTGACGGCCGATACGGCCGTCGGCGGAGAACATCAGGGTTTTCCAGTCCATGTCTTTGTCTCCCAACCTTGAGGAGAGACTAGGGCCGGCCCTGTCGCGGCTGAAGTGAAATGGACGTCATGACAAGGGTTTAACCCGCCGTTGCGAGCGCGGGGGACGGTGCGGCCGCGGCTGCGGGCGTCGCGCGGCGCGGGCCGGGCTCGACGCCCAGCCAGCCCAGCAGCGCCAGCCAGAGCAGGCCCGAGGCCCCCGCGCCGGTGAAGATCGGCACGATGACGGCCATGCCCTGCAGGTGGCCCATCCAGGCCATCAGCCCGCCGGTGAGGATCAGGTCCAGGCCCCAGACGCCGACCAGCGGCCAGGGGCCGTGGCCCATGTCGCGCAGGCGCTTGAGGCACAGCACGCCGCTGACCCAGCCTTGCAGCGCCAGAATCGCCAGGCCCGGGATCCAGCCGTCGAAACCGAGAGCCGGGCCGCTGACGTCGACCAGCCAGGGCCCGACCAGCGGGATGGCGGCCATGGGCGCCGCGCCATGGCGCCCGAACGCCAGGAAGCCGCCGATCTCGAGCCCGAGCAGCAGGAACAGGCCCAGCCAGAACGGTCCGCGGCCGATGGCGCCGCGCGGCGAGAAGAGCAGGGCGAAGAAGGGCACGGCGGGGTCTCCGGCGGGTCTGGATCGAATGTAAGTAAATAATCACTCACATTGTGCAGCTGTCAAGGAGACTCCGCATGAGCGCCTTTCACGAGGTGCGGCTGCCCGTGCGCCTGGCCTTCGGCGGGACGAGCGGGATCGAGCGCCGCACCGAGATCGTCGGCCTGGCCTCGGGCGCCGAGCACCGGTCCAGCCCATGGGCGCACGGGCGCCGGCGCTACCTGGTCGGCACGGCGACGCGCAGCCTGGACGAGGCCGCCGAGCTGGTGGCGTTCTTCGAGGCGCGGCGCGGGCGGCTGCACGGCTTTCGGTTCAGGGACCCGGCCGACTTCAAGTCGTGCGCGCCGTCGCTGAACCCCGCCCCGAACGACCAGCTGCTGGGGACAGGCGACGGAACGCGGAAGACGTTCCAACTGGCCAAGGCCTACGGGGCCGCAGAGACGGCGGTGTCGCGGCCGATCGCCAAGCCGCAGGCCGGGACGGTGCGGGTGGCGGTGGCCGGCGTCGAGCAGGCGGCCGGGGCCTTCGCGGTGGATGCGGCCACGGGCCTGGTCACCCTTGCGGCCGCGCCGGCGGCGGGGGCGGCGGTGACCGCCGGCTTCCTGTTCGACACGCCGGTGCGCTTCGACCTCGACCGCCTCGACGTGACCCTGGAGGGGTTCGGGGCGGCGCGGGTCGGGGCCGTGTCGCTGGTCGAGGTGCGGGCCTGATGCGCGCGGTCGAGGCGGCGCTGGCGGCGCGCATCGAAAGCGGGGCGGCGCGGCTGTGCCATGCCTGGGTGCTGACCCGGGCCGACGGCGTGGCGCTGGGCTTCACCGATCACGACCGCGACCTGACGGTGGCGGGGACGGTCTGCCGGGCGGCCAGCGGCTGGAGCGCGGGGGCGGCCGAGGACGAGGCGGGGTTCGGACCCGGCCTGGCCGCGGCGCTGGGGGCGCTGGACGACTCTTCGCAAGAGGGGGCGGCGATCACCGCGGCCGACATCGAGGCGGGGCTCTATGACGGCGCCCACGTGGTCTGCCGGCGAGTGGACTGGAGCGCGCCGGACCTGCTGGTCGAGCTGTGGCGGGCCCGGGTGGCGCGCATCTCTTGGACGGGCCAGGCCTTCACCGCCGAGCTGGAGGGGCCGGCGGCGGACCTGGAGCGGGCAGCGGGACGGACCTACGCCCGCAGCTGCGACGCGACCCTGGGCGACGGGCGTTGCGGCGTCGACCTGGCCGCCCATCCCGGCGCGACCTGCGACCGGCGCTGGACGACCTGCCGAGACGCATTCGCCAACGCGACCAATTTCCGGGGCTTTCCGACCCTGCCGGGCGAGGACTTCCTCACCCTCTATCCGGCCGAGGGCGACCTCAACGACGGGGGGCGGCGATGAGCGTCCGCGCGGCGGTGCTGGTCGAGGCGCGGAGCTGGCTGGGCACGCCCTACCAGCACCAGGCCAGCCTGAGGGGCGCGGGCTGTGACTGCCTGGGCCTGGTGCGCGGGGTGTGGCGGGCGCTGCACGGGCCCGAGCGCGAGGCGCCGCCGCCCTATCGTCCCGACTGGGCCGAGCTGTGCGAGGGAGAGCCCTTGCTGGAGGGGCTGGCGCGGACGCTGGTCGCCGTCGAGCCGGCGGATGCTCGGCCTGGCGACGTGGTGGTGTTCCGCATGCTTGCCGGGGCGGCGGCCAAGCACTGCGCGATCCTGTCGGCGCAAGGGCCGGCGGGGACGCGGATGATCCATGCCTATTGGGGCCGGGCCTGCGTCGAGAGCTGGCTGGGACCCTGGTGGCGCGCGCGGCTGGTCGCCGCCTTCTCGTTTCCGGAGCACGACTGATGGCGCAGATGATCCTCACCGGGGCCGGTTCGAGCCTTGGTTCGCTGGGCGCGATCGGCGCCACCCTGGGGGCGATGGTCGATGTCGGCCTGGCCGCCGCCCTGGCGCCGGCCCGGACCGCGGGCCCGCGCATCGCCGAACTGAAGCTGACCGGCGCGGCCGAGGGGGCGGCGATGCCTTGCGCGTTCGGCCGGGCGCGGGTGGCCGGCCAGGTGATCTGGGCGGCGCGTTTCCGCGAGCACCGCCGCGAGACCGGCGGCAAGGGCGGGCGCGTGCGGTCCTACGGCTACAGCCTGTCGTTCGCCCTGGCGGTGGGCGAGGGGCCGATCGACGGCATCGGCCGGGTGTGGGCCGACGGCAAGGTGATGGACATGGACGGCGTGGTCATGCGCGTCCATCGCGGGACGCAGGACCAGTTGCCCGACCCGCTGATCGCGGCGGTGGAGGGCGAGGCGCCGGCCTATCGGGGCGTGGCCTATGTGGTGTTCGAGGACCTGGCGCTGGACGCCTTCGGCGGGCGGCCGCCGCAGCTGTCGTTCGAGGTGCTGCGCCGGCCGGGCGGCGACGGGACGGGGCTGGAGGACCGGCTGGAAAGCGTGTGCCTGATCCCCGGGGCGGGCGAGTTCGTGCTGGCGACCGACGTGGTGCTGCGCCGCGAGGGGCTGACGCGCACGACGGCCGAGAACCAGAACAACGCCGAGGGCCGGGCCGACCTGCTGCTGTCGCTGGACCAGTTGCAGGCGCAGCTGCCGAACGTGCGGCGGGTCAACCTGGTGGTCAGCTGGTTCGGCACCGACCTGCGCTGCGGGTCGTGCGAGATCCGGCCGGGCGTCGAGGCGGCCGACAAGCCGACCGAGCCGATGGTCTGGCGGGCAGCGGGGCTGGAGCGCGGGCAGGCGCGGCTTATCTCGCAGAGCGGCGGGGGCGTGGCCTATGGCGGCACGCCGGCCGACGCGGCGGTGGCGCAGGCGATCGTCGAGCTGAAGCGGCGGGGCTTTTCGGTCACGCTCTATCCGTTCGTGCTGATGGACGTGCCGGCCGGCAACGGTCTGGCCGACCCCCACGGCGGGGGCGAGCAGGCGGCCTATCCCTGGCGCGGGCGGATCACCTGCCATCCGGCCCCGGGGCGGGCGGGCTCGCCGCACAGGACCGCAGCTGCGACCGCGCAGGCGGCGGCGTTCTTCGACGGCGAATGGGGCTTCGCCCGCTTCGTGCGGCATTACGCGGAGCTGGCGGCGCGGGCCGGCGGGGTGGACGGCTTCCTGATCGGCTCGGAGCTGGTGGGCCTCACCCGGGTGCGCGACGCGGCGGGGTTCCCGGCCGTGGCGGCGCTGAAGGCGCTGGCCGGGCAGGCGCGGGCGCTGCTGGGGCCGCAGACGAAGATCGGCTACGCCGCCGACTGGAGCGAATATTTCGGCAGCCAGCCGGCCGACGGCTCGGGCGACGTTCACTTCCATCTCGACCCGCTGTGGGCCGATCCGAACATCGACTTCGTGGGCGTCGACTACTATCCGCCGATCACCGACTGGCGGGACGGGCAGGAGCACGAAGACGCCCTGGCCGGCTGGGGCGGGCCGCATGATCCGAACTACCTGCGCTACGCCCTGACGGGCGGCGAGGGCTTCGAGTGGTTCTACGCCTCGAACGCCGATCGCGCCGCGCAGGTCCGCACGCCGATCACCGACGGGGCGCATGGCGAGCCGTGGGTGTTCCGGCCCAAGGACCTGCTGTCGTGGTGGAGCCATGCGCACCACGACCGGCCGGGCGGCGTGAGGTCGGAGGCGCCCACGGCCTGGGTCCCGAAATCGAAGCCGATCCGGCTGATCGAGTTCGGCTGCGGGGCGGTGGACAAGGGCGCCAATGCGCCCAACCTGTTCGTCGATCCCAAGAGCGCCGAGAGTTCGCTGCCGCCATTCTCGGACGGCGGCGCCGACGCGCTGGGCCAGCGGCGGGCGCTGGAGGCGGTGCTGGCCATGGTGGGCGATCCGGAGACCAATCCGGTGTCGCCGGTCTATGGCGGGCCGATGATCGAGGAGGCCAGCGCCTGGTGCTGGGACGCGCGGCCGTTCCCCGACTTTCCGGCGCGGGCGCAGGTGTGGGCCGACGCGCCCAACTGGCGGCTGGGCCACTGGCTGAACGGCCGGGCCGGCGCGGCGGGCTTGAGCGAACTGGTCATGGCCGTGGCGGCGCGGGCCGGGGTGGTGGTCGATCCGGGCGAGGCGTCTGGTCTGGTGGAAGGCTATGTGATCGACCGACCGATGCGCCTGCGCGACGCGCTGTCGCCGCTGACCGAGGCCTTCGGGCTGGACGCGGTGGAGCGCGGCGGGCGGGTGCGTCTGGTCTCGCGCTCGGGCCCGGCGCAAGGCGTCCTGGCCGGCGACGACCTGGCCTGGCCGGAGGATCGCGCCGCGCCGGCCAGCGCGGCGCGGCGGCTGGAGGACGCGGCCGGCGCGGTGCGGCTGCGGTTCGTGGACCTGGCGCGCGACTACCAGGCCGGCGGGCTGGTGGTGCGCGGCGGGCCGGGAGCGCTGACCCTCGACGTCGAGGCGCCGCTGGTGCTGACGGCCGCCCAGGCCGGCGCCATCGCCCGGCGGCGGCTGGACGCGCAAAGCGCCGCGCGGCGCGAGCGGGTCGTCCACCTGTCGCCCCTGGCGGCGCTGCGCTGGCAGGCCGGCGACCGCCTGGCGCTGGACGGCGAGACCTGGCGCGTTGCGCGGGTGGACATCGACGAGCGGCCGCGGGTGAAGCTGCTGCCCGTCTTGCCCGCCGTGGGCGAGGCGGGCGAGATCGACTGGAGCCCGGCCCCGCCTCGTGCGGTGGTCGGGCCGCCGGCCGTGGTGGTGCTGGACCTGCCGCCGCTGCCCGGCGCGGAGGAGGACGTCCGGCCGCTGGTCGCCGTCGCCGCCCAGCCGTGGCGGGCCTTCGACGTGCATGCGGGGGCGGAGGTGGAGGCCCTGCGCGTGCGGGGGACGGCGGGGGCCTGCGCGACCGTGGGGACGACTGTCGGATCTGCCGGCCGGGCCGCGCCACCGGTTCGACCGGGGAACGCGGCTGGTGGTGCGCCTGGAGGGCGGCGCGCCCCGGAGCCGGGCCCGCGCGGCCATGCTGGCCGGCGAGAACCTGCTGACGGTGCGCGGGCCGGACGGCTGGGAGCTGTTGCAGTTCCTGAGCGCCGAGATGGTCGGGCCCGACGCCTGGGCGCTGAGCGGCCTGCTGCGCGGGCAGCAGGGCTCGGACATGGCGACGATGGTTGCGGCCGGGGCGACGGTGGTGCTGGTCGACGAGGCCCTGGTTCGGGCCGAGGTCGGCCTGGCCGAGCGCGGCCTGCCGCTGGCCTGGCGGGCGGCGCCGGCCGGCGGTCCGGCGGCGGGACCGGCGATGACCCAGGTCGAGGCGGACTGGCGGGGCCTGGCCCTGCGGCCCTGGTCGCCGGCGCATCTCAGGGCGAAGAGGGTGGGCGGCGACACCCGGCTGTCGTGGATCCGCCGCGCGCGGATCGGCGGCGACGGCTGGGAGGGCGAGGCTCCGCTGGCCGAGGCGGGAGAGGCCTGGCGGGTGGAGATCCTGGACGGCGAAACGGTGGTGCGGACGGCCGAGATGGCGACGCCGGGCTTTACCTGGACGGCGGCGATGCGGGCGGCCGACCTGCCGGCTGGGCCGACGAGCGCGCTGTCGGCCAGGGTGGCGCAGGGCTCGGCGACGTGGGGCTGGGCCGCCTCCACGACAATCTCGCTGTGATATTAATGCAACATTTGGCTTGCGCCCGGCGCGGAACCGCCTAATTGAGGGGCTTCGACATTTCCGTACTGTCTTGAGGGCCTTCCTTGGCGCGCGACCCCTATCTGGAGCTTGGCGTTTCCCGCGGCGCGAGCGCGGACGAGATCCGCAAGGCCTTCCGCAAGCTGGCCAAGCAGTATCACCCCGACACCAATCCCGGGGACAAGAAGGCCGAGGACAAGTTCAAGCAGGTCAGCGCCGCCTTCGACATCCTCGGCGACGCCGAGAAGAAGAAGAAGTTCGACGCCGGCGAGATCGACGCCGACGGGCGCGAGACCATGCGCGGCTTCGGCGGCGCCGGCGGCGGCCCGTTCGGCGGCGGCTTTGGCCGGGGCGGCGGCTTCGGGCGCGGCGGCGGTGGAAGCGATGGCCCCGAGATCGACCTCAACGACCTGTTCGGCGACATCCTGGGCCGCAATCGCGGCGCGGGAGCCGGCGGCGGCTTCGGCGGCGGCGGCTTCTCGGCCAAGGGCGCGGACGTGCGCGCGCGGCTCGACATCGACCTGGAAGAGTCGATCAAGGGCGGCAAGAAGCGCGTGGCCTTCTCGGACGGCCGCACGATCGACGTGACCATCCCGGCCGGCGCCCAGGAAGGCCAGACCCTGCGCCTGAAGGGGCAGGGCAGCCCGGGGCGCGGCGGCAACGGCGACGCGCTGATCGAGCTGGCGGTCAAGCCGCACCCGATCTACCGCAAGGAAGGCGAGCACCTGGTCATGGACCTGCCGGTCAGCGTTCCCGACGCGGTGCTGGGCGGCAAGGTCGAGGCCCCGACGCCCGACGGTCCGGTCAATGTGACGGTGCCCAAGGGCGCCAACAGCGGTTCCAAGCTGCGGCTGAAGGGCCGGGGGCTGGCCGACGCCAAGGGCCATCGCGGCGACCTCTACGCCCGCCTGGTCGTCACCCTGCCCGAAACCATCGACGAGGACCTGGAGAAGTTCGCCCAGGCCTGGCGCGAGCAGAAGCCCTACACGCCCAAGCGACGCTAGGGGCGGGCGCATCGGGTCTTAACCATGCCTGGTCAGGTCTGGTTAAGACCTGGCGAACAGATTGCGCGGTGTTTCCAGAAGGGAAGTCGCCGTGCAGGTTTCCGCAACCAACGCCGCCGTTCGCTACGCCCCGCCGCGCCCGGCCGGTTCGGGCGAGGCCGCCGCGGCCATCGTCGACCTGACCCAGCTGGCGGTGGCGCAGACCAACGCCAAGGCGACCCAGGCGGCCGGCGCGGCTCTGGCCCAGGCCACCGGCGAACTGACCGGCGTGCTGGTCGACATCTCGGCCTGAGGCCCAACAGGTCATTTCCGCCGCAAGGGCCGGTGTTGACCAAAGCCGGCAGTTGCTTGCGACGTCGATCTGAAGTCCGAAGCCGGCCCGGCGAGCAACGTCCGGTCGCGACCCAATGTCGGACATCGGGCCCAATGACCCTCTCTCCATGAGAGAGGGATTTGATGTCCGCCACCCACCCTTCGCCGACATCAAATCCACCCGCTTCGTGCAGGTTGTCGCTAGCGGATGGAGGCCCCCGAGGGTGAGGAACGACGGGCGGCGGCAAAGGGCGCGCCTCGTGCGGCGCGCCCTCCGTGTCGGCTAGGCCCCGATCAACTGCTGGCGGGCGGCCTTGGCGGCGGCGACCATGTTGGCGAGGGCCGGTTCGACTTCCTCCCATTTGCGGGTCTTCAGGCCGCAATCGGGATTGACCCACAGCTGGGCCGGCGACAGGCGCTGGCCGGCTTTCGCCAGCAGGTCGAGCATCTCGCCGGAGGCTGGGCTGCGGGGGGCGTGGATGTCGTAGACGCCGGGGCCGATCTGGGCCGGGTAGGCGTAGGCCTCGAAGGCGTCGAGCAGCTCCATCTTCGATCGCGCGGTCTCGATGGAGATGACGTCGGCGTCCATGGCGCCGATGGCGGCGATGATGTCGTTGAACTCCGAATAGCACATGTGGGTGTGGATCTGGGTCTCGTCGCGCACGCCGCTGGCGGCGATGCGGAAGGCCTCGACGGCCCAGGCGAGATAGGCGTCCCAGTCGCCGCGGCGCAGCGGCAGGCCCTCGCGCAGGGCGGCCTCGTCGATCTGGATGATCGCCGCGCCGGCGGCTTCGAGGTCGACGACCTCGTCGCGGACGGCCAGGGCGATCTGGCGGCAGGTTTCACCGCGCGGGATGTCGTCGCGGACGAACGACCATTGCAGAATGGTGACCGGTCCGGTCAGCATGCCCTTCATCGGCCGGGCGGTGAGGGATTGGGCGTAGGCCCACCACTCGACCGTCATCGGCGCGGGGCGAGAGACGTCGCCGTAGAGGATCGGCGGGCGCACGCAGCGCGAGCCGTAGGACTGCACCCAGGCGTGCCGGGTGAAGGCGAAACCGTTCAGCCGCTCGCCGAAATACTGGACCATGTCGTTGCGCTCGAACTCGCCGTGGACCAGCACGTCGAGGCCGATCTCCTGCTGCCAGGCCACCGCCCGGGCGGTCTCGGCGCGCAGGAAGTCGGCGTAGTCGGCGTCGGCCAGCTGGCCCTTGGCGTGGGCGGCGCGGGCCTGGCGGACGGCGGCGGTCTGCGGGAACGAGCCGATGGTGGTGGTCGGCAGGGGCGGCAGGCCTAGCCTGGCCTGTTGCAGCACGATGCGCTGCTCGAACGGCGTGGCGCGGGCCGCGTCATGGGCCGTGACGGCGGCGGCGCGGGCCTGGACGGCGGGATCGTGGATGCGCGGCGAGGTCTTGCGCGAGGCGACGGCGGCGCCTGCGGCGTCGAGCTCGGAGCGGACGGCGGCGCGGCCCTGGTTCAGGGCCTTGGCCAGGATCGCCAGCTCTTCCAGCTTCTGCACGGCGAAGGCCAGCCATTGGCCGACCTCGGGATCGAGGTCGGTCTCGATGGCGAGGTCGAGCGGGGTGTGCAGCAGCGAGCAGGACGGGGCCAGGATCACCCGGTCGGGGCCGCGGGCGGCGACCACCGGCTCGACCCGGTCGAGAATGGCCGTAAGGTCGGCGCGCCAGACGTTGCGGCCGTCGACGACGCCCAGTTCGAGAACGAGGCTGTCGCGGGCCAGGGCGATGACGGCGTCGAGGTCGCCCGGGGCGCGGACGAGGTCGAGGTGCAGGCCGTCGACGGGCAGGTTGGCGGCCGTCGACAGGTTGTCGCCGTAGGTCCCGAAATAGCTGGCCAGCAGGATGCGGATGCGCGGGGCGGCGTGGGTCAGGGCGCCGTAGGCGCGGCGGATCTCGGCGCGCTCGAAATCGGTGAGGTCGAGCGCCAGGCAGGGCTCGTCGAACTGCACCCAGTCGGCGCCGGCCTGGGCCAGGCGTTGCAGGATCTCGGCGTAGACGGGCAGCAGGGCGGACAGCAGCGACAGCGGCTGGAAATCCCCATTCGGGTTGGGGTCCTTGCTCTTGGCCAGCTTGAGGAAGGTGACGGGGCCCAGGATCACCGGGCGGGTGAAGACCCCCTGCGCCTTGGCCTCGAGGAAGTCGTCGACGACCTTGGTCGAGGTCAGGGCGAAGGCCTGGCCCGGCGAGAGCTCGGGCGCGAGGTAGTGGTAGTTGGTGTCGAACCACTTGGTCATTTCGAGCGCCGGCAGGCCGGAGGCGGACGTCTCGTGAGCGCAGCCGTGGTCGCAGGCCTGGCGACCCGGCGTGCCGCCATCTTGCGTTCCTCTGGCCATGGCGAAGTAGAGGGGCAGGTCGACCGGGCCGCCGGTCCAGCCGTAGGCGGCCGGGATCGCGCCGACCATGACGGCGGTGTCGAGCACGTGGTCGTACAGCGAAAAGTCGTTGCTGGGCACGTGGTCGACGCCCAGGTGGGCCTGGCGGCGCCAGGCCAGGGCGCGCAGCGTGGCGGCCTCGCGCTGGAGGTCGGCGGCGTCCAGCCGGCCGGCCCAGTGGGCTTCGAGGGCGGTCTTCAGGCGGCGCTGGGGGCCGATGCGGGGAAAGCCGAGGGCGGCGACGGTGACGGTCATTTACTAGCCTCTGTCTCGATGGTGACGGAGGCTGGACGGGGCGCAGGCGCGCAGGCGCGCGAACGGGATGGCCGACCCGCGCCTGGAACTCGCGACCAGACCGGGCACCCCGCCGGAGGACGTTATCTGTCGAGGCAGGTCTCCTGGCTCGCGGGTCAACGCCGCCGTCCTGGCCTTCCCGGCGCCCCACCGAGTCGAGTTCGGGGCGCCAGTGACACGTATCGGACGGCCGCTCGCCGCTTACAGTTGCGGGGGCAGCGCCGGTTTCGCACCGGCTTCCCTCTTAGCTTTGGACGCGCGAGCGCCCGCAGACCACGACCCCCTTATCAAGCCTGGGGTCGTGGGCATTGTCAATTGGGACATAAAGATATCTTTATGTGATCTCCGATTGCGTCCGAGCGTGGCCTTGGCCCGTGACAGGACGTCGCACACCGTTCATAAACCCCGCGTTCAGTCTCCATTCAGCCGCATGCGGCTAAACCGGACGCCATGAAGCCGATCCGAGCCATACTCGCCGCAGCCGCCATCGTCGCCGCCCTCCCGGGCGCGGCTCTGGCCCAGCGCGGCCCTGACTCCCTGGGCGCCGACTGGCGGGCCCGGCAGGACCAGGCGCGTGGCGGCGTTCAGTCGGGCCGGCTGGTGCCGCTGAGCGTGGTCATCGACCGCATCTCGCGCCGCACTCCCGGCCGCCTGCTCGACGCGGGCCTGGAAGGGCGCAACTATCGCATCCGCTGGGCGACGACCGACGGCCGCCGCATCGACTTCATCGTCGACGCCGAGAGCGGCCAGATCCTCAGCGGGGGCTAAGGAGTCTCTTAAGAACTATGCGCATCCTGCTCGTCGAAGACGATCCCGACCTGTCGCGCCAGCTGAAGCTGGCCCTGGCCGACGCCGGCTATGCGGTCGACCACGCCGCCGACGGCGAGGAGGCTCAGTTCCTGGGCGAGACCGAGCCCTATGACGCGGTGATCCTCGACCTTGGCCTGCCCAAGGTGGACGGGGTGTCGGTGCTGGAGCGCTGGCGGCGCGGCAGCGTCGCCACGCCGGTGCTGATCCTCACCGCCCGCGGCGCCTGGAGCGAGAAGGTCGCCGGCTTCGACGCCGGCGCCGACGACTACCTGACCAAGCCCTTCCACACCGAGGAACTGCTGGCGCGCCTGCGGGCGCTGCTGCGGCGCTCGGCCGGCCACGCCGCGCCGAGCCTGACCTGCGGCGGCCTGCGCCTGGACCCGCGCGCGGCGCGGGCCAGCGTCAACGGCGAGCCGCTGCGCCTGACCTCGCTGGAATACCGCCTGCTGCACTACATGATGATGCACCAGGGCCGGGTGATCGGCCGCACCGAGCTGGTCGAGCATCTGTACGATCAGGACTTCGACCGCGACAGCAACACCATCGAGGTGTTCATCGGCCGGCTGCGCAAGAAGCTGGGCGCCGACCGCATCGAGACGGTGCGGGGCCTGGGCTATCGGCTGATTCCGCTGGAAGGCGAGACGGCCGGGTGATCCCGCGCGGCGGCGCCTGATGCTGCTCGGCTTCCGCAAGCGCTCGCTCGTCCGGCGGCTGGTGCTGCTGGCGGCCAGCTGGACGCTGATCGTCCTGCTGGCGGCCGGGGCCTTCCTGACCGCCCAGTTCCGCGACGCGGCCATCCGCCGGTTCGACCAGTCGCTGGCGGTGCTGACCGACGACCTCTACGCCGGCTCGGCGGTGGAGGACGGGGTGCTGAAAGCGCCGTTCCTGACCGACATTCGCGCCACGCGGGCCTATTCGGGCCGCTACTGGACGATCTTCGCCCAGCGCAACGGGTCGCTGAAGGCGGTCGAGCGCTCGCGCTCGCTGTTCGACAGCGACCTGATGCTGTCGACCGCCCAGGTCGACCGGCTGACCGCCGACCCGGGCAAGACCCAGTTCTTCGACATGCACGGTCCGCAGGACAAGCCGCTGCGGGCGGCGGCGATCCTGGCGCGGTTGCCCAACTATCCCGACCCGGTGGTGTTCATCGCCGCCGAGGACCGCTCGCCGATCGACGCCGACGCCGACCGTTTCGGGCGGATCACGATCTTCGCCCTGCTGCTGCTGGGCGCGGGCCTGATCCTGGCCATTGTCGTGCAGGTGCGTTTCGGCCTGCAGCCGATCTTCCGCCTGCGCCGCGAGATCGCCGACGTGCGGCGCGGCAAGGCCGAGCGGCTGGCCGGGCCCTATCCGGTGGAGCTGGAGCCGCTGGCCGAGGAACTGAACGGCCTCTTGGCCCACAACCAGGAAGTCGTCGAGCGCCAGCGCACCCACGTCGGCAACCTGGCCCACGCCCTGAAGACGCCGCTGTCGGTGATGCTGACCGAGGCCAGCCAGCAGGGCGGCGCCCTGGCCGAGGTGGTCGAGCGCCAGGCCCAGACCATGCGCGAGCAGGTCGACCACCACCTGCGCCGGGCGCGGGCGGCGGCGCGCTCGCAGACCAGCGGCGAGCGCACGCCGGTCGAGCCGATCCTCGACGAACTGGCGGTGACGCTGGAGCGGATCTTCCAGGACAAGGACGAGGGCCGGGGCGTCGAGATCGACTGGCGCTGTCCGGAAGACCTGTGCTTCCAGGGCGAGCGCCAGGACTTCATGGAACTGGCCGGCAACGTCATGGAGAACGCCGGCAAGTGGTCGAAGGCCAGGATCCGGGCCGAGGCGAAGCCGGACGGCGAGGGCAAGATGCTGCTGGTCGTCGACGACGACGGTCCGGGCATTCCGCTCGAGCAGCGGGCCCAGGCGCTCAAGCGCGGCCAGCGGATGGACGAGCACACGCCGGGCACCGGCCTTGGCCTGTCGATCGTCGACGAGCTGGCGAGGGCCTATGGCGGCTCGGTGACGCTGGACGATTCGCCGCTGGGGGGCCTGCGGGTCGTACTGTCGCTGCCGCGCGCCGAGGGTTAACGCTACCCGGCGCCATCTTCGGGCGAGCTTGCTGTCGCGCAGGTGGAGCCAAGGGCCCCGCGACTATTCGCCTTGCCTTCCTGCATTGAAAAAGCAGCGGTTTCGGAAAGTTTTAACCTCGTCCGCAACATGGTTGACGCTGCCAGGACCCCCCAGTTCCCGGCGGAGATCCATGGCCGCACTCGCCGCGCAAAAACTGCAGATCATCCGGACGCTGGTCGAGACCGCGCCCGATGCGGCTCTGCGCAGTCTCGAGCTGGCCCTCGCCAACGCCACGGGCGGGGCGCTGTCGACCGTGCGGGCCATCGTCGAGGACGAGACGGCCGACCGCTACGTGCGCAACACCATCCTTTCGCCGATCGCCCCGCTGTGCCAGCCGCGCGCGGCCGACCTGCCGCAGTTTCCGCGCCGGGCGCTGGCCCTGCTGTGGATCGCGCTGAAGGCCGAGGCCCCGCGCCAGGTCGCCGAGGGCGCGGCGCGCTGCAATCCCTGGGACCTCGACAACGGCGCCCCCGACGTCTTCAACCAGCTGTGCAAGATCGCCGCGCGCGGCCTGCGCGAGCCGACCCGGCGCGAGTTCGAGGCGGTGGGCCAGATCTGCGACGCGGCGGCCCTGGCCGACTATCTCGACCTGTCGGTGATCGTCCGCAACGCCCTGCCGCGGCTGTCGGAATGGGTCAGCCGGATGAACGGCGAGCGGGCGGCCTCGGCGCGCCTGGCCTATCGCGACGCCTGCGCCATCAGCGGCGACGCCGGGCCCCGGATGTTCGAGATGCTGGCCGCGCATCTGCCCGAGCCGTGGCGGATCCTGCGGGTGATCTCGGCGGTGATGGACCGCCCCAACGACCGCTACCTGGCCTCGTCGGAGGTCAAGGCCTTCGGCGAGCGCATGCTGGCCGACATCGAGGCCAGCATCGAGCAGGTGCGCGGCTTCGACCTCGCCGGCGGCGTGGCGGCCGGGCGCGAAGCGGCCGCCAGCGCCCAGCGCATCGCCAACCAGCTGACCGAGTTCGAGCAGGCCGTGGACGTGGCCAAGGACGGCCCGTGGGGCAAGCGGATCTCGAAGTTCAAGCAGGCCGCCGCCCAGGCGGCCGAGGCGCGGATGAACGCGGCCGACAAGGAACTGTCGCTGGCCCTGCCGTCGCGGCCGATCTCGATGATGGGCAAGATGGGCGGCGGCAAGGGCGTGCCCAAGCTGGACGCCGCGCCCGACGAGGCCCTGGTGCGTCGGGCCGCCGCGGCCCTGGCCTTCATCGAGGACCTGCGTCCCTGCGCGGCCCAGGCCGGCTACGGCGCGACCCGCGCCAAGGCGCTGGAAAAGCTGAACCAGCGCCTGGACCAGTATATCGAGGACTGCCTGCACGTGGCGCGCACCGGCGAGGGCGGCGACCCGCAGATCGCCCGGGCCTATCTCGACATCGCCGCCGGCTACATCGTCCATACGCGCGACGAGAAGACCGCCGAGATCGTCCGCCGCCGCGCCGTCGCGGCCATGGCGGCCTAATCCCTCCCTTAAGAGCGTTTTTTCACTGACGGGCGGACGCTTCTCCGGCTAACAGCGGTCTCATGATCGGTTTCTGGCCATGATAGGCTTCTGGATCGCCGCCGCGGGTCTGTCCGCCGCCGTCGCCGCCCTGGTGCTGCGAGGCGCGGCGCGTGGCCTGGCACCCGCCGGGGACGATCCGGCCATGGCCGTGCACCGCCGCCAGCTTTCCGAGATCGACGAGCTGGCCGAGCGCGGCCTGTTGGCGGAGGGCGAGCTGAAGGCCGCCCGCGCCGAAGCCGGCCGCCGCCTGCTGGCCGCCGCCGACCAGAGCACGGCCTGGCCCAGGGAGGGTCTTGGCCCGCGCCGCGTGACGGTGATCGCCGCGGCCGCCGCGCCGCTGCTGGCGCTGGGCCTCTATGTCGTCGTCGGCGCGCCGGGCGCGCCCGACCAGCCGTTCGCCAAGCGCGTGGCCGAGTGGAAGGCCGGCGATCCGGCCATGCTGGATCCGCCGCGCATCGTGGCGATCCTGGAGCAGGCGGCCCGCGGCAAGGACGGCGCCAATCCCGAGCTCTATCGCAACCTCGCGATCGCCCGCATGGCCGGCGGCGACGCGGTCGGCGCGGCCGAGGCGCTGCGCAAGGCCGTGCGCCTGGCGCCGCAGCGCGCCGACCTGTGGACCGCGCTGGGCGAGGCCTTCGTCACCAGCGAGGAGGGCCAGGTGGGCGCCGACGCCCGCACGGCCTTCGCGCAGGCGCTGGAGCGCGATCCGAAGAACCTGTCGGCCCGCTATCACCTGGCCAAGGGCGAGATCGCCGACGGCCGGCTCGAGACGGGCCTTTCGGGCTGGCGCGCGGTGCTGGCCGACCTGGCCGTGGACGACCCGCGCCGCCCGGTGCTGGCCGCCGAGATCGACCGCACCGCCCAGGCCGGCCGCCTGGTCGACGCGGCGCCGCAGCAGGCCGCCGCCGGCGGCGAGGTCACGCCCGACATGATCCAGGGCATGGTCGAGGGCCTGGCCCGGCGCCTGGCCGCCGCGCCCGACGATCCCGAGGGCTGGGTGCGCCTGGTGCGCGCCTACGCCGTGCTGGGCGACGCCTCCCGCCGCGACGCGGCCCTGAAGGCGGCTTCGGCGCGCTTCAAGGACCAGCCCAGGGTGCTGGTCGCCCTGCGCCAGGCCGCCGACACGCCCCCGCAGAATCTGAACGGCCGATGAGCTTTCTCCCGAAATCCCGCAAGGCGCGCCGGCGCCTGACCATCCTGCTGGCGATCGCGCCGGTCGTCGCCCTGGCCGTCGGCCTGGCGCTGTACGGCATGCGGGACTCGATCTCGCTGTTCTACACCCCCGCCCAGGCCCAGGAGGCCCAGGTGCCGGCCGGCCGCAAGGTGCAGCTGGGCGGTCTCGTCCAGGCCGGCAGCGTGGTCAAGCATCCCGACGGCCTGGTGGAGTTCACGGTCGCCGACCAGAAGACGACCAGCAAGGTGCGCTACCAGGGCGACCTGCCCGACCTGTTCCGCGAGGGGCAGGGGATCGTCGCCACCGGCGCTTTCGACGAGGGCGGCGTGTTCGTCGCCAAGCAGGTGCTGGCCAAGCACGACGAGCGCTACATGCCGCGCGAGGTGGCCAAGGCCATCAAGGAGCAGGGCGAGTGGCGCGGCGAGGGCGCGCCTCCGCCGTCCTATGGTCCGGAGAAGGCCGCCCAATGATCGTCGAGTTCGGCGCCTTCGCGCTGGTCCTGGCCCTGGCCCTTTCGGTCGCCCAGACGGGTCTTTCCGCCGCCGGCGCGTGGCGGCGTTCGGGCGTGCTGGCCGGCGCGGGGCGCGGCGCGGCCCTGGGCGCCTTCGCGGCCCTGGCCTGCGCCTTCGCCGCCCTGATCTACGCCTTCGTCGGCTCGGACTTCTCGGTGGCCAACGTGGCGGCCAATTCCCACACCGCCAAGCCGCTGCTCTACAAGGTGGCCGGCGCCTGGGGCAGCCACGAGGGCTCGATGCTGCTGTGGTGCCTCGTCCTGACCGGTTACGGCGCGGCCGTGGCGGTGTTCGGCGAGCGCCTGCCGCCGCGCCTGCGGGCCTGGGCCGTGGCCGTGCAGGGCGCCTTGGGCGTGCTCTTCCTGGCCTACACCGTCTTCGCCTCGAACCCGCTGGCCCGCCTGGCCGATCCGCCGGTGGAGGGCCGCTCGCTCAATCCGCTGCTGCAGGACTGGGCGCTGGCCGTGCATCCGCCGTTCCTCTACGCCGGCTATGTGGGCTTTTCGGTGGTGTTCTCGTTCGCGGTCGCCGCCCTGATCGAAGGCAAGGTCGACGCGGCCTTCGCCCGCTGGGTGCGCCCCTGGACCCTGGCGGCCTGGAGCCTGCTGACCGTCGGCATCACCCTGGGCGCCTTTTGGGCCTATTACGAGCTGGGCTGGGGCGGCTGGTGGTTCTGGGACCCGGTCGAGAACGCCAGCTTCATGCCGTGGCTGATCGGCGCCGCCTTGCTGCATTCGGCCATCGTGCTGGAAAAGCGCGGCGCCCTGCCGGGCTGGACGGTCTTCCTGGCGCTGGCGGCGTTCGGCTTCTCGATGCTGGGGGCGTTCCTGGTGCGCTCGGGCGTCCTGACCAGCGTCCACGCCTTCGCCGTCGATCCGACGCGCGGGGTGCTGCTGCTCACCATCATGGGGATCGCGGCGGGCTTTGGATTCCTGATGTTCGCGATCCGCGCGCCGAGCCTGAACGCCGGCGGCCTGTTCGCGCCGGTCAGCCGCGAGAGCGCCATCGTCCTAAACAACATCATCCTGTCGGCGGCGACGGCGACGGTGCTCTTGGGCACGCTCTATCCGCTGATCCGCGAGGCCATGGACGGCGAGGCCGTCTCTGTGGGGCCGCCGTTCTTCAACCTGACCTTCACGCCGCTGCTGGTGCTGGCCTTGGCCATCCTGCCGGCCGGGCCGCTGCTGGCCTGGAAGCGGGGCGACGCGCGCCTGGTGGTGCGCCGCCTGTGGCTGGCCCTGCTGGTCGCCGCGATCCTGGGCCTGGCGGCCTATGCCGTGGTCACCCCGCGCAAGGCGCTGGCGAGCCTGGGCCTCGTCCTGGGCTTCTGGCTGATCGGCGGGACGCTGGCCGAGCTCTTCGAACGGGTGAAGGCTTTCCGCGTCCCCTGGGCCGAGGTGCGACGCCGGGCCGGCGGCCTGCCGCGCGGCGCCTGGGGCACGACCATCGCCCATGCCGGTCTTGGCCTCTTCGTGCTGGGCGCCAGCTTCGAGACCGCCTGGAAGGTGGAGACCGCCCAGGCGCTGTCGGTCGGCGGCGGGTTCGAGCTGGGCGGCTACGTTTTGACCCTCACCGACGTCGGCACGCTGGAAGGCCCCAACTACCTGGCCGAGCGCGGCATCGTGCGCATCGAGAAGCAGGGCGGGGGGCTTGTCTGCACCGCCCAGCCCGAGCGGCGGTTCTTCCCCACCGGCGGCCAGACCACCTCGGAGGTGGCGCTTTGCCCCCGCGGCCTGGACGACCTCTACGTCGTCATCGGCGAGCGCCGGGCGGGCGCGAACGGCCAGCCGGCCTGGCTGGTGCGGGCCTATGTCAATCCGTGGGTGCGGCTGATCTTCCTGGGACCGCTGGTGATGGCCCTGGGCGGCGTCGTCTCGTTGTCGGACCGCCGGCTGCGCATGGGCGTCGCCCGAAAAGCCAAGGGAGCGCAGGCGTGAAGACTTTCCGCACCCTCGCCTTGGCCATCGCCGCCATCGCCTGCATGGCCGCTGCGTCCGACCCTTCCGAACGCCTGCCCGACCCCGCCCAGGAGGCCAGGGCGCGCGATCTGTTCAAGGAAGTGCGGTGCCTGGTCTGCCAGAACGAGTCCATCGACGACTCGGAGGCCGCGCTGGCCCGCGACCTGCGTCTTCTGGTGCGCGACCAAGTGAAGCAGGGGCGGAGCGACGCGCAGATCCGTGCGTTCCTGACGGAGCGCTATGGCGAGTTCGTGCTGCTGAAGCCGCCGTTCTCGGCTGGAAACGCGGTGCTCTGGCTTACGCCGCTGGCGGTTCTGCTGGCCGGCGGGGGGCTGATGGTCGCGCTGCTGCGGCGTCGGCGGAGCCCCGAAGCTGCGCCGGAAGCGTTGTCTGCGGAGGAAGAAGCGCGGCTGAAGGGACTACTCGAGGGCGAATGACACGATTGCGCCCTGATGAGGCCGCAAGAAACGCCGCGAGGATGAAGGAAAGATAATCCTGGAACCGTTGCACGAATTGCTGGTGCAACTAGGTTCTGTTCGAGAACCCGGCGCGGAGCGTCGTGGGTGAGGAAAGACGAAAGATGGCTGCTCGGAAGTCAGGATTTATTGTTGGCGCCGTCGCGGGGGCCGGCGTTGCTTGCGCCGCCTTGGCCGGCGTGGGCATGCGCATGGGACCGGCCGGCGCGGCCGAGCAGGAGCCGTCGCTGGTGCGCGCTTCGGCGACCAGCGCCCCGATGTTCGCCCCGCCGCCCGGCGCGCCGCTGTCCTTCGCCGACATCTTCGAGAAGGTCTCGCCGGCCGTCGTGCAGATCGACGTGACCTCGAAGGCCGACCCGAAGGCCCGCCTTCGCATTCCGGGCCTGGAAGGCCTGCCGTTCGACATCGTGCCGCGCGGCCAGAAGCCGGGCGAGGAAGGCGAGGACGCGCAAGCCGCGCCCAAGCAGCAGTCCTCGGGCTCGGGCTTCTTCATCTCGGCCGACGGCTACATCGTCACCAACAACCACGTGGTGGCCGACGCCGACACCGACGGCATCAACGTCGTCATGAAGGACGGCCGCGAGCTGAAGGCCACCGTGGTGGGGCGTGACGAAAGCACCGACCTGGCGGTGATCAAGGTGATCGACCCGCAGGCCAAGGGCGCGGCGTTCCCGTTCGTGAACTTCGAGAACCAGGCCCGTCCGCGCGTCGGCGACTGGGTGATCACCATCGGCAACCCGTTCGGCCTGGGCGGCACGGCCACCGCCGGCATCATCTCGGCCTATGGTCGCGACCTGGGCGACAACTCCTCGCAGTTCGTCGACTACATCCAGATCGACGCCCCCATCAACCGCGGCAACTCAGGCGGTCCGTCGTTCGACATCTACGGTCGGGTGATCGGCGTGAACACGGCGATCTTCTCGCCGACCGGCGGCTCGGTGGGCATCGGCTTCGCCATTCCGGCCGACGTGGCCGAGGCCACCGCCAAGCAGCTGATCAACGGCGGCAAGGTCGTGCGCGGCTATATCGGCGCCCAGATCCAGCCGTTCACCAGCGAGATGGCCGAGGCGCAAGGCCTGGCCGGGACCAAGGGCGCCATCGTCGCCGACCTGGTGCCGGGCGGTCCTGCCCAGCGCGGCGGCCTGATGCCCGAAGACGTGGTCACCAGCGTCAACGGCGTGGCGATCAAGAGCGGCTCGGAACTGACCCGCGAAGTGGCCAAGGCCCGTCCGGGCGAGGTCATCAAGCTGGCCGTGCTGCGCGGCGGCAAGCCCCGCACCGTCGAGATCCGCTCGGGCGTGCGCCCGACCGAGAAGGAACTGGCCGACAACGACAACGAGGACGGCGGCGACAAGTCCGCTCCGGCCAAGCCGGCGGCCCCCAAGGCCGAGGCCCTGGGCATGAGCCTGTCGCCTCTCGATGACGCGGCCCGCAAGGCCAACGGCATCGACAGCAGCGTCAAGGGCCTGCTGATCGACAGCGTGAAGGCCACGTCCGACGCCGGCGAGAAGGGCCTGCGCAAGGGCGACGTGATCAGCAGCATCAACGGCGAACAGGTCGTCACGATCGGCGAGGTCAACGCCGCGATCGAGGCCGCCAAGAAGCTTCAGCGCCCGAGCGTCAACCTGCGCATCATCCGCGCCGGCCGCCCGACCATCATCGCGATCAAGATCGCTCCCTAAGCGGTCCTTACATCGTGAACGATCAGCCCCGCCTCGAGAAATCGAGGCGGGGCTTTTCGTATGTGACCAAGGTTTAAGGGACGGTCGCGCGCGAAGCCGGTATCCAGTCGCCAACTATCGCGCCGGTCGATAGAATCGGGAGAACGTCGATTGTTCTCTGTCGGCGCACGAGGGGTTGGCTGATGCGTATTCTGATTATCGAGGACGATCTCGAGGCCGCCGGCGCGATGTCCCATGGCCTGACCGAAGCCGGCTACGCCTGCGTCCACGCGCCCGACGGCGAGGCCGGCCTGGTCGAGGCCGGCAAGGGCGGCTTCGACGTGCTGATCGTCGACCGCATGATGCCCAAGAAGAACGGCGTCGAGGTGGTCTCGACCCTGCGCCGCGAGGGCGACCAGACGCCGGTGCTGTTCCTGTCGGCCCTGGGCGAGGTGGGCGACCGCGTCGACGGCCTGAAGGCCGGCGCCGACGACTACCTGGTCAAGCCCTACGCCTTTCCCGAACTGATCGCCCGCGTCGAGGCCCTGTCGCGCCGTCGCGAGACGGGCGCCGTCGCCACGACCCTGAAGGTCGGCGAGCTCGAGATGAACCTCATCAATCGCACGGTCCATCGCCAGGGCAAGGAGATCGACCTGCAACCCCGGGAGTTTCAACTCCTGGAGTTCATGATGCGCCACGCCGGCCAGTCGGTGACCCGCACCATGCTGCTGGAGAAGGTGTGGGAATACCACTTCGACCCGCAGACCAACGTCATCGACGTGCACATTTCTCGTCTTCGATCGAAGATCGACAAGGGGTTCGACAGGGCCATGCTGCAGACCGTGCGCGGGGCGGGCTACCGGCTCGATCCGTAGGCGGTCCGCCGGACCCGTGTTAGGCTGAGCGCCATGAACGAGCCGTCCAAGCCTTTCACCAAGGACGTCGTTACCGATCCGGAGCTCTCCGGGGCGGACCTCGATGCCTGGCTCTCGCGGAACGAGGATGCGCTAGAGACGCTCGTCGCGGAGGCGGACGCCCAGGGCGGTGAGCGCTCGGTGCTTGATGTGGAAAAGCTGATTGCAGAGGAGACCTCGCGGTTTCTTCAAGTCCAGCGCAAGGCCTGACCCGTCCACCGTGCCGCCGTGTTTCGTCACCACGGCCAAGGCTGAGGCGGACCTTCGCTACATCTTTCGTCAGGTCGTCTCCGAAAACGGGCTTTCGGCTGCATCTTCGGTGCTGAGAAGACTGGAGGCGGCCTTGCCAAACCTAGCGGCTTTTCCGCACCTTGGCCGGGCCACACGCCGCGGCGCGCGCGTTCACAGCGTCAAGCCGTGGATCATTGTTTATCGCCCGATATCGGGCGGCGTCGAAGTGCTGCGGGTCTTGGACGGCCGGCGTGACCTCGACGCTCTGATCGGTAAGAAGACCTGATCCATGCGCCTGCCGCGCCTCGTTCGCTCGACGCCTTTCCGGCTCACCCTGCTGTTCCTGGCCCTGTTCGCGGCGGCGGCGACGGCGTTCCTCGGCTATATCTACATCGCCACCGCCGGCGAGGTGGACCGGCGCGCCGACGCCGAGATCACCCGCGAGATGGAGAGCCTGGAGGCGGCCTATCGCCAGGGCGGGGTCAACGCCCTGAACCAGACCCTGGTCGAGCGGGCCATCGGCGAGCGGCCGTTCCTCTATTACTTCGCCGACAAGACCGGCAGGCGGATCACCGGCTCGATCGAGGAGTCGCCGATCGACGACTTCACCGGGGCGGGGCCGACCTGGCGCAGCTTCACCCTGACCGAGACCGACCTCGACGGCGCCGCCGTGCGGCGCTCGGCCCGGGGCGTGCAGGAGCGCCTGGCGGGCGGCGAGATCCTGTTCGTCGGCGCCGACGTCGCCGAGTCCCAGGGCTATGTGATGAAGATCGTCCGCGCCCTGTGGGGCGCAGGCGCGCTGGTCATCATCCTGGGCCTCGCCGGCGGGGTGCTGATCAGCCGCAACGTCAGCCGCAGCATGCAGGGGCTTGTGGACGTGGTGAACGCCGTGCGCGGCGGCGACCTGCACGCCCGGGCCAAGATCCGCGGCGCCCGCGACGAGTACGACGAGCTGGCCGAGGGCCTGAACGACATGCTCGACCGCATCGAGCGCCTGATGGGCGGCCTGCGCCACGCCGGCGACGCCATCGCCCACGACCTGCGCAGCCCGCTGACCCGCCTTCGCGCCCGCATGGAAGTGGCCCTGATCGACGCCGAGAACGGCAAGGGCGACCCGGTGGCGGCGCTCGAGACCGCTCTGGCCGACGCCGACGGCGTGCTCAAGACCTTCAACGCCGTGCTGGCCATCGCCCGCCTGCAGGCCGCCGGCCAGGCCCCCGATCAGAAGACCTTCGAGGCCAGCGACCTGGCCACCGACATGGCCGAGCTCTACGAGTTCTCGTGCGAGGACAAGGGCCTGGACTTCAAGGCCGAGATCACCCCGGCCCTGTCCCTGCGCGGCAACCGCGAGTTCATCGCCCAGGCCCTGGCCAACCTGCTCGACAACGCCATCAAGTACACGCCCGAGGGCGGGGCGATCATGCTGCGCCTGCGCCGCCGCTCGTCGGGCGAGCTGGAGTTCTCGGTCACCGACACCGGACCGGGCGTGCCCGAGGAGGACCGCGCCCGCGTGGTCCAGCGCTTCGTGCGCCTGGAGAACAGCCGCAGCGAGCCTGGCGCGGGCCTTGGCCTGTCGCTGGTGCAGGCCGTCGCCGCCTCGCACGGCGGCCGGCTGGAGCTGGCCGAGGGGCCGGGCGAGTACAACGGCATGGGCCCGGGCCTGCGCGTGGCCCTGGTGCTGCCCCGCGCCGAGTAGCGGTGCAATATTTCTCCCGTCATTCCCGCCCTTGTGGCGGGAACCTCTGGTTCCGCTCGCACGTGAAAGCGCCAGCGGCGTGCTGTGCACGCCGCCCCTCCCGCCCTTGCGGCTGATAGAGGGGGTCGCGCCACAAGGGCGGGAATGACGGGCGTTTTGGGGACGCGCCACATCAATCTAACGTCCCGGCGCGTTCGTCCCAGCGGTCGCGCGATACGTTCAAGCCCCATGAGGCGCGCTGGGCCACCTTGCACGGGCTCGGGGCCGCAACGAAACGCGCCCCGGATTGTTCGATGCAGAGGGCGACCGATGACCACCCAATCTTCCGACGACGGCGCCTCGCGCCGGGACGTCCTCGCCGTCGGCCTCGGCCTGGCGGCTTTCGCGGTCGCCCCGACCTTCGCCGCGGCCTCGCCCGCGAGCCCTACCCCAGGAGCCAAGACCATGAGCAGCGGTTTCGTCACGACCAAGGACGGCGTGCAGATCTACTACAAGGACTGGGGTCCCAAGACCGCCCAGCCGATCGTGTTCCACCACGGCTGGCCGCTGACGGCCGACGACTGGGACAACCAGATGATGTTCTTCTACGCTCAGGGCTTCCGGGTGATCGCCCATGACCGCCGCGGTCACGGCCGTTCGACCCAGACCGACACCGGCAACGAGATGGACACCTACGCCGCCGACGTCGCGGCCCTGACCGACCACCTCGACCTGAAGAACGCCATCCACGTCGGCCACTCGACCGGCGGCGGCGAGGTGATCCACTACGTCGCCCGCGCCAAGCCGGGACGCGTGGCCAAGGCCGTGCTGATCGGCGCGGTGCCGCCGATCATGGTCAAGAGCGACAAGAACCCGGGCGGCCTGCCGATCGAGGTGTTCGACGGCTTCCGCGCCGCCACCGCCGGCAACCGCGCCCAGTTCTTCTACGACGTGCCGGCCGGCCCGTTCTACGGCTTCAACCGTCCGGGCGCGAAGGTCGACCAGGGCGTGATCTGGAACTGGTGGCGCCAGGGCATGACCGGCAGCGTCAAGGCCCACTACGACTGCATCAAGGCCTTCTCCGAGACCGACTTCACCGACGATCTCAAGAAGGTCGACGTGCCGGTGCTGGTGATGCACGGCGACGACGACCAGATCGTGCCGATCGCCGACTCGGCGCTGCTGTCGGCCAAGCTGGTCAAGAAGGGCGAGCTGAAGGTCTACAAGGGTCTGCCGCACGGCATGTGCACGACCCATCCGGAGATCATCAACCCGGACCTGCTGGCCTTCTTCAAGGCCTGACGAAAAAGGGGCGGTCGCCGTGCGCGGCCGCCCTTTCCACTTTCACGGTCACGCTCTAGCGTCCTCGCCTGCAACTTGAAGCGAGGCCGACCGGATGCGTGGACCGACGATTTCGACCCTGGCGGTCGCCCTGGCGCTGGCCGCGAGCGCCGCGCACGCCGCCGAGACCAAGGTCGTCACCGCCGCGCGGCTGCTCGACGTCGCCACCGGGCGCTATGTCGACAAGCCGGTGGTGCTGGTGGTCGCCGGCCGGATCACCGCCGTCGGCAAGGCCGGCGACTTCGCGATCCCCCCCGACGCCGAGGCGGTCGACCTGCCGGGCGCGACCCTGCTGCCGGGCCTGATCGACATGCACGTGCATCTCGACGCCTCGCCGGTCTATGGGGGCTACAATTCCCTGCAGTTCAGCGACGCCTTCTGGAGCGTGACCCAGACCGCCAACGCCAAGGCCACGCTGGAGGCCGGCTTCACCACCGTGCGCAACGTCGGCGCCGACCGCTTCAACGACGTGGGCCTGCGCGAGGCGATCGACGAGGGCGTCGTACCCGGCCCGCGGGTCGTCACCGCCACCTACGCCATCGGGGCCACCGGCGGGCACTGCGACAGCACCTTCTTCCCGCCGTCGATGGACCAGAAGGCGCCCTACAACATCGACAGCCCCGACGAGGCCCGCAAGGCGGTGCGCACGCTGAAGAAGTACGGCGCCCAGGTGATCAAGATCTGCGCCACCGGCGGCGTCTTCTCGCGCGGCGACGAGCCGGGCCAGCAGCAGCTGACCTATGACGAGATGAAGGCCGTGGCCGACGAGGCCCACATGGCCGGCCTCAAGGTCGCCGCCCACGCCCATGGCGGGGCCGGCATCAAGGAGGCCATCCGCGCCGGCATCGACACCATCGAGCACGCCAGCCTCGTCGACGACGAGGGGATCAAGCTGGCCGCCCAGAAGGGGACCTGGTTCTCGATGGACATCTACAACACCGACTACACCCAGTCCGAAGGCCGCAAGAACGGCGTGCTCGAGGACAACCTGCGCAAGGACCGCGACATCGCCGAGGTCCAGCGCGAGAACTTCCGCAAGGCCCTCAAGGGCGGGGTGAAGATGATCTACGGCACCGACGCCGGGGTCTATCCCCACGGCGACAACGCCCGCCAGTTCGCGGTGATGGTCCGCTACGGCGCCACGCCTCTCCAGGCCATCCAGGCCGCCACGGTCAACGCGGCCCAAGCCCTGGGCCGCGAGAAGGACCTGGGCCAGGTGACCGCCGGCCGCTACGCCGACCTGATCGCGGTGTCGGGCGACCCGCTCGCTGACGTGACCGTGCTGGAGAAGCCGGTGTTCGTGATGAAGGGCGGGGCGGTGGTTAGAAAGTAGGGGGAGCAACGGACCGCAGACGCCTTAGGGAAGTCGACTGCTGGGATAGCGGGAGGGCTGATAACTCGCCGATGACAGGGAAACGATGACGGTTGGGATTGGGCGTAAGTTTGGTAGGCGTATCAGCCTCCTAACCGATACGATGATTTCTGACAGTGCGGTGGGAAAGCGCGATGCTTTTCCCGGGCGACTTAAAGGGATCATCCTGAGCCCATATGTCTCCGTTGCCTATGCTGGCCACGCTGACCCAGCTCTGAGCGCAATCCGACAGGCTCGTAAACAGCTTCTTTCCAGTGGCGAAGTTTCAGAAGTCGCCAATGTTTTAGCGGGTGCCTGCACCACCTCAGGAGCGGATGTCGAATTCATTCTGGCATTCCATAGAGATGGAGAGCCGTTCCTGCACAAGATCACTGCGCGCGGCATTTCGGGTGACGTTGAAAATTGTTTTATTGGCGACCCGGATGTGGTTCGGAAAGTTCTCGCAGAGGAGCCCAATCAGCCAGGATACGATAATCCCGAATGGGGAGTTCAGGCCGCTGAGATCCAATTCAATGGTGCATTTTTTAGGCTGTTCTCAGATGCTGGGTCGCTGGTCAACGACACCGTTGGCGGCTTCCCGATAAGCCTTCTCGGATCACCCTACGGACATATCTATCAAGGCCAAACCTTGTCGATGGCCTGGGACCCTATCCATACGGCCACCGGAATTACCCCCGCTCAGCAGAGAGCACAGCTGACGGGGGCGACCGCTTTCAACTACAGCGTTGTGGGCGGCTCGCTTAGGGGTGTCGCTGTGATCGGTGTTGCATTGCCGCAAGCTGGGCTTGGTTTCGTCTATTCGCCTTTGTCAGCGGACGATCCCGAGCGCCTTCGCGTCGAGATCCCCGATAGTCCAGGTTTTATTGATGATGCGCCACTGCAGGCTGCAGTGCGGGCGCGCGTGAACGAACTCCTGACGGAGATCGGCGGCGGGGTTTTCGAGCTGAATGCGCCTCAGGAGGCTCGGCCAGTCAGTTGATCTATGGAAGAGCCCTCGTACTCTCGGTTAATCTCGCGAGGCGCAGCGCCGAAGCGTCAGGCTGATCCAACACGCGTCTCATCCGCCTCCCCACCCTGCAAAACCCAACCACCGATATCCCACTCGCCCACACTTTCCCGTTCACCTGAGCCGTAAGCGCGCTTATTGCTGCCCCTCCTACGCGTTTCCCGGGGGCTTCATGTTCGACACCCAATTCCGTCGCCGCGCCGTGGCGTTGGCTTCGACCGCCGTGCTGGCGGCCATGGCCTGCGGCGGGGCCGCTTCGGTCGCCACCGCCGGCGAGGCCTATCGGACGCCGCCGGCGCCGATCGCCCAGATCCTCGACGCCGCGCCGACGCCGGGCGTCAGCCTGAGCCCCGAGCGCAAGACGCTGGCCCTGCTGGGCCGCGAGAACCTGCCGCCGATCCGGGCCGTGGCCGACCCGATCCTGCGGCTGGGCGGCTACCGCATCAATCCGCGCACCAACGGCCCGATCGAGGCCCGCACCACCTGGATGAACAGCCTGGCCTTCGAGGACGTGAAGACTGGCGCGGTGCGGCCGGTGGCTCTGCCCCAGGGCGCGCGCTTCATCGAGACGCGCTGGTCGACGAACGGCCAGAGCCTGGCCTTCGTGATGGAGGCGCCCACCGGCCTGGAGCTGTGGGTCGCCGACCTGAAGACCGCGACGGCGCGCAGGCTGACCGGCCCGGTGCTGAACGCGGCCTTCGGCGGCAGCTATGACTGGCTGCCCGACGACAGCGGCTTCCTGGTGCGCCAGATCCCGGCCGGCCGTGGCGCGGCCCCGGCCGAGCCGGCGGCGCCCGAGGGCCCGATCGTCCAGCAGTCGGCGGGCCGCACCGCCGCCATCCGCACCTATCAGGACCTGCTGGGCAACGCCCATGACGAGGCGCTGTTCGACCACTACTTCACCAGCCAGCTGACCCGCGTGGCCCTGGCCGACGGGGCGTCGACCCCGGTGGGCGCGCCCGGCGTGATCAACGGCTTCTCGGTCTCGCCCGACGGCCGCTACCTGTTGGTTACACGCCTGAAGCGTCCCTACAGCTACCTGGTGCCGGCCGGCCGTTTCCCCACCGAGATCCAGATCGTCGACGCCGAGGGCGGCAAGCCGGTCAAGACCCTGGTCGACCGCCCGCTGGCCGACAACCTGTCGTCGGCCTTCGACGCGGTGGTGGCCGGCCCGCGCAGCCCGCAATGGCGCAGCGACGCGCCCGCGACCCTGGTCTGGGCCGAGGCCCAGGACGGCGGCGATCCCAAGAAGAAGGTCGAGATCCACGACCGCGTGCTGATGCAGGCCGCGCCGTTCGAGGCCGCGCCGACGACGCTGGTCGACCTGGACCTGCGCTATGCCGGGATCAGCTGGGGGCGCGACGACTTCGCCGTGGTCACCGGCCGCTGGTTCGACAACCGCAAGGAAAAGCGCCTGGCCATCGATCCGTCCAAGTCCGGCGCCCCCCGCCTGCTGGTCGAGCGCAACTACCAGGACCGCTACAACGATCCGGGCAGTCTCTTGAGCCGCCGCAACGCCAAGGGCGAGGCGGTGCTGCACTTCACGCCCGACGGCAAGGGCGTGTTCGTTTCCGGCGACGGCGCGAGCGCCAAGGGCGAGTTCCCGTTCGTGGGCGTGATGAACCTGGCCGACGGCAAGACCGCGCGCCTGTGGCAGGCCGAGGCCCCGTACTACGAGGCGCCGGTGGCCCTGGCCGACGAGGCCGGCAAGACCCTGATCACCCGCCGCGAGAGCAAGGACGAGGTTCCCAACTACTTCGTCAAACCCCTCAAGGGCGGCAACGGCAAGGCGCTCACCAAGTTCGTCGACCGCGCCCCGCAGTTCGCCGGCGTCACCAAGCAGACCATCACCTACAGCCGTCCCGACGGGGTGAAGCTGTCGGGCGACCTCTACCTGCCGGCCGGCTACGACAAGACCCGCGATGGCCCGCTGCCGATGCTGATGTGGGCCTATCCGGAAGAGTTCACCGACGCCTCGGTGGCCGGCCAGACGGTGGACGCGGGCAACCGCTTCACCCGTCCGGGCGGCGCCAGCCACCTGTTCCTGCTGACCCAGGGCTATGCGGTGCTGGACGGCCCGGGCATGCCGATCATCGGCAAGGACGGCGCCGAGCCCAACGACAGCTATGTCGAGCAGCTGACCGCCGACGCCAAGGCCGCGGTCGACGCGGTGGTGGCCCTGGGCGTGGCCGACCGCGACCGCATCGCCGTGGGCGGCCACAGCTACGGCGCGTTCATGACCGCCAACCTGTTGGCTCACAGCGATCTCTTCCGGGCCGGCATCGCGCGGTCGGGCGCCTACAACCGCACCCTGACGCCGTTCGGCTTCCAGTCGGAGCAGCGCACCTACTGGCAGGCCACCGACACCTATACGAAGATGAGCCCCTTCACCTATGTGAAGCAGGTCAATGAGCCGATCCTGCTGATCCACGGCGAGGCGGACGACAACTCCGGCACCTTCCCGATCCAGAGCGAGCGCTTCTACGCCGCGCTGAAGGGGGCGGGGGCCACCGTGCGCTACACCGTGCTGCCCTACGAGGCCCACGGCTATCGCGCCCGGGAGTCGGTGATGCACACCCTGTGGGAGATGACCGACTGGATGGACCGCTACGTCAAGAACGCCCCGCCGCGCGCGGCCGCCCCGGCCGCCGTCGCTCCGGTCGCGAAGTAGGGACCTGCCGCCGGTGATCCGTTTCGAAGCCGTATCCAAGACCTATGCCGCCGCGCGCGGAGCGACCGGTCATGCGGCCTTGCGCGAGGCCTCGCTCGAGGTCGCGCAGGGCGAGGTGTTCGGGGTCATCGGCGCCTCGGGCGCCGGCAAGTCCACCCTGATCCGCCTGATCAACGGCCTGGAACTGCCCACCGGCGGCAAGGTCATCGTCGACGGCGACGACGTGGCGGCGCTGGACGTCGCGGGGCTTCGGGCCCTGCGTCGCCGCGTCGGCATGATCTTCCAGCACTTCAACCTGCTGTCGTCCAAGACGGTCGAGCAGAACGTCGCCTTCCCGCTGAAGCTGGCCGGGCGCGAACCGGCGCAGATCAAGGCGCGGACGGCCGAGTTGCTGGCGCGGGTGGGTCTTTCGGACCACGCGACGAAGTATCCGGCCCAGCTGTCGGGCGGCCAGAAGCAGCGCGTCGGCATCGCCCGGGCCCTGGCCACGGCGCCGAAGGTCCTGCTGTGCGACGAGGCCACCAGCGCGCTCGATCCGGAGACCACCGAGCAGATCCTGGCCCTGATCTCCGACCTCAATCGCGAGCTTGGCCTCACCATCGTGCTGATCACCCACGAGATGGACGTCGTGCGCCGCGTCTGCGACCGGGTGGCGGTGCTGGAGGGCGGCCGCGTGGTCGAGCAGGGGCCGGTGGAAGAGGTGTTCCTGCACCCGGCCAGCGACACCGCCCGTCGTTTCGTGGGCGAGGCGGAGGACGCGTCCGAGACCGCCCTGCCGGCGGGGGTGCTGGTGCGCCTGACCTTCAAGGGCGAGGCCACCTACAAGCCGGTTCTGGGCGCGGTGGCCCGCGAGACCGGCGTCGACTATTCGATCCTCGGCGGCCGCATCCACAAGCTGCGTGACGCGCCGTACGGCCAGCTGACCCTGGCCCTGACCGGCGGCGACGTCGAGGCCGCCATCGCCCGCTTCGAGGCCGCCGACGTGCGGGTGGATCGTCTGGAGGCCGCCCGATGAGCCTGTTTTCCAACATCGATTGGGCCGACATCGGCCTGGCCACGATCGACACCCTGACCATGCTTGGCGGCTCCATGGCCCTGACCGTGATCCTGGGTCTGCCGCTGGGCGTGATCCTGTTCCTGACCGGCAAGGGCCAGATGCTGGAGAACAAGGCCGCGCACGCGGGCCTGGGCCTGCTGGTCAACATCCTGCGCTCGGTGCCGTTCGTGATTCTGCTGATCGTGATGATCCCGCTGACGGTGCTGCTGGTCGGCACCTCGCTGGGCGTGGCCGGCGCCATCCCGCCGCTGGTGGTGGGGGCCGCGCCCTTCTACGCTCGCCTGGTCGAGACGGCCCTGCGCGAGGTCGACAAGGGCGTGGTCGAGGCCAGCTTCGCCCTGGGCGCCACGCGTCGCCAGGTGGTGCTGGGCGCGCTGCTGCCCGAAGCCATGCCCGGGATCATCGCCGGGGCGACGGTGACGGCCATCGCGCTGGTCTCCTACACGGCCATGGCCGGGGTGGTCGGGGCCGGGGGGCTGGGGGATCTCGCCATCCGCTTCGGCTACCAGCGCTTCCAGACCGACGTCATGGTGGTCACCGTGGTGCTGCTGCTGATCCTGGTGCAGGTGTTGCAGATGGTCGGCGACACGGTGGTGCGAAAGGTCTCGCACCGGTGAGTTCCATCGCGATCAGGCCCGCCGTCGACACCGACATCCCGGCCCTGGTCGCGTTGAACGCCGGCGTGCAAGCCCTGCACGCGGCCCTGTCGCCCGAGATCTTCAAGCCCGCCGTCGATCCGGTCGAACTGGCGAGCTTCCTGCGCGGGGTGCTGGACCAGCCGGCCCATCGTCTGCTGCTGGCGGAGGTCGACGGCGCGGCGGCCGGCTATGGCTGGGCCGAAATCCAGGACCGCGCCGAGACGCCCTTCGCCCTGGCCCGCCGGCGGTTCTACCTGCACCACCTGGCGGTCGATCCGGCGTTCCGCCGCCGGGGGATCGCCGCGGCCCTGCTCGATGTGCTGGAGGGGGAGGCGAGGGCGCTGGGGCTGGAAACCGTCGTGCTGGACGCCTGGGCCGCCAACGCCGGCGCCCAGGCCTTCTTCGCCGCCGCCGGCTATGCGCCGCTGAACCTGACGCGGGCCAAGCGCCTGGGGTGATTGCGAGGCGGCGAGCGCGGCCTTAAGAACCCCGAATGACCGACGAAATCCTTTCCGTCCCGCCGCCCGAGCACTGGGACCAGGCGCTGGCCGACACCCTGCCGGGCCGCATCATCCTGGTGGGCCTGACCTTCCTCGACGCCGACGGCGAGATCGAGGACGTCGAGCAGTTCCACGGCGTCATCCTGTCGGCCGATCCGGAAGAGGGCATCCTCGTCGACCTGCTGACGAAGGAAGAGGACGGCGACACCTATCTGCTGCCGCCGCAGACCTCGAACATCCGGTCGGCCCAGCCGGGGACCTACACCCTGGCCAACGGCGAGGTGCTGGAGAACCCCGACTTCGTGTCGAACTGGACGATCCAGGGCCCCGAGGACCCGGCCAACGACGACTGAGGCGGCGTCGCGCTCTTCCCCGCCCCAGGAAAACTGATTCCGCATCGGCGGCGTTTGTGCGCAATACCCTCCCGGAATTATCGACTTATCGGAGCCGTTCATGGTCGCCCGCCGCGCCGCACTCGTCAGCCTCGCCGCCTTCGCCCTGCTGGCCGCCTGCAGCCGCCAGCCCGCGCCGTCGGCGGCCGACACCCTGGTGGTCGGCGCCACCGCCGTGCCGCACGCCGAGGTCCTGGAGTTCATCAAGCCGAAGCTGGCGGCCGAAGGCCTGAAGCTCGACGTCAAGGTGTTCAACGACTACGTTCAGCCCAACGTGCAACTGGCCGAGAAGCACCTGGACGCCAACTACTTCCAGACCGGCCCCTATCTCGACACCGTCAACGCCGACCGCGGCTGGGGCCTGGTCAAGGTGGCCGGCGTGCACATCGAGCCGCTGGGCGCCTATTCCTCGAAGGTCAAGGCGATCGCCGAGCTGCCGGCCGGCGCCACCGTGGCCATCCCCAACGAGCCCAGCAACGGCGGCCGCGCCCTGCTGCTGCTGAACAAGAACGGCCTGATCACCCTGAAGGACCCGTCCAACCCGGTCTCGACCTTGAAGGACATCACCGCCAACCCGAAGGGCCTGAAGTTCAAGGAGCTTGAGTCGGCGACCCTGCCGCGCGTGCTGAACCAGGTGGACCTGGCGGTGATCAACACCAACTATGCGCTGGACGCCAAGCTCGACCCCGCCAAGGACGCCCTGCTGATCGAGGACAAGACCAGCCCCTATGTGAACTTCCTGGTCACCCGCCCGGACAACGCTTCGGACCCGCGCGTGGCCAAGCTGGCCAAGGCCCTGACCTCGCCCGAGGTGAAGGCGTTCATGGCGCAGAAGTACAAGGGCGCGGTCGTCCCGGCGTTCTGATCCGCTCTTTGCGTCGAGGGCGTTTGCGCGCCCTCGACAACTTATGATTGCTAAGCTCTAATCGCTCTCTCGCAGAGGGGCGCGATGGTCAGCGGCAAGTCCTTGAAGGTGTCGGAGGCCGCGCCGCGCGCGCTCCAGGCGGATAAGGCCGGCAAGCCGAGCAAGGCCGCCCTCGCCGCCGCCCATCACGCCGGACATCGCGAGCGCCTGCGCGAGCGGGCCAGGGCCGGCGGCCTGGCGGCCCTGCCTGACTATGAACTGCTCGAGCTCTATCTCTTCCGCAGCCTGCCGCGCGGCGACGTCAAGCCGCTGGCCAAGGCGTTGCTGGGTCGGTTCGGCTCGTTCGCCGGCGTGCTGGGCGCCACCGTCGAGGAGCTGAAGACCGTGCCCGGCGTCGGCGAGACGGCGGCGGTGGACCTGAAGATCCTGCACGAGGCCACCCTGCGGGCTGGGCGCGAAGGCATCACCAAGCGGCCGGTGATCTCGTCCTGGACGGCGCTGCTGGGCTATGTGCGGGTCGCCCTGGCCAACGAGTCCCGCGAGCAGTTCCGGGTGCTTTTCCTCGACAAGAAGAACCAGCTGATCGCCGACGAGGTGATGAACCACGGCACGGTCGACCATGCGCCGGTCTATCCGCGCGAGGTGATGCGTCGGGCGCTGGAGCTTTCCAGCTCCAACCTGATCCTGCTGCACAACCATCCGAGCGGCGATCCGACCCCGTCACGCCCCGACATCGAGATGACCAAGCAGATCGTCTCGGCCGGCAAGGCGCTGAGCATCGCCGTCCACGACCACCTGGTGGTCGGTCGCGACGGCGTGGCCAGCTTCAAGGCGCTGGGGCTGATCTGACGCTCATCCGCGAAAAGTGGGCGCTAGAAAATCTAATATCCTTGACGCGGGGCGCGGCTCCTCCGAGCTTGGCCGGATCAGCTGTTCCGGAGTGTTCCATGCGTCGCCTGCTGTCAGTCCTCCTTGGCTCGGCCGCCCTGCTGGGCGCCGCCGCCCACGCCGCCGAGGTCCCGGTCTCCAAAACTGACAAGGCGCTGCACGAGCGCATCCTGACCCTCGACACCCACCTCGACACGCCCGAGCACTTCGCCCGGCCCGGCTGGAGCATGGTCGACCGCCACAGCGTGCCGCAGGACTTCAGCCAGGTTGACCTGCCGCGCATGAACGACGGCGGTCTCGATGGCGGCTTCTTCGTGATCTACACCGGCCAGGGCGACCTGACCGCCGAGGGCTATCGCAAGTCTCGCGACTTCGCCCTGACCCGCGCGACCGAGATCCGCGAGATGGTGGCCGCCCACAGCGACAAGTTCGAGCTGGCCTACACCCCCGAGGATGCGATCCGCATCAACAAGGCGGGCAAGAAGTTCGCCTTCCAGAGCATCGAGAACAGCTGGCCGCTGGGCGAGGACCTGACCCTGCTGCAGACCTTCTACGGCGCGGGCGTGCGGATGGCCGGGCCGGTCCACTTCCGCAACAACCAGTTCGCCGACAGCTCGACCGACCCCAAGGGCAAGATCTGGAACGGCTTCTCGCCGCTGGGCCTGCGCTGGCTGGCCGAGGCCAACCGCCTGGGCGTCCTGATCGACGTCAGCCACGCCTCGGACGATGTGGTGGACCAGGCCGTGGCCCTGTCGAAGGTCCCGGTCATCGCCTCGCACTCGGGCGCCCGGGCGGTGTTCGACCACCCGCGCAATCTCGACGACGCGCATATCAGGAAGATCGCCGAGAGCGGCGGGGCGATCTGCATCAACTCGGTCTACCTGCGCGCCTCGGCCAACAGCCCGGAGCGCAAGGCGGCGCTGGAGGCCCTGGGCCGCGGACCGGGCGACGACGCGACCCAGGCCGACTTCGTGGCCTACGCCAGGAAGCGCGCCGAACTCGACAAGAAGTTCCCGCCGGTCCGCGCCAACTTCGACACCTTCATGGACAGCATGAACCACGTGCTGAAGATCGGCGGCGCCAAGGCCGTCTGCGTCGGCGCCGACTGGGACGGCGGCGGCGGCGTCGAGGGCCTGGAAGACGTGGCCGACCTGCCCAAGATCACCGCCCGCCTGAAAGCCGCCGGCTATTCGGACGCCGACATCGAGGCGATCTGGAGCGGGAATGTGCTGAGGCTGCTGGGCCAGGCCCAGGCGTTCGCGAAGGGGGCGAAGTAGATCCAAGAAAGCCCTCCCCCTTGATGGGGGAGGGTTGGGTGGGGGTGGCCACGGCGTCGGAAGCCGCGCACGGCCGCCAGCTCAGCAGGTCACCCCCATCCCCGACCCTTCCCCCCATCAAGGGGGAAGGGGGCTACCTCGCGGCGACTTTCCGCCACACCCGCCATCCCAGCAGCAACGCCAGGATCGCCCCATAGACCAGCGGCGGGCGGTGATCGGCCTTCACCAGCAGGTAGTAGTGGGCCACGCCCAGCGGCACGATGACGTAGATCAGCCAGTGCAGCCGGCTCCAGGCCGCCCGGCCCATCCGCACCACCCAGCCGTTGGTCGAGGTCACCGCCAGCGGAACCAGCAGCGCGAAGGCCGCCATCCCCAAGGTGATGAACGGCCGCTTGAGAATGTCCTTCACCAGCTGGCGAAAGTCGAAGAACAGGTCGACGCCGATGTAGCTGAAGAGGTGCAGCGACACATAGGCGAAGGCGAAGAGGCCGATCGTCCGCCGAAAGCGCACCAGGCGCGGTTTCTTCAGGATCACCGCGGCGGGCGTGATGGCGAGGCCCACCAGCAGCAGCCGCAGGCCCCAGACGCCCAGCTGGCGCACCAGGGTCTCGATCGGATTGACCCCCAAGTCGCCGGTGAAGGCGCGGAAGGCCAGCCACGCCAGCGGCGCGGCGCAGGCCAGCCAGACGGCGGCGTAGACGAGGTTGTCGCGGGTCTTGGAGGGGCGTTTTCTTCTTGCTCCTCCCCCGCGTGCGGGGGAGGGGGACCCCGAAGGGGTGGAGGGGGCGCGACTGGGCGCGGCGCTCCGTCCCTCGCCCCCGCCGGCACCCGGGGGTTGCGCCGCGCCGCCCCCCCCCCCGGGCCCGGGGGGGGGGTTGGCGGGGGGGAAGTGGGCCGTCC
>NZ_JBAKFV010000018.1:0-101333 GCF_036889365.1 Caulobacter sp. CCNWLW153
CTCAAGGCTCCCTTTCAGAAGCCTTGAATCAGCAACCCCCGATTACCGCCAGCGCTTATTGAGTACGGACCCTAGGGCAGGCCGGCGATGCGGGCGATGGCGGCGATGTCGAGCGAGCGCTCCAGGATGTCGGCGATTTCGTCCAGCGCCGCGTCGACCCGCGCCGACTGGTCCTGGCCGTCGGTCGCGACGCCGAGCGGGGCGAGGAGGGCGGCGCGGGCGCTGGCCTTGTCGAACAGGCCGTGGATGTAGGCGCCGGCGATTCGGCCTTCGGCCGACACCGCGCCGTCGGGGCCATGGCCGTCGATCGCCAGCAGCGGCCGCGCGGCTCCCGGGCCGCTCGTGCGGCCGACATGGATCTCGTAGCCCTCGAAGGCCGCGCCGTCGGTCAGTTGTCCGGCGACCGGCCGCACCGTCTTGTCGCCGGCCAGCACGGTCTCGACGTCCAGCAGGCCAAGCCCCGGCGCCGACCCCGGCGCGCCCTCGACGCCTTCCGGATCGCTGACCGTCCGGCCCAGCATCTGGTAGCCGCCGCAGACGCCCAGCACTCGCCCGCCGCGCCGGGCGTGAGCGAGAATGTCGACGTCCCAGCCGTTCGCG
This sequence comes from Caulobacter sp. CCNWLW153, assembly GCF_036889365.1. Lineage (NCBI taxonomy): Bacteria > Pseudomonadati > Pseudomonadota > Alphaproteobacteria > Caulobacterales > Caulobacteraceae > Caulobacter > Caulobacter sp. CCNWLW153. Next base: position 601 of record NZ_JBAKFV010000018.1, read on the forward strand.
CGCAGGAACGCCAGGTCCGCCAGCGTCGCCTTGGTCCCGGGCAGGATGACGAGGTCGGCGTCGGCCGGCAGCACCGCGCCCGGCGGCAGGAACGCAAGGTCGATCGCCGGATCGTTTCGAAGCGGGTCGAAGTCGTCGAAATTGGCGATCCGCGACAGCATCGGCACGACCACCTTGGCGCGCCGGCCTTCGGAGGCCGCCGCAGGCCGTTCCAGCACCACGGCGTCCTCGGCCGGCAGGAACCTCACGGGCGGCAGCCACGGAACCATGCCGAGATCCGGCCAGCCGGTCCGGCGCACGACTTCGGCGCGACCGTCGTCGAACAGCGCCGGATCGCCCCGGAACTTGTTGATTATGAAGCCCTTGATCCGCGCCCGGTCGGCCTCGTCCAGGACGAGGTGGGCGCCGGCCAGGGCGGCGATCACGTGCCCGCGGTCGATGTCGCCGACCAGGGCCACCGGCACGTCGGCGGCGTGGGCGAAGCCCATGTTGGCGATGTCGCCGGCCCGAAGGTTGGTCTCGGCCGGACTGCCCGCGCCTTCGACCAAAACGAGGTCGGCCTCGGCGGCCAGGCGGCGGTAGCTGTCCAGCGTCGTGGCCAGCAGGTCGGGCTTGAGCCCCTGGAAGGCGCGGGCCTTGTAGTTCCCGACCACCCGGCCTTGCACCACGACCTGGGCCCCGACATCGCTCTGGGGTTTCAGCAGCACGGGGTTCATGTGGACGCTGGCCGGCGTGCGGCACGCTATCGCCTGCAACGCCTGGGCCCGGCCGATCTCGCCGCCGTCGGCGGTGACGGCCGCGTTGTTGGACATGTTCTGCGGCTTGAACGGCCTGACCACCAGGCCGCGGTTGGCAAAGAGGCGGCACAGCCCCGCCACCAGGGTCGATTTGCCGACGTCGGAGCCGCAGCCCTGGATCATCAAGGAAGCCATGTCCTCGCGCCTAAAGCCGTCAGCAGCTTCGGTCAATCGACGCCGCGACGCTGGCGCGAGGCCTCGGCGCGCTCTATATCGGCGGCCGCATGACCATCGATCACGACGCCCGCCTCCGGCGGCTGAAGTTTCGGGCCTGGCACCGCGGCTTTCGTGAAGCGGACCTCATTCTGGGGCCGTTCGCGGAAACGCATGGCCCGAGCCTGACCCCCGACCAGCTCGACGTGCTGGAAACCCTGCTGGAACAGTCCGATCGCGAGATCTACGCCTGGATCGTCGGCCAGGAGGCCACGCCCGAGGCGTTCGAGACCGAGATCATGGCGATGATCCGCAAGTTCCGCTTCGAGGCCCACGCCTCGCGGCCGCCCGGCGACGGGGCATAGACCGTGCGTGGTCCTCGCCCTTCGACAAGCTCAGGATGAGGACCAGAGCACAGGCAGTGCAGTAGAAACCTCACCCTGAGCCTGTCGAAGGGCGAGGTTTCGGTCCGACAGTCTGAACCAATAGCGTCCCGGCGGCTTATCGGTCGCCAAGCATCCGAAGAGCAGCATGGCCTACGACGCCAAACAGATCGCCAAGGCCGCCGGCGGCCTGACCCTGGCCGGCGCGCCGGAAGGCTTCGACGCCCTGGTGATGGCCGATATCGCCCGCGCCCGGGGGGGGCTGACGGCCTTCGTCGCCCGCGACACCGCCCGGGCCAGCGCCTTCATCGACGCCCTGAAGTTCTTCGCCCCCGAGATCGAGGCGGTGCTGCTGCCCTCGTGGGACTGCCTGCCCTATGACCGCATCGGCCCCTCGGCCGGGGTGGCGGCCACGCGGATGTGCACCCTGCACCGGCTGGCGGGCGGCCTGGGCCAGGGCAAGCCGGCCATGCTGGTCGTCGCGGCCCCGGCCCTGCTGCAGCGCGTGCCGACCAAAGAGGTGCTGCTGCGCGCCAGCTACGGCGCCAAGGTCGGCCAGAGCGTCGATATCAAGGACCTGGAGCGCTATTTCGCCGTCAACGGCTATGTCCGCGCCTCCACCGTCTCCGAGCGCGGCGAGTTCGCCATTCGCGGCGGCGTCATCGACGTCTATCCGCCGGCCTCGGAAGAGCCCGTGCGCCTCGACCTGTTCGGCGACACGCTGGAGAGCATCCGCGCCTTCGATCCGGAGACCCAGCGCTCGACCAAGCAACTGAAGTCGATCGAGCTCTTGCCGGTCAGCGAGGCCCTGCTGGACGCCGACGCCGTGTCGCGCTTCCGGGGCTCGTACGTGCGGCTGTTCGGCGCGCCGGGCGACGACGCGCTCTACGCCGCGGTCAGCGACGGCGGTCGCCGCGCCGGCATGGAGCACTGGCTGCCGCTGTTCTACGAACGGATGGCGACGATCTTCGACTACCTGCCCGCCGGCAGCCTGATCGGCGTCGACCACCAGGCCGCCGAGGCCCGCGACGAACGGCTGGCGATGATCGCCGACGCCTACGACGCCCGCGCCGCCGCCGACCGCAAGTCGGCCTATCGCCCGCTGGAGCCGCACGCCCTCTACCTGACCGCCAAGGAATGGGACGAGGCGGTCGGTGACCGTCCGCACCGGCAGTTCACGCCGTTCCAGCCGCAAGGCCTGGACGTCGTCGACCTGGGCGCCAAGCTGGGCCGCACCTTCGCCGCCGAGCGCGCCCAGGACAGCGTCAACCTGTTCGAGGCCACCGCCGACCATGCCAAGAAGCTGGCCGGGGAGGGCAAGCGCGTCCTCTTTGCCTCCTGGTCGGAAGGCTCGTCCGAGCGCCTGGGAACGATGCTGGCGGACCACGGCCTGAAGAAGGTTCCCTTCGCCGGCTACTGGCAGGCGGCCAAGGCCAACGACCCGAAGGTTCCGCAGCGCGTCGTCCTGCCGCTCGACAGCGGTTTCGAGACCGAGAGCCTCGCGGTCATCTCCGAGACCGACATCCTCGGCGACCGCCTGGCCCGTCCGCGCAAGAAGCGCCGCGCCGCCAACTTCCTGGCGGAAGCGTCCGCGCTGACCCCGGGCGATCTCGTCGTCCATATCGACCACGGCATCGGCCGCTACGAGGGCCTCAAGACCCTCGACGTGCAGGGCGCCCCGCACGACTGCCTCGACCTGATGTACGCCGGCGAGAGCAAGCTCTACCTGCCGGTCGAGAACATCGACCTGCTCACCCGCTACGGCGCCGACGGCGAGAACGTCCAGCTCGACAAGCTGGGCGGGGCTGCCTGGCAGGGCCGCAAGGCCAAGGCGAAGGAGCGCCTGCGGGTCATGGCCGAGGGCCTGATCCAGATCGCCGCCGCCCGCTCGCTGAAGTCGGTGGAAGAGACCGATCCGCCGTCGGGCGTGTTCGACGAGTTCTGCGCCCGCTTCCCCTACGAAGAGACGGACGACCAGCTCAACGCCATCCACGACGTGCTGGAAGACCTGTCGTCGGGCAAGCCGATGGACCGCCTGATCTGCGGCGACGTCGGTTTCGGCAAGACCGAGGTCGCCCTGCGCGCGGCCTTCGTGGTGGCGATGAGCGGCAAGCAGGTGGCCATCGTCTGCCCGACCACGCTGCTGGCCCGGCAGCACTACAAGACCTTCAAGGAACGCTTCCAGGGCTGGCCGATCAAGGTCACCCGCCTGTCGCGGCTGGTCACCGGCAAGGAGGCCGCCGACACCCGCGAGGGCCTGGCCAACGGACAGCTGGAAATCGTGGTCGGCACCCACGCGGTGCTGTCCAAGCAGGTGGCGTTCAAGGACCTGGGCCTCGTCATCGTCGACGAGGAGCAGCACTTCGGGGTCAAGCACAAGGAGAAGCTGAAAGAGCTTCGCGCCGACGTGCACATGCTGACCCTGACCGCGACGCCGATCCCTCGCACGCTCCAGATGGCGCTGTCGGGCATCCGGGAGATGTCGATCATCGCAACGCCGCCGGTCGATCGCCTGGCGGTGCGCACCTACATCACGCCCTTCGACGCCGTCACCGTGCGCGAGGCCCTGCTGCGCGAGAAGTATCGCGGCGGCCAGGCCTATTACGTCGTGCCGCGCCTGAAGGACCTGGAGGACATCGAGAAGTTCCTCCGCACCCAGGTGCCGGAGATCAAGTACGTCGTCGGCCACGGCCAGATGAGCGCCACCCAGCTGGAAGAGGTGATGACCGCCTTCTACGAGGGGCAGTACGACGTGCTGCTTGCGACGACTATCGTCGAGAGCGGGCTTGATATCCCCTCGGCCAACACCCTGGTTGTGCACCGCGCCGACATGTTCGGCCTGGCCCAGCTGTATCAGATCCGCGGACGCGTCGGCCGCTCCAAGGCCCGCGCCTACGCCTATCTGACGACGCCCGCCGAAAAGCAGATCACCCTGTCGGCCGAGAAGCGCCTGAAGGTGCTGCAATCGCTCGACAGCCTGGGCGCCGGCTTCCAGCTGGCCAGCCACGACCTCGACATCCGCGGCGGCGGCAACCTGCTCGGCGACGAGCAGAGCGGCCACATCAAGGAGATCGGCGTCGAGTTGTACCAGCAGATGCTGGAGGACGCCGTGGCGGCCCTGCGCGAGCGCCAGGGCGCGGAGGCCCTGATGGAGGATCGCGCCTGGTCGCCGCAGATCAACACCGGCGCGGCCGTGATGATCCCCGACGACTACGTGCCCGACCTGAACGTGCGCCTGTCGCTCTACCGCCGCCTGTCGGAAGCCGAGAAGGCCGCCGACCGCGAGGCCCTGGCCGCCGAGATGATCGACCGCTTCGGCCCGCTGCCGCCCGAGACCGACTCCTTGCTCAAGGTCGTCGGCATCAAGGGTATGTGCCGCGAGGCCAATGTCGCCAAGATCGACGTCGGCCCCAAGGGCGCGGTGCTCAGCTTCCGCAACGACGAGTTCGCCAACCCGCTGCCCCTGATGCAGTTCATCGGCAAGAACAGCCTGATCTGGAAGGCGCGCCCCGACCAGAAGGTCGTCGTGAAGGGCGAATGGGACACGCCGGCCCAGCGGCTGGACGCGGCCGAGAAGATCCTGGTTCAGCTGGTGAAGCTGGCGAAAGGGTAGGGCGCGGAATGCTCCCCCTGAAGGGGGAGCTGTCGCGGAGCGACTGAGGGGGAAGTGAGCGCTGTATCGGCGACTGAACTGACGTCAGCAATGACTTCCCCCTCCGGCCCTTCGGGCCACCTCCCCCTTCAGGGGGAGGATCAGGGCGCCAGATTGTCGCAGCTTAACTACGGTTAACAGCTGATTAGGAATCGCCAGCCACAACGAGGTTAACGGCTCAGGCTGCGGAGATTCTCTTATGAAGGCGTTCGGTCGGCTGACCATCGCGTGGAAGCTGGTGACGGTGGCGGGTCTGGCCATCGGTCTTCTGCTGATCGCCGCCGCCGTGGCGGTGTCGATGCACACCTCCAGCATCGTCGCGGGCCTGACGCATCGCTACGCCGACGCCGTGGCCGACGACGCCATCGAGCAGATCCGCACCGAGATCGGCAAGGTCGAGGCGACCTCGCGATCCACCGCCGGCTCGATCGCCGCCGCCCACACCGCCGGTGTTCGCGACCGCCGCGCCTATATCGAGATGCTGCGGCCCCAGGCCGACGCCACGCCGATCGTCATGGGCGCCTGGTTCATGGCCGCGCCCGACGCGCTGGACGGCAAGGACGCCGAGTTCGCCGGCCAGACCGCCATGGGCTCGACCGCCCAGGGCAACTTCACCCCCTACTGGGTGCACAGCGACGGCAAGGTGATCTTCGAGCCGCTGAGCGAAGGCAACGAATACAGCCAGCCCTACTACACGGTCCCGCGCGACACCCGTAAGGCGGCGATCCTCGAGCCCTATCCCTACACCGTCGCCGGCAAGACCCAGCTGATGACCTCGGTCGTCTATCCGGTGCTCGTGAACGGCCAGTTCCTCGGCGCCGAAGGCGTCGACCTGTCGCTGGACGGCGTCTCGCAGCGCCTGGAGAAGATGCAGCCTCTGGGCGGCGGCCGCGTGATGCTGCTGTCCTCGAGCGGCAAGTGGGTGGCCCACCCCAACGCCGATCTGCGCACGACCGCCTATGCCGACGCCGGCGCCGACAAGGTCAAGGCCGTGCTGAGCGGCGGCGAGCCCGCCGTCTTCGAAGGCGTCAAGGTCGGCGACGAGGAGATGGAACGGATGATCCGTCCCATCGCCATGCCCGAGCTGAACACCACCTGGGCGCTGGTCATGGACGTGCCGCGCTCGGCCATCACCGGTCCGGCCGACCGCCTGGCCATGATCCTGTTCATCGGCGGCATGGCGATCACCGGCGCTGTGCTGCTGGCCCTGTTCCTGGCCAGCGCCAGCCTGGTGCGCCGCCCGCTTTCGGGCCTGACCCAGTCGGTCGACGCGCTCAGCGCCGGCCGCTACGACCAGCCGGTGCCCGGCGTGACCGGCGGCGACGAGATCGGCGCCATCGCCCGGGCCCTGGACGGCTTCCGCCACGACCTGGCCGACGGCCAGCGCCGCCGCGCCGAGCAGGAGGCCGAACGCGCCGCCGCCGAGATCGAGCGCCAGCGCCACGCCGAGGAGGCCGAGGCCTTCGCCAAGGCCCAGGCCGCCGCTGTCGCCACGCTCGGCCAGGGCATGGAAAAGCTGGCCGACGGTGATCTGATCTGGCGCATGCGCGAGGACGGCTTCACCGGCGAGGCCCGCAAGATGCCGCGCGACTTCAACGCCGCCGTCGACAGCCTGCAGCAGACCATGGCCGGCATTCTGTCGGCCGCCCAGAGCATCCGCGCCGGCTGCGCCGAGATCAGCCACGCCTCCGACGACCTGGCCCAGCGCACCGAGCGCCAGGCCGCGGGCCTGGAGCAGACCGCCGCGGCCCTCGACCAGATCACCGCCACGGTGAAGAAGAGCTCGGAAGGCGCCGAGCGCGCGCGCCAGCTGACCGAGAGCGCCAAGGCCAACGCCGAGAAGAGCGGCAAGGTCGTCACCGAAGCCGTCCAGGCCATGGGCGGCATCGAGAAGTCTTCGCAGTCGATCACCCAGATCATCGGGGTCATCGACGAGATCGCCTTCCAGACCAACCTCCTGGCCCTCAACGCCGGGGTCGAGGCCGCGCGGGCCGGCGATGCGGGACGCGGTTTCGCGGTTGTCGCCCAGGAAGTGCGGGCCCTGGCCCAGCGCAGCGCCGACGCCGCCAAGGAGATCAAGGGCCTTATCCGCGCCTCGACCGACGAGGTCGGCAAGGGCGTGCGCCTGGTCGGCGAGACCGGCGAGACCCTGCAGCAGATCATGGAGCAGGTCTCCGAGATCAACGCGCTGGTCGGCGAGATCGCGTCCTCGGCCAAGGAGCAGTCGGTGGGGCTCGCCGAGGTCAACACCGCCGTCAACCAGATGGACCAGGTGACCCAGCAGAACGCGGCCATGGTCGAGCAGTCGACCGCCGCCGCCCATGCCCTGTCCAACGAGGCGGGCGAACTGGAACGCCTGATCGGCCGCTTCCAGGTCGGCGCCGAGATCCGCGACCTGCATCCCCGCCAGGCCCCTCGCCAGCCGGCCGCGCCGCGTCGCGAAGCCTTCCGCGAGCGCTACGTGCAGGGCGCCAACGCCCTGAAGATCGCCCCGCAGTCGCGTCCCGGCGATTGGGAAGAGTTCTAAGGCCCTACCAATCGGCCCCTCGCATTTGGCCATGGGCGCGCTATATCCGCGCCCATGGCCGAAGCTTTCAACGACAAGACCCTCTCCGCCGACAAGGCCGCCCGCTACGCCGAGGTCGCCGAGGAGATCGCCTCCGTCCTCGACGGCGAGGCCAATGTGACCGCCCGCATGGCGACCGTGGCCTCGATGCTGGCCAACAGCTTCGACCACTACTTCTGGACCGGCTTCTACGTCGTCGATCCGGCCAAGGAGCGCGAACTGGTCGTCGGCCCGTACCACGGCACGCTGGGCTGCCTGCGCATCCCGTTCGGCCGCGGCGTCTGCGGCGCGGCCGCCGCCACCGGCCAGACCCAGCTTGTGCCGGATGTGCACGCCTTCCCGGGCCACATCGCCTGCGACAGCCGCTCGGCCAGCGAGGTCGTCGTGCCGGTGTTCGACGCAGCCGGCCGCCTGCTGGCCGTTTTCGACGTCGATTCCGACCGTCCGGCGGCTTTCGACGAGATCGACCAGGCGTGGCTGGAGCGCATCCTGGGTGCGACATTCCGCGCCTGAGCTTGGCCTCTCGATTGCAGTGACATTTCCATCATTCCCTAACCGAGCCGGTTTAGGACAGAGGTGGACATGTTGGACGTCGAGACCCTTCACCCCTCCGAACTCGCGCCCGCGGACGTCGCCCTCTGGCGCGCGTACGCGCAGGCCCAGCCCGCCTTGGCCGGCCCGCTGCTGGGGCCGGACTTCGCGCTGGCCGTCGGCAAGGTGCGCGAGGACGCTCGGGTCGCGGTGATTCGGCGCGGCGGCGAGACGATCGGCTTCCTGGCCCATCATCGCCGTCCCGGCGGCGTCGCCCGCGCCATCGGCGCCCCGCTTTCTGACTATCACGGCCTGGTCGCCAAGCCCGGCGTCGAGATCGACGCGGCGCAGGCGCTGCGCGCCGCCGATCTGGCCGTATTCCGCTATACGGGCCTAGTGGACCCCGCGAACGCCTTCCAGGTCGAGCCGGCGATCCCGGCCTATGTCATAGACACGCAGGGCGACGCGACGGCCTATCTCGAGGCCGTCCGCTCCGGCAGCCCCAAGAAGATCAAGAACTACCGCCGCCTGGACAACAAGCTCGACCGCGAGATGGGCCAGGTGACGCTGAAGGCCGCCGACGACAGCCAGGAGGCCTTCGACCAACTGATCGCCTGGAAGCGCGAGCAGATCGAGCGCACGGGCGTCCACGACTTCCTGCGCCCGCAATGGACGCGAGACCTGTTCCAGATGCTGTTCGAGCGGCGCGACGGCGACTTCCGCGGCCTGATGATCAACCTCTATGCCGGCGGGCAGTTGGTGGCGGGCCACTTCGGCGTGCGCCAGGGCGCGATCTACCATCCGTGGATCGCCTCGACCAATCCGGCCTTCGGCGCCTGGTCGCCGGGGCAGATCTTCTTCATGCGCGCGATCGCCGCCATGCCGGGGCTGGGCCTGACCCGCTACGACCTGGGGCCCGGCGCCGATCACTACAAGCACTCCTACGGCCTGGCCCAGACCCTGATCGCCGACGGCGCGGCCACCGCCGCCAGCATGGCCGGCCGCGTGGCCGGCTCGGTCGAGGGCGTCTGGGCCCTGGCCGGCGCCAACGGCGCGGGTCCGGTCGCGCGCCTGCGTCGTCGCATGGACATCATCGCCAGCACCGAGCTGACCATGGGCGGCCGGGTGAAGGGGCTGGTCGACGCCGTCGCCGCCCAGGGCAAGCGCCGCAACGCGACGATGGAGGTCTGATGGCCCGCGTGACGATCATGATCCCGACCCAGCGTCGGCTCGGCGGCCTGACCGTCGCGGCCCGCTCGGTGCTGGCTCAGGCCGGCGTGGATCATTCCGAGCTGGAACTCGTGATCGTCGACAACGACCAGGTCCCGTCCGCCAAGGACGTGGCCCAGACCCTGGCGGGCGAGGCGCCGTTTCCCGTCCACTACGTCCACGAGCCCCGCGCCGGCGTCGCCAACGCCCGCAATGCCGGCATGGCCAAGGCCTCCGGCGCGTTCGTCGCCTTCCTCGACGACGACGAGGAGGCGCCCGTCGGCTGGCTTGCCGCCTTGCTCGCCGCCCAGCAGGCTTACGCCGCCGACGTGGTCTTCGGCCCGGTCCGCGCCCGCGCGCCGCAGGCCGTCACCGAGCACCGAGACTACCTGGAGCGGTTCTTCTCGCGCATCGGTCCCGAGCAGGCCGGCGTCATCGACCATTACTACGGCTGTGGCGACAGCCTGCTGAAGCGCTCGAGCCTGCCCGACCCGGTCGCGCCCTTCGCGGCCGAGCGCAACCACATCGGCGGCGAGGACGACATGCTGTTCGGCCACATGCGGGCCGCCGGCGCGGTCTTCGCCTGGGAGCCGGCCGCCTGGGTCTGGGAAGACCCCGTGCCCGACCGCCTGACCCTCGACTACACGATCCGCCGCGCCTTCGCCTACGGCCAGGGCCCCTCGGCCCACTGCGCCGCCGCCGTGCCGCCGGACCGGGCGGGCGTGGCCCGCTGGATGGCCGTCGGCGTCGTCCAGGCCGCGCTGTTCGGGGCCGTGGCCGGCTTCAAGTGGCTGACCCGCGCCGGCGACCGGGCCGAATGGCTGGACCGCGCCGCGCGGGGCCTGGGCAAGACCCTCTGGTGGGGTCCCTTCAAGATCCATTTCTACGGACACACGGCGTGAGGCTGGCGTCATGACCATCATCCACGACTGGACCCCCGAGAAGGCCAAGGCCTTCGGCAAGGAAAACTTGATCTTCCAGCACGGCCTGCACGAGCGGCCGATGTTCGACGACGAGGGCCTGGCGCGCCTGCTCGACCGCTATCCGCGCGAACTCCTGGGCGTCTTCACCATGGGCGAGGACCCCAAGGCCTGGACCACCTGGCGGAAGGGCTCGGCGGGAAACCTGTCGGGCGACCAACTGCTGGAGGCCGCCAAGGCCGGCCGCATCTGGCTGAACCTGCGCCACACCAACGACCACGTCCCCGAGTACGCGGCCCTCTGCGACGAGATCTTCGCCGAGAAGGAGGCGCAGGTTCCGGGCCTGAAGACCTTCAAGCGTGACCTCGGCATGCTGATCAGCAGCGCCAACGCCCAGGTGTTCTACCATCTCGACGTGCCGCTGGTGTCGCTGTGGCAGGTCCGCGGCGTCAAGAAGGTCTGGGTCTATCCGGTGGCCGACCCTTACGTCGGCGATCTGGCGCTGGAGAAGATCGTGCTGCGCGAGACCGCCGAGCAGTTCGCCTTCGACCCGGCCTGGGACGCCGGCGCCCAGGCCGTCGAGCTGACCCCCGGGACCATGGTCACCTGGAAGCAGAACGCCCCGCACCGGATCGAGAACGGCCCGATGCTCAATGTCTCGATCTCGATCGAGTTCATGACCCCGCCGGCCCTGATGCGCGCCAACGTCATCTACGCCAACGGCGTGCTGCGCCGCCGCCTCGGCGCCAGTCCCAAGGTCCAGGCCGGTTTCGGCCCCACGGCCCTGGGCAAGCTGGCCGTCGCCCGCGGCGCCAAGGCCCTGAACCTTCAGACCCCGCACGTGCGCCACCTGCCGGTGACCTTCGGCCTGGACGCGGCAAAGCCCGGGGTTCTGGTCGAGGCGCCGCCTGCGGCCTAAGTAAGCAGAAACTTCATTAGCGCCCGCGTTAGGCCAAGCTTCGCCGCGGCGCTTGCCCGCGCGGCCGGATTGCCTCACTCCTTACGCCGATGAGTCAGGCGGTCACGATCGAACTGGGGGAGGGCGGCGCGCACGACGCCCGCGCCCTGCGCAACGCTTTCGGGTGCTTCACCACGGGGGTCACCGTCGTCACGACGTTGGGGCAGGACGGCCGCCGCGTCGGCCTGACGGCCAATTCCTTCACCTCGGTGTCGCTGGATCCGCCGCTCGCTTTGGTCTGCGTTGACCTGAAGTCGTCCAGCCTGCCGGCGCTGGACGCGGCCGGCCGCTTCGCCGTCAACGTGCTGCACGCCGACCACCAGGCCCTGGCCCGCCAGTTCGTGCAGAAGGACACCGACCGCTTCGCCGGCGTCGAGACCGAGACCTGGCGCACCGGCGTGCCGATCCTGCCCGGCTGCATGGCCAATTTCGAATGCGAGACCCACCACGTCTTCGACGCCGGCGACCACCGGGTCTATGTCGGGCGAGTGGTCAAGCTGCGCTACGACCCCGACCACGAGCCGCTGGTCTACCTGCAGGGCCGGTTCCGCCGGGTGCACGTGGACGCCGAGTGAGGCAAAGCGCGCCAGGGTTAGGTGTAGGCGGCTAACCCGCCCCGGCGCGCGTTAAATGTCTGAACCTGGAGCCCGGAGGGGTCCGAGGATAGATTTTCCACGATACGCGCCGTTTTTCGGATGCTATTGACGCCGAAAAACAGCGTTAGGGAGCGCATCATGCGAGACATCGCCCATTTCGTGAACGGCCAAGCCTTCAACGGCGCCTCGGGGCGCTTCGGCGACGTCTTCAATCCCAACACCGGCGAGGTGCAGGCCCGCGTCCAGTTCGCCACCGACGGCGAGATCGACGCCGCCGTCCAGGCCGCCGCCAAGGCCCAGCTCGGCTGGGCGGCGACCAACCCGCAGCGCCGCGCCCGGGTGATGTTCGAGTTCAAGCGCCTGATCGAGCGCGACATGGCGAGCCTTGCCGAGATCCTGTCGTCCGAGCACGGCAAGGTCATCGCCGACAGCAAGGGCGACATTCAACGCGGCCTGGAAGTCATTGAATTCGCCTGCGGAATCCCTCACATCCTGAAGGGGGAATATACCGAGGGCGCCGGCCCCGGCATCGACGTCTATTCGATGCGCCAGCCGCTGGGGGTCTGCGCCGGCATCACCCCGTTCAACTTCCCGGCCATGATCCCGATGTGGATGTTCGGCATCGCCATCGCGGTCGGCAACACGTTCATCCTCAAGCCGTCGGAAAAGGATCCGACGGTTCCGGTCAAGCTGGCCGAGCTGATGATGGAGGCCGGCGCGCCTGAAGGCGTGCTCAACGTGATCCATGGCGACAAGAGCGCCGTCGACGCCATCCTGACCCATCCGCTGATCCGCGCCGTCAGCTTCGTGGGCAGCTCCGACATCGCCCACTACGTATACCAGACCGGCACGGCCCACGGTAAGCGCGTCCAGGCCATGGGCGGCGCCAAGAACCATGGCCTGGTCCTGCCCGACGCCGACCTCGACCAGGTGGTCAAGGACCTGTCGGGGGCGGCCTTCGGCTCTGCCGGCGAGCGCTGCATGGCCCTGCCGGTCGTCGTCCCGGTCGGCAAGAAGACCGCCGACGAGCTGCGCGAGCGCCTGGTGGCCGAGATCGACACCCTGAAGGTCGGCATCTCCACCGACACGGCCGCCCACTACGGCCCCGTGGTCAGCGCCCAGCACCGCGCCAAGATCGCCGACTACATCCAGATCGGCGTCGACGAGGGCGCCGAACTGGTGGTCGACGGCCGCGACTTCCACCTGCAAGGCTTCGAGAAGGGCTTCTTCATCGGCCCGTCGCTGTTCGACGGCGTCAAGAAGGGCATGAAGACCTACCAGGAAGAGATCTTCGGCCCGGTCCTTCAGATGGTCCGCGCCGAGAGCTTCGAGGAAGCGATCGCCCTGCCGTCCGAGCACCAGTACGGCAACGGCGTGGCCATCTTCACCCGCAACGGCCGAGCCGCGCGTGAGTTCGCCGCCCGCGTTAATGTCGGCATGGTCGGGATCAACGTGCCGATCCCGGTGCCGGTGGCCTACCACACCTTCGGCGGCTGGAAGCGCAGCGCGTTCGGCGACACCAATCAGCACGGCGTCGAGGGCGTGAAGTTCTACACCAAGGTCAAGACGGTCACGGCCCGCTGGCCAGAAGGCGACGTCGAGGACAGCGCCTTCGTCATCCCGACCATGAAATAGGCGAGGGGCGGCGGCGATGCGGCAGACCCGTCGAACCGTCGCCGCCGGCATGCTGGCCTCCGGCCTGGCGCCCGGCGCGGCGCTGGCGGCCGCCGATCTGGCCCTCGTCGCCCAGTACGGCGCGCCCGAGACGCCGATCACGGTCTTCGAGACCGACGAGGGCGCCCTGGCGGTCTTCGCCCATGGCGGACCGGCCCGGCGGCTTTCGCCGCTCGCCGACGAACGCTACGCCGTCGAAGGCGGCGGCGAGCTTGTGGTCACGGCGAAAGGCGTCCGCCTGGACGGGGCCTTCCTGCCGCGCCGCGATTTCGGGGCCGAGGTGCAGGCCGCCATCCGCCGCGCCGTCCGGGCCGATCCCAAGGCCCTGCGCGAGCGCGCCCTGGCCGCGACGCCGCCGACCGAGGCGGGCGACTTCCTGCCGCCGGATCTCGTCGACCTGGCCGCTATCGATCCGACCATCCGGTTCGACATCCGCTATGCCGGCCGTGACAACTTCATGGGGCTGAAGCTCTACGAGCGCCCAGCCGCCTGGTTGCAGCGCCCGGCCGCCGAAGCTGTCGGCCGGGCGGCCAAGGCGCTGGCGGCGCGAGGCTATGGCCTGACGGTCCATGACGCCTATCGCCCCTGGTTCGTCACCTGGATGTTCTGGGAGGCCACGCCGCCGGCCAGCCGCGTCTTCGTCGCCGACCCAGCCAAGGGCTCGCGCCACAACCGGGGCTGCGCCGTCGACCTGACGCTGCACGACCTTGCGACCGGCGCGATCGTCGACATGCCCAGCCGCTATGACGAGATGTCGACCCGTTCCTATGCCGACTTCGCCGGCGGCACGGCCAGGCAACGCGCCCGGCGCGGGATCCTGCGCGAGGCCATGGTCGGCCAGGGCTTCGAGGTCTATCCCGAAGAGTGGTGGCACTTCGACTACGGCGCCTGGCGACGCTATCCGATCGGCACGAAGACCTTCACGCAGCTGGCGGGCTAGGGGTCCGTCTGGTCCAGCCACTCGAAGCTGACGACCGCCCAGCCGTAGGACCGGATCCGCCAGGCGCCGGCCTCGCGCACCTGCACGAACGTCCAGCCGCCCAGCTCGGTGAAGCGCCGGCCGTCCCGCAGCCCGGTCCAACGGGTCGGCAGGGTGAAGTGCATGGTCTCACCCGTCAGGCCGAAGTCCTGCGGCGCCCCGAACTCATGCTTCAGCTCGCCGATCGCGCCGACATGCGCCGTCATGATCGCCCGCCACAGGGCGAGACCTTCCTGGCCCTGGAACACATGCGGCGCGAAGTTCTCCAGGATCGTCACCTCGCCGGCCGAAAACACGCCGTCGAGCAAGGCCGCGTCCGCCGTCTCCAGGAACCGCGCCAGGGCCGTGGGCGCGCTCATCATGGCGGCGTCGGGCGTGGCGATGGCGGCGGGCTCGGTCATGGGCCGTGCTTATCGCCTCAGGCGCGCGGCTTCCAGGCCAGCACGGTCGCGCCCTCGACGCCCACGCGGCGGCATTGCGCCTTCAGCGGGCAGGCTCCGCATTTCGGTGCGTCGTGCGGGCAGACCAGCTGGCCCAGGCCATGCTTCATCAGGCAGTGCAGCTCGAAGAGGTCGTCCGCCGTCCAGGCGTCGGGCGCCAGGGCCATCAGCGCGTGGTAGCTGTGGGTCGGATCGCCCGGTCCCACGAGGCCGAGCCGCTGGGCCGTGCGGTGCACGTGGCTGTCGACGACCAGGTCGCGCATGGCCAGGGTGCTGAAGTTGAGGACGCTGGCGGCGACCTTCTGGCCGACCCCGGGCAGGGCGCGCAGCTCGTGCCGGGCCTGCTCGACGGTGAGGTTGCGCAGGTGGCTGAGCGACAGCCAGCCGATGCGGTCCTGGACCATGCGCAGGGCGATCGGCAGGCGGCGCGCCTTGTCCTCGGCGTGGGTGACGTCGGAGATCAGGGCCAGCACGTCCGGCGCCTCGGCGCCCGCCAGGTCTTCCCAGGTGCGGAACGCGCCCTGCAGCCGCAGGAACGCCGCCCATGAGACGGCGTCCAGCGTGCGATGGCTGATCGACGACTTCACCAGCTGCGAGATGGGGTCCATCCGCGCCTTGGGGCGCTGCGGCCCGAAGGCGGCGAGCAACACGTCGCGCACGTCTTCCAGCGGCGACCGGGCCAGACAGAGTGACAGCTGCATACGCTCGCCTCGCGTGAACATAATGAGAACATTACGTTCCAAGCGAGCGTTTGTCGAGAGGGTTCAGCCCCGGCGGCCGGCGCGGCCCCACAGCACCGTCACGCGGCGGCGCAGGCGCTGCAGCGCGACCCGCACGGGCGTCGGGGCGGGCGTGGGCTCGGGTCGTTCCTCTTGCGGCAGGCCCACGCCGGCGAAGCGGGCGATCAAGTCGCGCAGTTGCGGCTCCTGCACGGCCAGCGCCGCCTCCACCGGGGTCATCCACTTGAGGGTCCGTTGGCCCTTCTCGGGCCAGATGGCGTGTTCGCCGGTGACCTTCATCGGGAAGACGTCGACCTTGACCAGGCGGCCGGCGCCGCTCTTCAGGCGCTTGAGGTACTCGTATTCGCCGAAGGGGGTCTCGACGATAACGCCGTCGAGGCCGGCCTCCTCGTAGGCTTCCTGGGCGGCGGCCTGATGGTCGAGCCGGTCCTTCATCGGCCAGCCCTTGGGGATCACCCAGCGGCGCGTCTCGCGCGACGAGACGAGCAGAATCTCCAGCGCGGCCCCTTCGCCGCGCCAGGGCAGGGCGGCGACCTGGCGGCGCTTGCCGCCGCCCTTGGCCCCGCCGGTCTGCTTGACCGTCCCGTCCGTCACCGCATCCAGAACCCGAGATAGTAGAACACCGCCGCGGTCAGCGCCGCCGCCGGGAGGGTGATCACCCAGGCGACGACGATGTTCTTGGCCACGCCCCAGCGCACCGCCGAGACCCGACGCGAAGCGCCGACGCCGACAATAGCGCCAGTGATCGTGTGAGTCGTCGATACCGGAACGCCGATATGCGTCGCCAGGAACAAGGTGATCGCGCCGCCGGTTTCCGCACAGAAGCCCTGCATCGGGGTCAGGCGGGTGATCTTGCTGCCCATGGTGTGGACGATCCGCCAGCCGCCGAACAGCGTGCCGAAGCCCATGGCCGCCTGGCAGGCGATCACCACCCAGAACGGGATGTGGCCGGGCTGGTCGGTGGCGCCGTGGGCGAACAGCAATGCGGCGATGATGCCCATGGTCTTCTGGGCGTCGTTGCCGCCGTGGCCCAGGCTGTAGAGCGCGGCCGAGACGAACTGCAGCTTGCGGAACACCCGGTCGGCGAAGAACGGCGAGCTCTTCAGGAACGTCCATGAGACGATCAGCACCAGGACGAGCGCCAGCACGAAGCCCACCGTCGGCGACACCACGATGCCGGCCGCGGTCTTGCCAAGGCCCGCCCATTGGATGGCGCCGAGGCCGCCGACCTTGGCGATGGCCGCGCCGACCAGGCCGCCGATCAGGGCGTGCGAGCTGGAGGAGGGGATGCCCAGCCACCAGGTCAGCAGGTTCCAGCTGATCGCGCCCATCAGGGCCGCGAAGATCAGCCGATCGCTGATGATGTGCGGGTCGACGATGCCCGAGCCGACCATTTTGGCCACGTGCAGGCCGAAGAACAGGAAGGCGATGAAGTTGAAGAAGGCCGCCCAGATCACCGCCCAGCGCGCCGACAGCACGCGGGTGGAGACGATCGTGGCGATCGAGTTGGCCGCGTCGTGCAGCCCGTTCAGGAAGTCGAACGCCAGGGCGACGAACACCAGGAACACCAGGATGAGGAACGTGGGATCCACGGCGCGGGCTCTTTAGACCTGCTCGACGACGATGCCGCTGATGCGGTTGGCCACGTCCTCGAAGCGGTCGACGACCTTTTCCAGGTGGCTGTAGATGTCGATGCCGACGATGAAGGCCATCGGGTCCTTGTCGCGGTGGGCCAGGAACAGCTCCTTGCGGCCGACGTCGTACATCTGGTCGGCCTGTTCCTCGATCTGGGTGATCTTCACGGCCAGGTCGGAAAGGCGCTGGGCGTTGTGGCGCATCTTGGGCAGCAGCGAGACGGCCTCGGCCGTCAGGTCGGCGGCCTGGACGATGATCTCCGCCATCGCCTTCATCTGCGGCTCGAAGGTGGTGACCTCGAACAGGCTGACCACCTTGGCGGTCTTGCGCATCTGGTCGATGGCGTCGTCGAGCGACGTCGTCAGGTCCTGGATGTCGCTGCGGTCGAAGGGCGTGATGAAGCTGCGGCGGACGGCCTGCATCACCTGGCGGGTGACCTCGTCGGCCTCTTCCTCGTGCTGGTTCACACGCGCGGTGGCCGCCTCGATGCTGTCGGCGCCGCTCATCAGGTCGCTGAGCGCCTTGGAGCCGGCCACCAGCGTCGCGGCGTGCTGGGCGAAAAGATCGAAGAACCGGTCTTCCTTGGGCATGATCGCCCGGAACAAACCCAGCATGTCGCTTCATCCTCTGTTCGAAGCGGCGGAACGAAAAACGCGGACGTCCGTATCGGGAGCATCCGCGCATTGGGCGGACCGGAACCACGGAAGCGGCGGGCGTTCAAGCCCTGCGTGAAACTTTTGTGACAAATCGCTGCTCAGGTCCCGGCCACGGCGCATGGCGCTCGGCAGGTTGCGAAGGTTGCGGCAAGATGACGCTCCACCTTCGGAGTCGCTCGCATGGCCTACACCCTGACGGTCAACGGATCGCCCCACACGGTCGACACCGAGCCCAGCACGCCCCTGCTGTGGGTGCTGCGCGACCTGCTCGACCTCGTCGGAACCAAGTACGGCTGCGGCGTCGCCCAGTGCGGCGCCTGCACAGTGCATCTGGACGGCGTTCCGGTGCGGGCCTGCGTGACGCCCGTCTCGCGGGTAGGGGCCAAGGCGGTGACCACCATCGAGGGGATCGCCGCCAATCCGGTCGGCGCCCGCGTGCAGGAGGCCTGGAAAAGCCTCGATGTGCCCCAGTGCGGCTACTGCCAGGCCGGCCAGATCATGTCGGCCACGGCCCTGCTGGCCGCCACGCCCAAGCCGACGGACGCCCAGATCGACGAAGCGATGGATGGAAACCTCTGCCGCTGCGCCACCTATCCGCGGATCCGCAAGGCCATCAAGTCGGCCTCCGGCCAGGCGGAGGCTTGAGGCCATGAACGCGCCCGTCCTCTCGCGCCGCCTGTTCCTGGCCGCCTCCACCGCCGCCGGCGGCGGCCTGATGCTGTCGTTCAACCTCGAGGGCGAGGCCCTGGCCGCCGGTCCGGCCACGCTGAGCGCCTATCTGAAGGTCTCGCCCGACGGCAAGGCGACCATCGCCTCCAAGATCCCGGAAGTGGGGCAGGGCATGCGCACGGCCCTGCCGATGATCATCGCCGAGGAGCTCGACGTCGCCTGGGAAGACGTGATCGTCGAGCAGGCCCTGGCCGACACCAAGGTCTATGGCCGCCAGGTCGCCGGCGGCTCGATGGCCACCACGCTGGAATGGGACGGGATGCGCCGGGTCGGCGCCGCCGGTCGCTGGATGCTGATCCAGGCCGCCGCCGCGAAGCTCGACATTCCGGCCGCCGAACTGACCACCGAGCCGGGCCATGTCGTCCATGCCGCCAGCGGCCGCAAGCTGGCCTATGGCGAACTGGCGCAGGCCGCCGCCGCCATCGCCCCGCCCGATCCCAAGGCCCTGGTTCTGAAGGATCCCAAGGCCTTCCGCATCATCGGCAAGAGCCACGTCCAGACCGACACCGACGCCATCGTTACCGGCAAGCCGCTGTTCGGCATCGACGTGCGCCTGCCGGGGATGGTCTACGCCACCTTCCTCAAGGCCCCGACCTTCGCCGCCAAGGTCGCGAGCGCCGACCTGGCCGCCGCCAAGGCGGTCAAGGGCGTGCGCGACGCCTTCGTGGTCGAGGGCGGGACGGCGCTGGACGGCCTGTTGCCCGGCGTCGCCGTGGTCGCCGACAACTGGTGGGCGGCCCGCCGGGGCCGCAACGCTCTCGACGCGACCTGGGCCGAGCATCCGACCAGCGCCCAGAGCACCGCCTCGCTGGCGGCCAAGGCCGCCGAGTTCGCCAAGGCTGGGCCCCAGCGCGTGGCCCGCGCCGACGGCGACGTCGCCGCCGCCCTGAAGGGCGCGGCCAAGGTCGTCAGCGCGTCTTACGACTATCCCTTCATCGCCCACGCGCCGCTGGAGCCGCAGAACTGCACCGCGCGGGTCAAGGACGGCAAGGTCGAGATCTGGGCCCCGACCCAGAACCCCGAGCCCGGCCGCGCCCTCGTGGCCAAGACCCTGAACGTGCCGCCCGAGAACGTCACCATCCACCTGATCCGCTGCGGCGGCGGGTTCGGCCGGCGGCTGGTCAACGACTACATGGTCGAGGCCGCCTTCATCGCCAGCAAGGTCGACGCCCCGGTCCAGCTGATCTGGACCCGCGAGGACGACATCCAGCACGACTTCTACCGCCCCGGCGGCTGGCACAACTTCACCGCCGGCCTCGACGCCAAGGGCGAATTGGTCGCCTGGCGCGACCACTTCGTCAGCTTCGGCGAGGGCGAGACCTTCGTGCGCTCGGGCGGCATGAACTCCACCCAGTTCCCGGCCGGCGCCGTGGCCAACTACCAGCACGAGGTCTCGGTGATGCCGCTGGGCATTCCCACCGGACCGCTGCGGGCGCCGGGCAACAACGCCTTCGGCTTCGTCATCCAGTCGTTCACCGACGAGGTTGCCCTGGCGGCCAAGGCCGATCCCGTCGAGTTCCGCCGCAAGCTGCTGGGCGAGCCGCGCCTGATCGGACCGGAAGGCCAGAACGACAGCTTCCACACCGGGCGCATGCGCGGGGTGCTCGACCTCGTGGCCGAGAAATCAGGCTGGGGCCGCAAGCTGCCCAAGGGCAGGGGGCTGGGCGTGGCCTGCCACTTCAGCCATCTGGGCTATGTGGCCGTGGTCATGGAGGTCTCGGTCGCCAAGGGCGAGGTCAAGGTCCACAAGGTGTGGGTCGCCGCCGACGTCGGCCGCCAGATCATCAACCCCACCGGCGCCGACCACCAGGTGCAGGGCTCGATCCTCGACGCCATCGGCAGCACGCTGCGCCAGAAGATCACCTTCGAGAACGGCGCGGCGGTAGAGAGCAATTTCGGCGACTTCCCGCTGCTGCGGATGAGCGAGACCCCGCCGATCGAGGTGCACTACCTGCTCAGCGACAACCGCCCCACGGGCCTGGGCGAGCCGGTCTTGCCGCCCGCTCCGGCGGCGCTGTGCAACGCCATCTTCGCGGCGACGGGCAAACGCATCCGCAGCCTGCCGGTCGGCGACCAGCTGGCCTAGGGTCCGTACTCAATTGTCTTGGCTATAAAGGTCGTCATCCCGGCCGGAGGTCCGCGTAGCGGGCCGCAGAGCCGTGACCCAGGGGCCACCGGCAGTGCGCCAGCCCCTGGGGCCCGGATAAGCGCTTCGCGCTTTCCGGGATGACGATCGGTGGGGTATCGATCTTAAAGGCCTTTCTCTCCCGGGCAATTGAGTCCAGACCCTAGCCGAAACCAGCCCGCGACATAGCGTCCCAAGGCCGCGCTTCGGCCTTGGGAGCGCCAAATCTGAACGATGTTCTTAACCTTGTACGCCGATCCTCGAAGTCTGAATTCGGGGAGCGGGAACATGGGCGAACACGTCGAGACGCTGGTGATCGGGGCCGGGCCCGCCGGGCTGTCGGCGGCTCACGCCCTGGCCCGCGCCGGCCGTACCGTGACGGTGCTGGAAGCCCAGGCTTACGTCGGCGGCGCGGCCCGCACGCTTTCGTTCGACGGTTTCCGCCTCGACGTATCGGGGCGCCGGCTGTCCTCGGCCGATCCGGCCATCCGCGCGTTCTGGACGGCGCTGTTGCCCGACGAGCTGGAAATCGCCCCCGGCGCCATGCGCCTGGAAGGCGAGGGGCGCGCGCGTCGCGGCCAGCCCGGCGCGGCGCTGGGCGCCCTGATCAGCGCCAAGCTGCGCCCTATCGCCAGTTCCAAGACCCTGGGCGAATGGCTGACCCGGCGCTTCGGCCGCCGCGTCGCCCGGCGCCTCAGCGCCTATGCCGAGAAGCTCTGGGCCCTGCGTCCCGAGGAAACCCCGGCCCAGCCGGCCTGCCCCAGCTTCCGGTCCGAGGCCGGGATGCGGCCTCGCCAGGGCACGGGCCAGCTCTGGAAGGCCTGCGCCGAGGCTATCGCCCAGGCCGGCGGCGAGATCCGCCTGGAACGCCAGGTCGACGGCCTGCGGCGCGACTGGAGCACCGGGGTCTGGACGGTGTCCACCAAGGCCCCCGACGGCGGCGAGGAGATCTTCACCGCCGACCAGGTGATCTCGACCATGCCCCTGCGCGAGCTGATGGGCGCCCTGACCCCCACGCCGATCAGCCTCTTCCACGCCTGCGAGCTGATGTACCGCGACCAGGTGACGGTCGCCTTCACCGCCGCGCCCGGCCGTCGTCGTACGCCCGCCCTGGCCGAGATCCACGGCGCCTCGATCAAGGCCGCCCGCGCCCGGGCGTTGGAGGGCGAGGCCCTGGCGCTCGACTACTATTGCTTCGAGGGCGACGCTCTCTGGACCGCCGACGACGAGACCCTGATCGCCCAGGCCTCGGCCGAGGCCCGGCGCCTCGGCCTCGTCGCCGCCGGCTCTGTCCGCGACGCCCAGGTGGTGCGCCAGCGCAAGGTCCACCCGATCCACGACGAGGCCTGCGACGAGCACCTGAAGATGATCGGCCTGGACCTGCGCCTGCACTTCGCCGGCCTGCACCTGGCCGGCCGCGCCGGCGCCCACGGCGACAGCGCCGAGGACCAGTCCATCCGCACCGGCCTCTCGGCCGCCGCCTCGGTCCTGAGCCGCGTTGTCGCCCCGAGCCGGATCGCGGCTTGAGTTCCCAAGATCCTCCTCCTCTGGGGGAGGTGGCCCGGAGGGCCGAAGGGGGCTCAGCTTCCTAGGCGCCGGCCGATCACCCCCAAACCCTCTCCCTGAAGGGAGAGGGAGGGGCCCAGGCGACAGCCTGGGAGGGTGAGGGGTTACGCCGCCAGCCGGCGTGCCGGCACGCCGTCGACGGTCCCCAACCCCTCATCCGACCTGCTTCGCAGGCCACCTTCTCCCTCCAGGGAGAAGGATCGCGCCTCCGGCCCTTCGGGAAAATGATGCGCCTGCGCTAACCCCCGCCGATCGCTCACGTGATCACTCCCCCACAGGGAGAGCTTCCCGCTGATACCGGTCTCAATGGGGAGGGAACGGGCTTGAAGGTTGACAACGTTGTCACGTTCGGGGTGACTACGCCGTCCCGCGAAAGACGGACAGGGGAGTGAAACAGAGATGGCAGGCATGGGCGGCTCGGCGCCGGCAAGCGGCGGCGCGAGCGGAAAAGGGCAGGCGCTGCTGCCCTTCGTGATTCTTCTTTTCTTCGCCTGGGGCTTTTCGACCTGCCTGGTCGACCTCGTGGCCCCGGCGCTGAAATCGCTGTTCTCGCTGAGCAACTTCGAGACCGGCCTGACCCAGTTCGCCTTCTTCATCGGCTATGCCGTCGTCTCGCTGCCGGCGAGCTTCCTGCTGGCCAAGGTCGGCTATCTGCGCACCGTCGTGGTCGGCCTGCTGATCATGATGGTCGGCTGCCTGATGTTCGCCCCGGCCGCCAACGCCGGCGTATACGAGGGCTTCCTGGCCGCGCTGTTCGTGCTGGCCTCGGGCATCACCATCCTGCAGGTGGCCGCCAACCCGCTGGTCGCCATCCTGGGCAAGAGCGAGACCGCCTCGGCCCGCCTGACCTTCGCCCAGTTCCTCAATTCTGTCGGCACCTTCCTGGCGCCGTTCGTCGGCGCGGCCCTGATCCTCAGCCACATCGAGAAGGCCCCGGATCCGGCCACCCTGACCGCCGCCCAGCTGGCGGTCGTGCGCCACACCCAGGCCCAGGCCGTGCAGACGCCCTACCTGATCATTGCCGGCGTCCTTCTGGCCCTGGCGGTTTTGTTCTGGCTGCTGCGCAAGAACCCCGCCGCCCCGCGCGCCGAAAAGGCCGTCGGCGTCGGCGAGATGCTGGGCATGCTGAAGTATCCGCGCCTGGCCTTCGCCGTGCTGTGCATCTTCGTCTATGTCGGCGCCGAGGTGGCGATCGGCACCTACATGACCACCTATCTGACCCAGTCCGACACCCTGGGCCTGACGCTGGCCAAGGCCGGCAGCATGGTCGCCTGGTACTGGGGCGGCGCCACCATCGGCCGCTTCTTCGGCAGCTTCATCCTGGCCAAGGTCTCGCCCGGCAAGGTGCTGACCGTCGCCTCGCTGGCCGCCATCGTGCTGATCCTGGTCTCGGCCTTCAGCGTCGGCCCCCAGGCCGGCTACGCCCTGATCGCCATCGGCTTCTTCAACTCGATCATGTTCCCGACCATCTTCACCCTCGGCATCGAGGGGATGGGCCACCGCACGCCGCAGGCTTCGGGCCTGCTGTGCATGGCCATCGTCGGCGGCGCGCTGATCCCGCCGGCCACCGGCTGGCTGGGCGACCACTACGGCCTGGGCCTGGCCTTCCTGCTGCCGGCCGTCTGCTACCTGGTCATCGCCGTCTTCGGCTGGTCGGCCCGCAAGCCGGCGCCGGCATTGTTCGTCCAGGACGAGCTGGCGACGGCTCCGGCGGAATAGCCGGCTCTAGAACCGGCCGGGCGTCCAACCGTCCGGCCCAGAAAGAAAGCGGCGGGGCGCCCAGCGCTCCGCCGTTTTCGCGTCCAGGGCGTGGGCGCTGGGCTCGCGGGCCGCCGGATCGGCCCCGCGCCCGGTCGAGGCGTACTCGGCGTAGTAGGCGGTCTTGAAGGTGTCGGTCTTGCCCGGCGTCCATTCCCGCCAGCCCTTGGGCTGGAGGTCGGCGTCGATCCTGGTCCTGAGGAAGACCACCGTGGCGTAGGGCCGCCAGGCGCGGCCCAGCCACAGCTCGCCCACCTTTGGGTCGGCGGTGATCGTGCAGCGGTCGAAGACGTAGCCGCTGTCCTGCTCGGGCGCGTTCTTGCTCTGGGCGGTGATCATCACCGTGGCGTTGGCGACGCCGTGGATGGTGCAGCGGTCGAAGACGGCCTTGCTGTCGCCGAAGATGAAGTCGACGTGGCCCTCGATGTAGCAGTCGCGGAAGTATTGCCGGCTCGGCGGCTTGCCCTTGCGGCTGGCGGCGTAGAGCGTGTCCTGAGCGCCCAGCAGGCGCACCTTGTAGAGCTGGGCCCGGTCGCCCATCAGCGCCAGGGCCACGGCCTGCGAGGGCTGGCTGTTGTTGAGGTGATAGTCATTCTGGATGGTCAGGTTGCGGGCCAGGAAATCATCGCCCGACACCGTCACCGACGAGGATTTCAGCGTGCCGCCGACCGTGGCCGAGGCGTCGCCATAGACCAGCACCACGTCCTGCGGCCGCTTGCCCTTGCCGACCAGCCGCACGCCGTTGCGGGGAATGGACAGCTTCTCGCGGTAGGTTCCCGGCGCGATGGCGATCTCGCCGCCGGTGTCGGGCAGGGCGTCG
The DNA here is from genome assembly GCF_036889365.1 of Caulobacter sp. CCNWLW153. Lineage (NCBI taxonomy): Bacteria > Pseudomonadati > Pseudomonadota > Alphaproteobacteria > Caulobacterales > Caulobacteraceae > Caulobacter > Caulobacter sp. CCNWLW153. Next base: position 25,488 of record NZ_JBAKFV010000018.1, read on the forward strand.
ATGGCGGCTTGAAGGGAGTGGTGATCGGCCTTGCCCTGGGACGCCACCGTCAGCCGCAGCGGCGCTGCGCCGACCAGGGCTGTCAGGGCCGTGGCGGCCAGGGCCAATCGCCCGACCAGACTGTAGTGAGCCATGCGTAGTCCTCCCGACCTGTTTTCGCCAGGAGTATGACACCGGTGGACATTCCGCTAGCCGCCACAAAAGAAAACGCCTCCGGCCCGGAGGCCGAAGGCGTTGTTCCTGTTCGGGATCGGCGTATCGCTACAATGCGCGACGGCCGGCCAGCAGGTGATAGATGGCCAGCACGACCACCGCGCCGACCGTGGCCACCAGCAGGCTGTAGAGGTTGAAGCCCGATACGCCCGAGGCGCCGAACTGGTTGAACACGAAACCGCCGACCAGAGCGCCGACGATGCCGAGCACCAGATCGACGAGCAGGCTGCCGCCGGTGCGGCTAACGAGCTTGCTGGCGATGAAGCCTGCCACGAGACCCAGAACGATCCAGGCGAGAATGGACATGAGCGCCTCCTGAACATTTCCTGGCGCGCCTTGGCGCGTCCGATGCAGAAGAAAGGCGCTTCGCAAGACTTCGTTCCGACACGATCGCGTGTATCGGCGGCGAATAGCAGCCGGCGTCGCTTGGAACTTCTCAGTGCTTGCCGACGCGCTCCTGGATCACCGCCAGCAGCTTTTCCACCGGGCCGCGACCGAGCAGGATGAACAGGCCGGACCCGATGATCGCGCCGAACAGGAAGGAGAGACTCATGGCGGCTCCGGAAAGTCGAGATGGGGCAGGGGGTGAGGCCACCCTAGGGAGCCCCCGGCGCGTTTACCATGTGACACGCCGCCGCCCCTAATTCCGACTGGAGTAGTGGAGCTTTCAGTTTGGCTGGCGCCGGATCGCACAAAAACTGGTTCGACCGCCGCCCTCATATGCGCGAGCAGGAATTTCCAGTTTCGAAGCTTGGTGGCGCGTGTCGTCGCCGGGCTTTGCGTGTTTCGTGAGTTGAACGGCGACTGATCACCGCCGAATGTGAGCAGGAACGACCCATGGCCCAGGCGACAGCCCCTTCCAGCCGCTTCATCAGCGGCTTCGGCGTCCAGGTTCTGGTCGGCATGGTCGTCGGCCTCGCCCTGGGCCTGCTGGCCCGCCGCCTGGGCGTCGAGGAGGGGCAGGCCGGCCATGCCCTGGCCGAAACCCTGCACCAGATCGGCTCGATCTTCATCCAGCTGCTGCGCGTGCTGGTGCCGCCGCTGGTCTTCACCGCCATCGTCGCCAGCATCGCCAACCTGCGCGAACTGCAGAACGCCGCGCGGCTGGTCTGGAAGACCCTGCTGTGGTTCGCGATCACCGCGCTGATCGCCGTGGCCATCGGCATCACCCTGGGCGTCACCCTGCAGCCGGGCGCCCATGCCGCCCTCGACGCGGCGGCCGCCGCGGCGCCGCGCACCAACGGCTCGTGGCTCGACTTCCTGACGGGCCTGGTGCCATCCAACATCCTTGGCCTCAACGCCTCGACCAAGGTCGGCGAGGCTGGCGCCAGCACCTCGCTGTCGTTCAACGTGCTGCAGATCCTGGTTATCGCCCTGGCGGCCGGTATCGCCGCCCTGCGCGTCGGTCCGGCGGGCGAGGGTTTCCTGGCCTTCAACGCCTCGGCCCTGGCCGTGGTGCGCAAGGTGCTGAGCTGGGTGATCCGCCTGACGCCGATCGGCACGGTCGGCCTGCTGGGCAACGCCGTGGCGCAGTACGGCTGGACCACGCTGGGCCAGCTGGGCGCCTTCACCGGCGCGATCTATCTGGGCCTGGCGCTGGTGCTGTTCGTCGTCTACCCGATCCTGCTGACGGGCCACGGCCTGAACCCGCTGAAGTTCTTCGCCAGCGCCTGGCCGGCCATCCAGCTGGCCTTCGTGTCGCGCTCGTCGATCGGCACCCTGCCGGTGACCGAGACCGTCACCGAGGCGGGCCTGGGCGTTCCGCGCGCCTATGCCGCCTTCGCCGTGCCGCTAGGGGCGACCACCAAGATGGACGGCTGCGCGGCCATCTACCCGGCCTTGTCGGCGATCTTCATCGCCCAGTTCTACCACCTGCCGCTGGGCCTGACCGACTACGCGCTGATCGTCGCCGTCTCGGTGCTGGGCTCGGCCGCCACGGCCGGGCTGACCGGCGCCACGGTGATGCTGACCCTGACCCTGTCGACCCTGGGCCTGCCGCTCGAGGGCGCTGGCCTGCTGCTGGCCATCGACCCGATCCTCGACATGGGCCGCACGGCCGTGAACGTCGCCGGCCAGGCCCTGGTGCCGACGCTGGTGGCCAAGCAGGAGGGCATCCTCGATCAAGCGGCCTACGACGCCGCCGCCGGCGTCGCGCCGGAAGGCGCGGTCACGCAGTCCTGACGAGCTCGGGCCGGGTGCGCAGCCGCGTGGCGTCACGCAGCGGCGGGGCCCCGAACAGCCGGCTGTATTCGCGGCTGAACTGCGAGGGGCTGTCGTAGCCGACGTTGTGGCCGGCCGTCGCGGCGTCCAGGCCCTGGGCCAGGATCAGCCGGCGCGCCTCCTGCAGACGCAGCTGCTTCTGATACTGCAGCGGGCTCATCGCCGTGATCGCCTTGAAGTGCTGGTGCAGCGCCGACGGGCTCATCCGCGCCTCGGCCGCCAGGGTCTCCATGCGGAACGGACGCTGGTAGTTGATCTTCAGCCAGTGAATGGCGCGCGAGACCTGTCCCAGGCGGCTTTCACAGGCGGCGATCTGGCGCAGGCGCGGCCCCTGGTCGGTGCGCAGCAGCCGATAGAGGATCTCGCGCTGGATCAGCGGCGCCAGCACGGGGATGTCGCCCGGCGTCTCCAGCAGCCGCACCAGGCGCACGACGGCGTCGAACAGTTCGGGCGTGGTCGCGCTGAGGGCCAGGCTGGGCGCGGGCGCGTTGCGGACCGGGCCTGGGTCGATCTCGAGGATCAGTTCGTTCAGTCGGCGCGGATCGATGTCGAGCCGCACGCAAAGGTAGGGGGCGTCGGCGCTGGCCTCGATCACCTGGCCGACGACGGGCACGTCCACCGACACCACGAGGAACCGGGCGTGGTCGTAGACATAGACCTCCTCGCCCAGCATCACCTGCTTGCGGCCCTGGGCGATGATGCAGACGGCGGCCTCGTGCACGCCATGGACCGGCGGGCTCGGCTCCGACATCCGGGCCAGCCACATGCCGCCGATCGCGGTCGGGTGAACGCCGTCGGTCGCGACGGATCGTTCAATCGCCTCGGCCAGAGCGGGATGGCGAGGGCAGCCAGCCTGAGCTGGCGCTGAAGTGATGAGCATGACCCCAGGTTAGCGCAAACCGGCGCCGGCGCCCATGCGCACGCGCCTTGTCTCGCAGGATCGTGCAAGAATTCCGGGCGATCATGCGCCCAGCCGATCTCAGGGGTGCAGGATCAGCGACCGCGGGGTGGCCTCGAAGCGCGACAGTCGGCCCAGATAGCTCATGCCCAGCAGCGAGGTCTCCAGGCCGCTCTCGATGACCAGGGCGTCGACATTGGCGACCTTGGCGCCGGCGATCGCCACGCTGCCGAGCTTCACCGAGGCGGCGCGGGTGCGGCCGTCTGCGGTGACGACGTCGTACTCGTAGTTCAGCTTGGTCACGTCGATGCCCAGGCGCTGGGCGTCGGCCTTGCTGAGCGAGACGGCGGTGGCGCCGGTGTCGACGAGGAAGCGAACGGCGCGGCCGTCGACCTTGGCCTCGGCCCAGAAATGGCCGTCGGGACCCTTGGTCAGTTGCGCGGCGCCGGCGTCACCGAGCGTCGCGGCGGCCGCAGTGGCGGGCATGGTCTGGGGCGATTGGCGGAACGTGCTGTCCAGCGAGGTCACGGCCTTTGCCGCGCCCACCGCCGACAGCGCACCGACAATCGCGATCGCCGTGAACTTGAACATCGAAGACACCCCGCCTTGCAGGCTTTTCGGTCGTTTCTACGACCCTTGTCCGGGACATTAGCCGGAAAGACGTTTGCAAGCGGTGAATGGGGGTGCGAATTTACTTGGTTAACAAACTGCTGCGCTTTTTGCCAATTAACTCGGTGTAACGTTGGTGGGGCGACATGTAATAAAGTTCATGGACTGGATTTAACTTCAAAGATCAGGCTGGGGTCGTCATCTTCATCTTCGTCAGGCAGACGCTTCGGGGAGAACTTAGATGCAAAGCCAGCAAATGCTCTCGAGAACCTGAAGACCAATCAGTTACGCGCACCCGACTGGGCGGCCATCAGGCTTTCCATCGGATCGGGGCGATGGGGCAGAGCGGCCATGATTTCAGCCCGCTCCTCGTCGCTGTAGCGCGACCAGCCGGCGATCTCCTGCAGGGTCCGCCGGCAACCTAGGCAGAAGCCGGACGCACCATCCACGGCGCACACCTTGACGCAGGGCGTGACGATGGGGCGGGGCGGGCGGTTTTCTGAAGCCATGACCGAATGTCGCCATCCGCGGCGTCGGGCGCAAGTCGCCAGGCGCGATGCGGCTCTGCGCCCAGATTTCAATCAAGAGGGACCAACCATGCGTATCGCCACCATTCTGTTCGCCGCCGCTTCGATCGCCGCGGTCGCCGCTCCGGCCCTGGCCGCCGAGCGCGTCACCGACGCCCAGTTCATCCAGGCCAACCGCTGCCTGGGCCTGACCGAGGCCAAGGCCCTCGGCGAAGCCGACCCGGCCGCCCTGAAGCAGTTCATCAAGGACCAGCGCCCGGGCCGCCACGTCTTCACCTCGGACCGCGCCGACAACGCGCGCTCCGACGCCAAGCGCGCCGCCTCCAAGGCGGACGAAGCCGCCAAGGCGAGCCTGATCCAAGAGCGCGACGGGGCCTGCAAGGATCTGGCCGCCAGCTGATCCATAGCCTCTTGAGCCATGTTCCGCGCCCTATGCGCTTGCATCGGGCGCGGACTGGCTTAAGTCGGCGGCCATGAACGCTTCCGCCGCCGCCTCGCCCTTCGCCGACATCCGCCGCCTGGCCGCCGATCTTCCGGCGCCGGGCGTTTTCGTACCGCCGGCCGACGGCGGCCGCCTTGCCGAAATCTCGGCCTGGCTCACAGCCTGGACCGGTCGCACGCCGCCTTCGGTCAACCGGCCGGTCGTGGCGCTGTACGCCGGCGCCCGTCAGGGCATCGGCCCGCGCGGCTACGCCCGTGATCGCCTGGAGACCATCGCCGCCGGCGGCGCCACGGTCAGCCGCATGGCCGGCTCGCAGGGCGCGGGCCTCGAAGCCTTCGACCTGGCCATCGACCGTCCGACGCCCGACGCGCGCCAGAAGGCCTCGATGAGCGAGAAGGAATGCGCCGCCACCATGGCCTTCGGCATGGAGGCCCTGGCCAAGCAGCCCGACCTGCTGATTCCCGGCGTCATCGCCGCCGAAGCCCATCGTGACGCGGCCGCCATCGCCCTGGCGCTGTTCGGCGGCGAGGCCGTCGACTGGGCGGCCGGTGAAGTCGCCGCCGACGTCGTCGCGGCCGTGGAGCGCGCGCGCGGCGAGAGCGATCTCTCCGATCCGCTGGAAGTGCTGCGCCAGCTGGGCGGCCGCGAAACGGCGGCCGTGGCCGGTGCGATCATCGCCGCCCGGGTCCAGAAGATCCCCGTCCTGCTGGACGGATACGCGGCGACCGCCGCCGCGGCCGTGCTGTATGCGATCGACCCCGACCTGATCGCCCACGCCGTGGCCGCCCACGTCGGCGGCCCCGGCCATGCCCGCCTCCTGGCGGGGCTGGGCAAGACGCCGCTGGTCTCGCTGGAAATCGAGGACGAGGAGGGCGTCGGCGGGGTGTCGGCCCTGGCCCTGGTGCGCCTGGCCTGCGAGGTCCGCTGACCGTGATGGGTGAACGACGTTTACGTTGACCTTCGCGTCATCTTTCCAAACGCTCGTTCGACCCCTATCATCTTCCCGAAACAACAAGACGCCGGCTCAGCCGGCCTGTTCGGGAGCGCGCAATGAACCTCGATTTTTCGCCCGAAGACCTGGCCTTCCGCGACGAGGTTCGCGCCTTCATCGCGCAGAACTATCCGGAAGGCCTGCGCGAGCGCCAGGAAGAGGGCGAGGAGATGTCCAAGGAGGACTTCCTCTCCTGGCACCGCACCTTGGCCCAGAAGGGCTGGGTCGCCCCCGCCTGGCCGGAGAAGTACGGCGGCCCGGGCTGGACCTCGGTGCAGCGCTACATCTGGTCGGAAGAGACCGCCCGCGCCGACTGCGTGCCGATCCTGCCGTTCGGCATCAACATGGTCGGCCCGGTGATCTACACCTTCGGCACGCCCGAGCAGAAGGAACGCTTCCTGCCGCCGACCCTGTCGGGCGAGATCTGGTGGTCGCAGGGCTATAGCGAACCGGGCGCGGGCTCGGACCTGGCCAGCCTGAAGACCAAGGCCGAACGCTTCACCGGCGACGATGGCAAGGAATACTACCTGGTCAACGGCCAGAAGACCTGGACCACGCTGGCCCAGCACGGCGACTGGATCTTCTGCCTCGTGCGCACCGATCCGAACGCCAAGATCCAGGAAGGCATCTCGTTCCTGCTGATCGACATGAAGTCGCCGGGCGTGACCGTGCGCCCGATCATCACCCTGGGCGGCGAGCACGAGGTCAACGAGGTCTGGCTCGAGAACGTCAAGGTGCCGATCGAGAACCGCATCTACGAAGAGAACAAGGGTTGGACCTGCGCCAAGTTCCTGCTGGCGCACGAGCGTTCCGGCATCGCCGGCGTCGCCCGCTCCAAGCGTGGCATCGAGCGCATCCGCCAGATCGCCTCGACCGAACTCTCGGATGACGGCGACGCCCTGATCCGCGACCCGATGTTCAAGCGCAAGATCGCCGAGCTGGAGATCGACCTGGCCGCGCTGGAATACACCGAGCTGCGCACCCTGGCCGGCGAGGCGGCGGGCAAGGGGCCGGGGCCGGAATCCAGCGTCCTGAAGATCAAGGGCACCGAGATCCAGCAGCGGATCACCGAACTGGCCCTGGAGGCGGCCGGCCACTACGGCGCGCCTTACTTCCGCGGCTTTCCGAAGGACGGCGACAACGCCCATCCGATCGGCCCCGACTTCGCCCACCGCGCCGCGCCGACCTATTTCAACGTCCGCAAGACCTCGATCTACGGCGGCTCCAACGAGATCCAGCGCAACATCATCGCCAAGATGGTGCTGGGCCTCTGACAACAACCGGAATTCCCCTCCCCCTTGCGGGGAGGGGGCAGGGGGTGGGGGTGTCAGCACGAACGCCAGGACCGGTGCACACATCCGAGCGAGCAGATCGATCAGCCCGCAGGATGCGCCGCGAGCCGACACTGGCGGAAAAGCTGTTCTGGAAGGCGCTCAGGAATGCCGAGATCCCCGGATCTCACTTTCGCCGCCAAGCGCCTTTCGGACCCTACATCGTGGATTTCGTCTGCCATCACCATCGGCTGATCGTCGAGGTGGACGGCGGGATCCACGCCCTGGACGCGGTGGCCGCCCGCGACGCCGAACGCCAAGCCTGGCTGGAGGCGAGGGGCTACACCGTGATCAGAGTCCCCAACGAGTTAGCGATCTACGACCCGCATTCGGCTGTCCAGCGCGTACTTTCCACGATCGGCGCTGACACCCCCACCCCTAACCCCTCCCCGCAAGGGGGAGGGGAACCATAAGAGGAACCGCCCTCATGGACTTCAACTTCACCGAAGAGCAGTCGATGGTCCGCGACACGGTCGCGAGCTTCCTGCAGGACAAGTACGACTTCGAGACCCGCCGCAAGATCGTCGCTTCCGAAAGCGGCTGGCGCGCCGACTACTGGCAGGCCTTCGCCGAGGAACTGGGCATCCTGGGCGCCTCGTTCAGCGAGGAACTGGGCGGCCTGGGCGGCGGCGCGATCGACAACATGATCATCATGGAGGAGTTCGGCAAAGCGCTGGTCATCGAGCCCTATCTGGGCACGGTCGTCATCGGCGGCGGCTTCATGAAGCACTCGGGCTATGCCGGCGCCGCTTCGGTCATCGAGGGCATCGTCGCGGGGACCACCACCATCGCCTTCGCCTATGCCGAGCCGCAGGGCCGCTACACCTGGAGCGACCTGAAGACGACAGCCAGGAAGGACGGCTCGGGCTGGATCCTCAACGGTCACAAGGCCGTGGTGGTCGGCGCGCCGTTCGCCAGCCATCTCGTCGTCACCGCCCGCACCGGCGGCGGCCAGCGCGAGGCTGCGGGCGTGTCGGTGTTCCTGATCGACAAGAACCTGCCGGGCGTCGTCACCCGCGACTATCCCACCGTCGACGGCGGTCGCGCCTCGGAAGTATATTTCGAGAACGTCTCGATCCCGGCCGACGCCTTGGTCGGCGCCGAGGGCGAGGGCCTGCCGCTCGTCGAGAAGGTGCTCGACGAAGCCGCCGCCGCCAGCCTGGCCGAAGGCGTGGGCGTGCTGCGCAAGCTGCACGAGGGCACGCTGGACTACGCCAAGCAGCGCAAGCAGTTCGGTCGCGCCATCGCCGACTTCCAGGTGCTGCAGCACCGCATGGTCGACATGTTCATCGAGCTCGAGCAGTCGGTGTCGATGACCTACATGGCCACCATCAAGCTCGACGAAAGCGACGCCGAGCGCGCCAAGGCCGTCTCGGCGGCCAAGGTGCGCATCGGCCGCGCCCTGAAGTTCGTCGGCCAGAACGCCATCCAGATCCACGGCGGCATGGGCATGACCGACGAGCTGGCCATCGGCCACTACTTCAAGCGCGGGACGATCATCGAGGGCCTGTTCGGCTCGGTCGATCACCACCTGCGCCGCTACGAGGGCCTGTCGTTCGGCGCGGCGGCGTAAGCCGTCCACTGAGCGCCCGAGGTTTCGAGCCAGGGCCGCCTGCGTCACGCCGACGCGGGCGGCCTTTTTCGTCGGGACGCCACTTTAGACCGCCCAGCGCGCCGGGGTGCGACCGTTCAACGCAGCAGAACACTCGATGGACTGCACGGTGAACACGATGCTCCGCCCCGAAATGCTGATGGGCCTCTCTCCGGAGAAACTGGCCGACACGCTGGAGGCCATGGATTCCAGCGCGCGGTTGCTGCTGGACCAGGCGCGCGAGGCCAAGGCGCGGGCCGACAAGCTGGAGACCGCGCTCTCGCTGCTGGTGGGCGTCGTGGCCAACGATCCCGGCCTGGAGGAAAGCTTCGCCCTGCAACGGATCGCGGGCCAGCTGCGCCTGTGCGCCGACCTGCCGGAGCTGGCGGCCGAACTGGTCGGCTGCGAGGCCGAGCGCGTCGAGCCGGTCATGCTGCGCGCCGCGGCCAACATCATCGCCTCGGCCGGAAAGCCTGGTCAGGGGGATGTGGTCCCGACCGCCGATCTACCGGAGCGCGACGGCGCGACACTGCACTGACTGGTGCGTGAGCGGATAGTATCCGCAAGGTCGTTCCAGGTGCTCTACAAGTCGATCGTCAGGGCACGGACTTCATCCGTGTTCGGAATATTTTACTTGTCATGCGGCAGGCGCGGCGCATCCTTGCCTGGACGCGCTGACGACTAGGAGGGTGCGAGTCCCTGTAAGCCGCGCGCGTCTCTTTCTGGCTGGACCGGTCGCGGAGCCCGGTCCCGTAACAAGTGGAGCGTCGCCAAGCGGTCGCTCCGGGCTGGTCAAGGAGACGCCGCCATGAATGTAACCAAGATGAGCCATGCCATGCTGTCCTTCGCCCTGATGGGCGGACTGCTGGTCGGCCCTCGCCCCGGCGCCGCCAAGCCGCCGCAACAGTCGCAGCCGCCCAAGACTTCGGACCAGAAGTAGCGCCCAAAAGAAAACGCCATCCCGGACGGGCCGGGATGGCGCTGAATTCCATGATTTCGAGGAGGGCTTACGGCTTGGCGGCCGTGTTGCACTCATCGACGCCGGCGGCGTCGAGCGCTTCGCCTCGCCAGGTGAAGGCCGACACGGCTCCCAGCTCTGCGACCACCTTGCGGCAGCTGCGCACGGCGGGCAGGGCCTTTACGGCCGGCGCCTTGCAGACCGTGCCGGTGCAGCGCCACATGGCCCCTTCAAGGATCAGTTCGGCCTTGGCCGGCGGCGCCTTCAGAACGAGCATGGCGCCTTCCGACGACGCGGCATGAGCCACGCCGACGAGGGAAGCTGCGGCGAGACCGCCGAGCAGAAGCATACGCATGGACATCTCCTATCCCCGCGTCCTAATTATAAGTGGACGCTGATCACATTGTTCGTTGTTATTGAAAACTAAGTCAATCGCCGAACGTCGATCTCGCGATCGCGATTGACGTCCAAACCCCACGCCAGCAAGGCCGGAGTGACGTCCTCGGCCGTTTCGACCGACACCCAGGCGCTGGTCAGGGCGGGCGGGGTCAGGCCGCGGTCGATGGTGTGCTTGAGCAGGGTGAAGAGCGGGTCCCAGAAGCCGTCCGGATTGTGGAACACGATCGGCTTGCGATGCAGGTCGAGCCGCCGCCAGGACAGCAGTTCGATGATCTCCTCGAGCGTGCCGATGCCGCCGGGCAGCACGACGAAGGCGTCGGAGCGCTCGAACATCAGCATCTTGCGCTCGTGCATCGAGGTGACGATCACCGTCTCGACGTCGTCGAACGGCTTTTCGCGACCGCGCAGGAACTCCGGGATGATGCCCAGCACCGCGCCGCCGGCTTCATGCGCGCCGCGCGCCGCCGCGCCCATCAGGCCGACGCCGCCGCCGCCGTAGACAAGCTTGAGGCCGGCGCGGGCGAAGTCGCCGCCGATCTGGTGGGCGGCCGCCAGATAGGCCGGATCGGCCGTGTTCGAGGAGCCGCAGTAGACGCATACCGACCCCAGGCGGCTAGACAGGTCGGGCATCGTCGTCCACTCCAACAAAAGAAAAGGCGCGGCTCCCGTCGGGAAGGGCGCGCCATGGCGTTTCGGGCCTCGGTCTTAGCGACCGCCCCAGGATTTGGAAGGCGCATGATCGGGATTCGCAAGGCCGCTTTCAAGCCGTGGCCGTTGGCCCTGGCGCTCGTTGCGACCCTCGCGGCCTGCGGCGAGGACGGACGGCGGGACTGGGGGCGCACCGCGCCGGCCGCCCAGCCCGCCCGCGACCCCGAAGCGGCCTATCTGGCGCCGCCCAAGGTGGTCACCGCGGCGACCCAGGGCGGCGGCGTGGCGCTGTCGGGGTCGGCCACGGCCGGCGCCTCGGTGCGGCTGGGGGCGCCGACCGGAGAGGCGATCAGCGTCGAGGCCGACGCCTCGGGTCTGTGGCGCGCGGTTCTTCCCGGCGCGGTCGAGCCTCGGCTGTTCGGCCTGTCGATGACCCGCGAGGGACGCACCGTCCAGGCCGAAGGCTATGTGCTGATCACGCCCGAGGGCGCCGTCGCCCTGCTGAAGGCCGGCGGCGGCTCCGAACCGCTGGCCGGCCCGTCTGATTCCCTGCGGATCCTCGCCATCGACTACGACCAGGAAGGCGGGGCGGTGATCTCCGGCGTAGGCCGACCCGGGGCCGGCTTCGGCGTCCGCGTGGACCGCGTCTCGCAGGCCGAGGGCAAGGTCGACGCTCAAGGGCGTTTCAGCTTCTCGCTGACCCAGCCGCTGTCTCATGGCGAGCACGGCGTGCAGGTGGCCGGCGAGGGCGGCGAGGACCTCGTCAGGATCGCCGTCTCCGCGCCGGGTCCGCTGAGCGCGGGTCCCCTGCATGCCGAGCGCCTTGACGGCGCCTGGCGCGCCGACTGGATGACCCCGGGCGGCGGCGTCCAGACGACGGTGCTGTACGCGCTCGGAGAGGCCCGGTGAGAGGTTTCGCCTCGGCCGGTCGCGACAGCGCGCGAACCGCTCCTGAAGCCGCCAAGCCGGTCTCCGGATGGGCGGCGCTGGCCGAACTTCTGCGCCTCGTCCTGCGATCCCGCGCGCCCGGCCTGGCCTGGCGCCTTGCCGCGGCCCTGGCCCTGACCTTCGTCGGCAAGGCGCTCGGCGTGGCCGCGCCTTTGCTGCTGGGCGCGGCCGTGAACCGGTTGACGGCCGGGCAGGGCGCGGCGACCCAGGTGACGCTGTCCTTCGCCGCCCTGGCGCTGGGCTGGGCGGGCGTGCGCTTCATCGCCGCCGCCGCGCCGCAGGCCCGCGACGCGGTGTTCACGCCCGTCGCCCAGGCCGCGCAGAACCGCGCGGCCACCGAAACCTTCGCCCACGCCCTGTCGCTGTCGATCGATTTCCACCAGACCAAGCGCACCGGAGCCCTGTCGCGCACGATCGACCGGGGCGCGCGGGCCATGGACTTCCTGATCCGGGGCCTGGTCTTCAACATCGCCCCGACCATCGTCGAGCTGATCCTGGCCGCCGCCGTCCTGGCGCGCGCCTATGACTGGCGGTTCGCGGCGACGGCGATCGTCACCGTGTTCATCTACGGCCTGCTGACCTTCTCGATCTCCAACTGGCGGATCGCCCACCGGCGCGAGCTCAACGAGGCCGACGCGGAAGCCGCAGGGCGGGCCGTCGACGCCCTTCTGAATTACGAGACGGTCAAGACCTTCGGGGCCGAGGACCGCGCGGTCGGCGCCTATGAGCGGGCGCTGTCGACCTATGGCGCGGCGCAGATCAAGGCGACCAACTCGCTGTCGCTGCTCAATGTCGTGCAGTCGGCGATCATGAGCGTGGGCCTGGTCGTGATGGCCGTGCTGGCGGGCTCGGAAGCCGCCCACGGCCGCATCGGTCCTGGCGACATCACCGCCGTCGTGCTGATCCTGGTGAACCTGTATCAGCCGCTGAACTTCCTCGGCTTCGCCTATCGCGAGATCCGGCAGTCGTTCATCGACATGGAGTCGATGATGGAGCTGCGCCGTCAGGGCGCCGACGTCGCCGACACGGAAGACGCGATCGACCTGCCGCCGGCGGGCGACCGGCGCGGCGGGGCCGTGGCCTTCGAGAGCGTCTCGTTCCGCCACGGCGCGCGCTCGGACGGGCTGAGCGATGTCAGCTTCACCGCCGCGCCCGGCCAGACCGTCGCCATCGTCGGTCCGTCGGGCGCCGGCAAGACCACGCTGGTGCGCCTGGCCCTTCGGATGATCGACCCGCAGGCGGGGCGGGTGACGCTGGACGGCCATGACCTGAAGGCCCTCAAGCAGGCCTCGCTGCGGCGGGCGGTGGCGCTGGTGCCGCAGGACGTGGCGCTGTTCAACGACACGATCGCCGCCAACATCGCCTTCGGCCGTCCGGACGCGACCGAGGAAGAGGTCTGGGACGCCGCCCGCGCGGCCGAGCTGGGCGACTTCATCGGCAGCCTGCCCGAGGGCATGGCCACCAAGGTCGGCGAGCGGGGCTTGAAGCTTTCGGGCGGCGAGCGCCAGCGGGTGGGCATCGCCCGGGCCCTGCTGGCCGACCCGCGGGTGCTGATCCTCGACGAGGCCACCAGCGCGCTGGACAGCCGCACCGAGGCGGCGATCCAGGCGACGCTGCGCAAGGCCAGGGAAGGGCGCACGACCCTGGTCGTGGCCCACCGGCTGTCGACCATCGCCGACGCCGACGAGATCCTGGTGCTGCGCCGGGGCAAGGTGGTCGAGCGCGGGCCGCACGCGGCGCTGCTGGCCGCCGACGGCGAGTACGCGGCGCTCTGGCGTCGCCAGACGCGCGGCAAGGTCGCGGTGCAGTAAGGGTTGGGCTATATCGGCGCTTCGCAACATCTGGAGGCCGCCTTGCGCTATCTGCACACCATGGTCCGCGTGAAAGACCTCGACGCTTCGCTGCGCTTCTACTGCGAGGGCCTGGGCCTGCAGGAGATGTACCGGATGGAGAACGAGAAGGGCCGGTTCACGCTGGTGTTCCTCGCCGCGCCGGGCGACGCCGACAAGGCCAAGGAACGCAAGGCTCCGCTGGTCGAGCTGACCTTCAACTGGGACCCGGAGGACTATCAGGGCGGCCGCAATTTCGGCCACCTGGCCTACCAGGTCGACGACATCTACGCGGCCTGCCAGCGCCTGGCCGACCAGGGCGTGACCATCAACCGCCCGCCGCGCGACGGCCACATGGCGTTCGTGCGCTCGCCCGACGGCATCTCGGTGGAGCTGCTGCAGGACGGTCACCTGGAGCCGGCCGAGCCCTGGGTCTCGATGCCCAACACCGGCGCCTGGTAGAACGACGAAGGCCCGCCAGATCGGCGGGCCTTTTTCCTTGGCGCTAGCGACGCGAGCCGAAACGGTTGGCGCGGGCGACGTTGGACCGCAGGTCCGAGAAGCTGGCGGCGACCGTCGGGTAGTCGTCCGGCAGGCCCCACTTGGAGCGATATTCCTCCTCGGTGAGGCCCAGGCTGTTGAGATGGCGCTTCAGCGAGCGATAGCGGCGGCCGTTCTCGAAGCTGACGATGGCGTCCTGGGTGACGCTGGCGGCGATCTCGTCGGCGTTGGGGCGTTCGACCGGCTCGGCGGCCGGGGTCGAGAACACCGCCTCCAGCGCCGCATAGGTGCGGGCCGCGAGGTCCGGCAGTTCGTCGGCCGAGACGACGTTGTTCTGGAGATAGGCGCAAAGCACTTGAGCCGCCATGTCGGCGGCGCGTTCCTGGGCCTTGTTCATCGAAAGTCTCTGACGGTCTTCAAACGAAAAAGAACCCCGGGACCGAGCGGACTCGGTCCCGGGGCGACTGGGTGAGGTCAGTGGGCGCCGGCGGCCCGCAGCCGTTCGCCGAACACGCAGGCGTTGGGCAGCTCGACCTTGGAGCCGGTGCGCTCCTTGCTCTTGACCCACTCGCTCAGCACCTCGGTCGTGGTGTGGTCGAGCACGGTCAGGGCGCGGGTGTCGAGGCGGACGACGCCGCCGTCGGGAGCCGCGTCCAGGGCCTTGGTGATCTTCGGCAGCTGCACGAAGGTCGCCGCGCCCTCGAGGCGGATTTCCTGTTCCTTCTCGCCGACGTTCTGCTGGGCGATCTTGAGGCGCATGCGCTTCAGGTTCGGCAGCAGTTCGACCACGGTCAGGGCCAGGCCCACCAGCACGCCGGTCAGCAGGTCGGTGGCGACGACCATGACGAAGGTCGCGGCCCAGATCAGCGCCGGCAGCAGGCCGTAGCGGGCGAACAGGTGACGGACGTGGTCCAGGCTGACCAGCTTCCAGCCGGTGACCACCAGCACGCCGGCGAGGGCGGCGCTGGGGACCTGACGCAGGACGAAGGGCAGCAGGGCGACGAAGGCCAGGATCCACACGCCGTGCAGGATCGCCGAGGCGCGGGTGACGGCGCCGGCCTGGACGTTGGCCGAGCTGCGCACGATCACGCCGGTCATCGGCAGGGCGCCGACCAGGCCGCACAGCAGGTTGCCGACGCCCTGGGCGCCAAGCTCCTTGTTGTACTTCGTGCGCGGACCATCGTGCATGCGGTCGACGGCGGCCGCCGACAGCAGGGTCTCGGCCGAGGCGATGAACGCCACCGCCACGGCGGTGAGGATCAGCATCGGATCGGCGAGCTTGGCGAAGTCGGCCATGCCCGGGATCGCGATGGCGCCGGCGATCGATTCCGGAACGGCGATCTTCTGGACGTCGAGACCGAAGCCCATGGCCACGAAGGTGCCGGCCAGCACGCCCAGCAGGGCGCCGGGAACCAGCTTCAGCTTGGCCGGACGGATCTTCTCCCAGAGCAGGATCGAACCGATGGTGACCACGCCGACCAGCAGGGCGGCTTCGGCGGCGCCGAAGGTCGACACCGACAGGCCGGTGATGGCGCCCGGGATGGCCAGCAGGTTGTCCAGGCCGTTGGCGCGCGGCTTGTCGCCGAACAGCACGTGGAACTGGCCCGCGACGATCAGGACGCCGATGCCGGCGAGCATGCCGTGCACGACGGCCGGCGAGATGGCCCGGAACCACTGGCCCATGCGCAAGGCGCCGGCGGCCAGCTGGACCAGGCCGGCCAGCACCAGGATCGGGCCGAGGGTCGACAGGCCGTGCTTGGCCACGATCTCGAACACGATGACGGCCAGGCCGGCGGCGGGGCCGCTGACCTGGAGGGGAGAGCCGGCGAGGGCGCCGACGACGATGCCGCCGATGATGCCGGTGATCAGGCCGCGCTCGGCCGGAACGCCAGAGGCGACGGCGATGCCCATGCAGAGGGGCATCGCCACGAGGAAGACGACGATGGAAGCCGTCAGGTCACGCGAGAAGATCGCGCCGAACCCGGACTTCGCGCCGTTCGGGGAGGAAACGGCGGAGTTGCTCATTCGGCCGCGATGCCCAGATGGTCGGCGGCGACCATGCGCTTGGCCGGACGTTG
The DNA here is from genome assembly GCF_036889365.1 of Caulobacter sp. CCNWLW153. Classification (NCBI taxonomy): domain Bacteria; kingdom Pseudomonadati; phylum Pseudomonadota; class Alphaproteobacteria; order Caulobacterales; family Caulobacteraceae; genus Caulobacter; species Caulobacter sp. CCNWLW153. The sequence goes on from NZ_JBAKFV010000018.1 coordinate 41,671, forward strand.
GGCGACGGGCAGGGGCTGGCCTTCGTAGACCTGCTCGAACTGGCCGGTGTCGCCGTTATAGGCCTGGATCTGGCCGGTCTCGATCTCGAAGAACCAGCCGTGCAGGGTCAGCTTGCCCTGGGCGATGGCCGAGGCCACCGACGGGTGGGTGCGCAGATGATTGATCTGGACCACCACGTTTTCCAGCGACAGGGCGCGGGTCGTGCCGTGCTCGTCCAGGCCGTGATAGGCGTTGCAGACGACGCTGTGGGCGGCGTGGGCGTGGCGCAGCCAGGCGGCCACGTTCGGCATCTTTTCCAGGGCGGCCGGGTTGGAGAACGCCTTCATGGCGCCGCAGTCGGAGTGGCCGCAGACGACGATGTCACGCACGCCTAGCGCCATGACGGCGTATTCCACGGCCGACGAGACGCCGCCGTTGGCCTGGCTGAACGGCGGCACGATGTTGCCCGCGTTGCGGCAGACGAACAGGTCGCCGGGATTGGCTTGGGTGATGAGCTCGGGCACGACGCGCGAGTCGGCGCACGAGATCATCAGGGCCGAGGGGCTCTGGCCGTGGCTGGCCAGGCGCTCGTACAGTGCGCTTTGAGCCGGGAAGACTTGGCCGCGGAAGAAGGCGGCGCGTTCGAGAAACTGTTCCAAGAGGAACCTCCATGCGATGGCCGCGGCGTCCGGGGAAAGGGGTAACGGACGCCGCGGCGCGCGCGGCCTGAACCGCCACGCAACATGGAAGGTGGGGTGGCGTCTTTGCTGCGACGCAGCGGGTTTTGTGACAAAGGGTTTCCGAGACGGGGCTTTCTCGTGGTGGGCTGCGATCGCCTTCGGCGGTCCCCCTCCGGCCCTTCGGGCCACCTCCCCCAGAGGGGAGGATCTTAGCGCTATGGGCGACCTCCTCCGCAGGGGGAGGTTCCTCAAGACCGCCTTCCTGGGCCTTGTGCAGCGGCCGGCATGGGCCCTCGCCACGAGGGCGAGGGAGGCGGGTGTATCGGTGGGGTGACCGAAGGCGTCTCGAAAGCTGAAAACGGCCCCCCTCCGGCCCTTCGGGCCGCCTCCCCCAGAGGGGAGGATCTTCTCTATAGCGCCGGCAGGCGGATCTCGGCGCGGAGGCCGCCTTGCGGGCGGTTGCGCAGGATCAGTTCGCCGTCCTCGCGCTTGAGGATCTGCTGGACGATGGTGAGGCCAAGGCCCAGGCCGCCGGTGTTGCGGGCGCGGGCGCTGTCGAGGCGGTGGAAGGGTTCCAGCACGTGGGCCAGCTGGGCCTCGGGGATGCCGGGGCCCTTGTCCTCGACCGCCAGCACGACCATCCGGCCTTCGCGGCTGAGGGTCAGGGCGGCCTCGCCGCCGTAGTGCAGAGCGTTCTCGACGATGTTGCTGATGGCGCGCTTGAGCGACAACGGACGGGCCCGCACCGGCAGGTGCTCGGGACCGTCATAGGTGGCGATGCGCTCGGAGTCGGTGGCGTCGTCGACCAGGGTCATGGCGATGGCGGCGATGTCGGTGCGGCGCGGCGGCTCGGGATCCTCCTGGCCGCCCAGATAGGCCAGCAGCGAGTCGAGCATGCCGGTCATCTCGTCGACGTCGGCCTCCAGCGCCTCGCGGGCCGAGGTCTCGGAGACGAAGCCGGCGCGCAGGCGCAGGCGGGCCAGCGGCGTGCGCAGGTCGTGGCCGACGGCGGCGAGGGCCTCGGTGCGCGTCTGCAGCAGGCCGGCGATGCGGTCCTGCATGGCGTTGAAGGCCTGGGCCACCATCTTGAGGTCGCCGGCGCCGGTCTCGGCCACCCGCACGCGCGCGCCCTGGCCGACCTTGTCGGCGGCCTCGGCCAGCGCCCGCAGGGGACGGCTGAGGTTGCGCAGCACGAGGGCCGCGGCGGTGATGACGCCCAGACCCAGGATGAAGGCCGAGCCGACGCTGCTGAGCAGCACCGCCCAGGGGGCGGCCCGGATCTTGGTCTTCATGGTCAACCAGGTGCCGTCGCGCATCTTCAGCGCCACCTTCAGGTGGGTGTCGCGCGGCAGGGTGCGGTCGATCTCGGCGTTCATCCGCAGCTCGCGCCGGGCCAGGCTGGGCTCGGCGGCGCGGAACTGGTCCCTGAGCTTGCGCTCGGCAGAGCGCTCGCGGTCGACCAGATGGGGCAGGGGCGTCCACTCCAACTGGCTGGAGCGGCTGGAGAGACCCGCCGCGCGGGCGATGCGCTCGTGCTCGGGGCGGGTCTCGAGGATGGCTTCGGCGGTCACCAGCTGTTCGGCGGCGCGCTGAACCTGGTTGTTGCGGTTGGGGTAGATGCGGCTGTTCTCGAACAGGATCGAGCTGCCGATGAATTCCAGGGCGACGGCCAGCATCAGGACCAGGGTGACCTGGCCGACCAGACGCTGCGGCCATAGCCGCAAAGGCTTCATCGCCGCTCCACCTGGGCGGTGAAGATGTAGCCGATGCCGCGCACGGTGCGCAGCAGCGACTCGGCCTGGCCGCTGACGGCCAGCTTGCGGCGCAGACGGCTGACCAGCACGTCGATGCTGCGGTCCGAGGCGTCGGAGATGCGGGCCCGCGACATCTCGAGCAGGCGCTCGCGGCCGATCACCCGCTGGGGCGAGGACAGGAAGGCCAGCAGCAGGTCGAACTCGGCGCCCGACAGGTCGACGAAGGCGCCGTCGGGCGACAGCAGCTCGCGGCGGCCCGGATCGAGCTGCCAGCCGGCGAACACCATCTGCTGGGCGCCGCGCGGCTGGCTGGCCTGGGCCCCGCCTTGAGTGCGGCGCAGGATGGCGCGGATGCGGGCGATCAGCTCCTTCTTGCTGAAGGGCTTGCCGATATAGTCGTCGGCGCCGAGCTCCAGGCCGATCAGGCGGTCGCTCTCGTCGTCGCGCGCGCTGAGCATCACGATCGGAACGTCGCTCTCCTTGCGCAGGCTGCGGCACAGCTGGAAGCCGTTGCTGCCCGGCATCATCACGTCGAGCAGGATGATGTCGACCGTGTTGGTCTCCAGGACGCGGGCCATCTCGCCGCCGTGCGCGGCGCTGAGGGGCTGGAAGCCTTCCTCGCGCAGCAGGCGCATCAGCAGGGTGCGCAGGGCCGGATCGTCCTCGACGATGAGCACGGTCGGGGCCACAGGGGCTGTGGCCAGCTCCCGCTGCAAAGCGTTCAGTCCGTTACCTGAGCTATCCATATGCCTGGGCTATCTAGGAACGATGCGGCCGCGAGCAAGGTAGAAAGCGGCTGTTTTCCACCGACTTCAAGCCAATACCAGGCCAGATTGCATCGTTCTCTGAAAAAGGGATGCCCTCGCGCGCACTTCGGGGGAAGAGGACTCGCGCGAGGGCCGGCCGCCGAAGCGGCCGTCTTGGATGCCGGACGCCTTAGACGGCGCGGCAGATATCGGAAACGGCGGCGCGGACGGCGCCTTCCTGGGCCGCGGCGGCGTCGGCCGAGTGGAACACGACGCGGACCACGCCTTCCTTGGCCTTGGCGGCGGCGACGTCGTCACGCTTGGCGAGCTCGACGGCGGCCGGGGCGGCGCAGGAGGCGGCGGCGGAGATCTTCACGGTGCGCTTCTGAAGGTTCTTCTTGGCGACTTCTTCGGTGAAGGTCAGGCCGTGGCCGGCCGGACCGGCCATGGCGGGGAAAGCGACGAGGCCAGCGGCCACGCCGATCAAAGCAACGAACTTCATGGTACGGAACTACTCCGGAATACGGGGATGCGAGGCTCAGCCGCCGGTGGCGGTGTCGGCCTGGGCCTGGACGGCGGGAAGGGTGGCGCGATAGGCGTCGACGCTGTTCAGCAGGCCGACGATCTCGGCCTGGGTGATGGCCGTGCGGTGCTCGTAACCCTTGGGCGACTTGAACTTGAAGCCCCAGGCCTGCGGCTTGGCGGCGACCTTGCGCAGCTCGTTCTCGCTGACCGAGAAGGCGACTTCTTCCGTGCACAGCTCCGGCGCCTCGAACAGGAAGCAGCGGCCGGCGTTGTCTCGGATCTTGATCGCCTGGGCCTGGACCGGCCAGGCGGCGGTCTCGTAGGCCACGGTGTCGTACTCGCGCATCGAGCCCTGGTACATCAGGGTCTGGCGGACTTCGTAACGCGTCGCGCCGGTGCGCTTGTCGACGACGGCGCGCAGGTAGTTGTCGTTCGACGGGTTGCGGAACAGGCCCTTGCCGGTCTGGAAACCGGCCTGCGTGCTGACCACCGTCTCGACGTCGAGCTGATCGTCGATGACCTGGGTCTTGGCCTGGAAGTGATCGACGCCGAGGGCGACCTGCTTGGCAGGCAGCTTCACGGTTTCGGCGACGGCCGCGCCGCCGATGGCCAGGCCGCCCAGGGCGGTCAGGGCCAGCAGGCGATTGCGGGTCTTGCTCATGGTCTTCTCCTGTGAAGCGCGGGCCGATCCCTCGTTCGGCGGGCGCTTCTGACAGGTCTTAAGGTGGAGAGGCCGCCTTGCGGCTGTGCATCTCGTTCGTGACAAAGCATTGCCGCGCATCATCCAGGGCGCCGGCGCCTCAGAATGCGGCGGAGCCCAGATAGCCGAGGCCCGTGGCCCGATGGATCGCCTGGGCCCGCCCGGCCACGCGCAGCTTCAGGGCGGCGTTCTGGACGTGGAACCGGACCGTGGGTCCGGAGATGCCGATGATCTGGCCGATGTCGGCGTCGGTCTTTCCGGCCGCCGCCCATTTCAGGCACTGGATCTCGCGCTTGGTCAAGCGGGCCAGCGGGCCGTCGTCGGCCAGGCCGTCGCGATAGGCCGACACCAGGCGCAGGGCCGCGCCGTGCAGCCGGTCGGCATGGGCGGCGTAGAGCGCGGGCAGGTCGGCCAGCGGCTCGTCCGAGGCCCAGACCACCGCGCCGATCACCCCGCCGGTCAGGTAGGCGGGCGCGATGACGGCGGCGGCGACGCCGAAGTCCTGCGCCGCCTCGGCGACCGGAATGGCCTCGAGTCTCGGCAGCGGCCGCCAACTGGCGAAGCGGCCCTGGTGGTAAAAGAATGGCTCGGCGGCGTAGCGGGCGGCCAGGATGAACGGGGCCCGCAGGGCGAAAGAACGGTCGCGCCAGTAGCGCAGGCCCGCGTCCAGCCACTCGAACGTGGTCTCGGCCAGCGGCAGTCCGTCGGGGCCGAGCATCGGTTCGGGGCTCGAGATGTCGGCGCTGGCGGCGACGTAGGGCAGGCCGATCTCGGCGCCTAGATCGCGCACGTGCAGGGCCAGGTCCATGACCCGCGCCAGGCGCTCGCGATCCCCCTCCGTCGTCGCCGTCATGCGGGCGCTCTTTCCCTATCGGTTCCGATAGCTTGCGCACCGGCCCCCGGCTTTCGCAAGTTTCCCCGACGTTGGCATGGAGCGCGCGCGTGGATCTGGAGCTGTCGCCCGAAGACCTGGCCTTTCGCGACGAGGTGCGGGCGTTCCTGGACGCCGAGCTGACGCCGGGCCTGCGCGAGGCCGGGCGGCGGATGACCAGCGTGTTCTGCGACAAGGAGCACAGCCTGGCCTGGCAGAGAATCCTGCACGCCAGGGGCTGGGTCGCGCCGAGCTGGCCAGTCGAGCACGGCGGCCCGGGCTGGAGCGAGATCCAGCGGCATGTCTTCCAGGCCGAGTGCGCGCGGGCCGGCGCGCCGGGCCTGGCGCCGATGGGCCTGCGGATGGTGGCGCCGGCGATCATGCGGTTCGGCAGTCCCGAGCAGAAGGCCCGCTACCTGCCCAGGATCCTGTCGGGCGAGGACTACTGGTGCCAGGGCTATTCGGAGCCCGGGGCGGGGTCGGATCTCGCTTCGTTGCAGATGAAGGCGACGCCCGACGGCGGCGACTACGTGCTCAGCGGCTCGAAGATCTGGACCACCCACGCCCACTGGGCCACGCACATGTTCTGCCTGGTGCGCACGAGCACGGAGGGCAAGCCGCAGGCCGGCATCACCTTCCTGCTGGTCGAGATGGACCGGCCGGGGATCCGCGTCGATCCGATCCTGACCCTGGCCGGCGAGCACGAGGTCAACCAGGTGTTCTTCGACGAGGTCCGCACGCCCAAGGCCGACCGGCTGGGCGAGGAGAACCAGGGCTGGACGGTGGCCAAGCACCTGCTGGAGTTCGAGCGGGGCGGGGGCTATGCGGCGGGGCTGGAGGCGGGCCTTTCCAGGCTGCGCGAAGCGGGCGTGGCCGACGATCCCGACCAGCGGCGACGCCTGGCCGAAGCCGAGATCGCGGCCCTGGCCATCGACGTCACGGAGCGACGGGTGCTGAGCGCCTTCGCCAGCGGCGCCAATCCGGGTCCAGCCTCGTCGATCCTGAAGGCGCAGGGATCCGAGGCCTTGCAGCGGCAGGACGAACTGGCGGTGGCGCATCTGGGGGCGTGGGCCGCCGTCCATCAGCCGGCCGCGCGCGAGGCGGGCTCGAACGAGGCCCTGATCGGCCCCGAGCACGGCCGCACGACCATGGCCCGCTATCTCAACAACCGCGCCGCCTCGATCTACGGCGGCTCCAACGAGATCCAGCGCGACATCATCGCCAGGCTGGTGCTGGGGCTGTGACCGGCTTGGGACCCTATCAGTTCCGATAGCTTGTTAGAGGGGCGGGCGACCCGCACGCTCCGATAGAGCCAGCGTCCAATGAAGGCGCGGCCGGAGGGAGGTTTCGCATGCAAGGACCACTGCGCCTGGCGCTGACGCTGGGGGTGTCGGCGATGGCCCTGTCGATGGCCGCGCCCGTCTGGGCCCAGGCCCCGACGGCCAAGCCCGCGCAAGACGAAAAGGACAGCCTGGCCATCGAGACGGTCGTCGTCACGGCCCAGCGTCGCGAGGAAGCGGCCAACGACATCGGCATGCCGATCCAGGCCTTCAGCGGCCAGGCCTTGCAGCAGCTGCGCGTCACCGACCCCAAGGATCTGTCGACGGTCGCGCCCAGCTTCACTGTCAGCCAGAGCTACCAGGGCGTGCCGACCTATACGCTGCGCGGCATCGGCTTCAACACCATCAACCTGTCGGCCACCTCGACGGTCGGCACCTATGTGGACGAGGTCGCCTACGCCTATCCGTTCATGAACACAGGCCCGATGTTCGACCTGGAGCGGGTCGAGGTGCTGAAAGGTCCTCAGGGCACGCTGTACGGCCGCAACACCACGGCGGGCCTGGTCGACTTCGTCACCAACAAGCCCACCGAGGAGTTCGAGGCCGGGCTGACGGCCGAGCTTGGCAACTACAAGACCCGCAACCTCGAGGGCTATTTCAGCGGTCCGCTGGGCGACAAGGTCCAGGCCCGGGTCGCCTTCCGCGCCGAGCATAGCGGCAAGGGCTGGCAGGTCAGCAACAGTCGCGACGAGCGGCTGGGCGAGGTAGATCGCCAGGGCTGGCGGCTGTCGCTGGCCGCCCAGCCCAGCGAGAAGGTCGACATCGACTTCTCCTACGCCGGCTGGCGCAACCGGTCCGACACGGTGGCCGCCCAGGCCATCGGCTTCACGCCCGCGACGGCGGCCAGCCCGTTCAACGCCGCGGGCCTGGTCAACTACATCGCCGCCAACAGGCCGACCAAGGCCACCCAGGCCGACTGGGCCCCGCTGTGGGTACGCGGCGCTGACGTCGGCACGGGTCTGGGGATCAGCGATCCGGCGCAGGAGGACGACCGCTTCGACGCCGCCAAGCTGCGGCTGGCCTGGCGCCTCTCCGACGACGTCAGCCTGATCTCGCTGACCAGCTACAACAAGCTGCGGCGCGACGCGGTGTTCGACTGGAGCGGCGCGCCCTACGAGATCCTGGTGCAGAAGGCGCACGGCGACATCGAGTCCACGGCCGAGGAGCTGCGGCTGGAGGGGCGCACCGAAAAGGGCTCGTGGCTGGTCGGAGGCTATATCGCCCACGACGAGATCCTCGACATGAACCGCACGATCCTGGGCCAGAACGCCAATGTCGGCCTGATCCGGTTCTATGGCTCGACCCTGCTGGCGACGCCTTTCAACAGCGGCGGCTATACCGCGCTGCAGATGAGCCAGGCGTTCCGCACCTATGAGGACGTGGGCAATATCGAGACCGACACCTGGAGCCTTTTCGCCAACGCCGACAGGCAGTTGACGGAAACTCTGAAGCTCACCGTCGGCCTGCGCTACAGCCAGGACAAGCAGGATTACGTGGGCTGTTCGCGCGACTTCAACGGCAACATGCTGCCCAACGTCAACGTCGTGAACCGGGCGCTGTTCTTCGGCGTCTACGGCCTGGTGGCGCCGATCACGCAGGGCTCGTGCAACACCTTCGATCCGGCCACGGCCAGCTTCGGCTTCGTGCGCTCGACCCTGGACGAGGACAACTTCGCCTGGCGCGCGGCGCTTGACTGGCGGGCGTCGGACAACGTGCTGGTCTACGGTTCGATCTCGCGCGGGGCCAAGGCCGGGGCGACGCCGATCAACGCGGCCAACATCTCGACCCAGAACGCCCCGGCGCGGCAGGAACTGCTGACGGCCTACGAGGTGGGCGTGAAGGCCGCGCTGTTCGATCGGCGCGTGCAGGCCAACCTGAGCGTCTTCTACTACGACTACACCGACAAGCAGCTCAGCGTGTCGTTCGCCGACCCGATCTATACGGCCCTGTCGCGCCTGGCCAACGTGCCCGAGGGCATGGCCCGCGGCCTGGACGGCGACATCACCTGGCGCGCGACCAAGTCTCTCACCTTCCTCGCCTCGGCGACTTGGCTGCACACCGAGGTCCAAGGCTACACCGGCATCAACGGCGCCGGTCAGCCCCAGGACTTCGACGGACGGCCCTTTTTATACAGCCCGAAGTTCCAGGGCGGCCTGACGGCCCTATTCGACCACGACCTGGCCAATGGCCTGAAGTTGCAGGCGGCGCTGAACGGCCGCTGGCAGGACAAGTCGAGCGCCGACCTGGAGGGCAATCCGCTGTTCGTCATCGACAGCTATGGCCTGCTGAACGGCAGCATCGGGATCTCGTCGCCCGACCAGGGCTGGGAGCTGTCGCTGTGGGCGCGCAACCTGACCGACGAGTATTACTGGACGGCGGTCAGCAGCAACGCCAACACCGTGGTGCGCTTCCCCGGCAAGCCGCTGACCTGGGGCGCGGCGCTGAACTGGCGGTTCTAGCCGTAGCGACTCGGGATCGACGCATCTAGAAGCAGGATTGTGGTCTCGCTTTCGGCAACCTCAGATGTCGAAGCGGCGAGGCTTCGATCCTGGACTGACGCGACGGACCAGCACGCTCCGAACCAGGATTGTCGTGTTTGACGATAGGTTCAGGAGTATCGCGTGAGCTCAGCCGATAACGAGTACCAGCCGCTTTCGGCGACCCTGACGGCCATATCCGGCGTGACGCTCGCGAACGACCAACTGATCTATGGGAACGGCGCGGGTTCGGCCGGCGCCACAGCCTTTTCGAGCCTGGGAAGATCGGTCGTCGGCGCGGCGACGGCAGCCGCCGCTCGTTCGCTCATTGGCGCGGACCTCTCCGGCAACATCGCCTATAGCCCCGACATCACGCTGGGCCAGACCACAGACGTCGACAACAAGCTGAACCAGCATCGGACCTTGCTGGACGCCATTCCCGCATCCCTGCACGGCGCCATCATCAACGGCGTCAACACCGTGGACCTGACGGTCTATGTGCAACGGGTCCTGAACGCCGGCGGCGTCATCGACACGCTCGGCTACACCTATCTGACCCTGGGGCTGGTGCTCTCGACACCAGGCACGCGGCTGGTCGGCTCGGGCCGTTTCCTGCTCGTGCCCGAGGCGGCCTCGGGCACGGTGCACCTGAGCATCGAGGCCTCCGACGTGACGGTCGGCGCCGACATCCTGTTCGATGGCAGCTCCATCACGACGCCCGACGTATGGGTGTACGGCGTACGCAACGCCGCTCAAGTATCGGACGTGAGCCTGCTTTGCCGGATCGAGAACTACAGCTTCATCGGCCTGGAACTGCATGACGCCGGCGGGGTCTGGCGGAACGCCAGGCTGCGGATCGGCGTCCGGGTCGCCAACGTCGGCTGGACGGGCATCGTCGTGCATGGAGCGACCGGCGTGGACCTCGCGCAGTCGCAGGTTCGGCGCGTGGGGTATCACGGCTACGACATCCAGGGATCGACGCATGTCCATGGGGGGGTGCGGGCGGACCTGAGCACCCTTCCGTACCGAGTGTATAGCGGGCCGGGCTACTCGCCCGTGGCCTTCTGTGTTTCGCGCTTCAACAACGAGGACGAGACCTATGTCGGCTGCGACCTGATCGGTCGGGGAACAGGCGACATCTGGGGCCTGGCCGAGGGCGGCTCGGACGTTCCTCATTGCTGTCGCCGCACCGTCGTCACCGGGGTGTTCACCGACCGGCAGGCCGCCACCGGCTTCGACGTGACCTCGGACATGACCGCGGACGTCGTCCTTTATGGTCCGAACTGCTTCCTTGGGCTCGACTATGGCGGCGTGATCGAGAACGTCGACATTCGCGCGGTGATCAGGTCGCCGAAGGACGACGCCGCCTGTCGCCTGCCGCCGACGATCGAGATCGGCCGGAGCATCACCACGACGGCAGGGTCTCCGACCGTCACGGTGACCGGCGATCCAGGCGCGACCGGCGGCTATCTGCTGCCGGGCGTGCTGGTTGCATGCGATGGCGTGATCGCTCCCGACACCAAGGTTGTTGCGGTGTCGGGCACGACGCTGACGCTCAGCAAGAACGCCACAGCAAGCCAGACCAGCGCCATGGCGGGCTTCCGGGGCGTGCTGAACTGGCGCAACGTCAACCTGACCCTGGTGGTGGACGACGCCAAGTACGCGCTGGCGCTGTGGAACGCCCTGGAGAGCGCCTACGGGTCCTTCAGCAACGTGAACATCCGGATCGTCGCCCAGAGGATCACCGAAGCGGAAGTCGTCACCTATCCCACGCCCAGGCTGCCAGCTGGCGTTCGTGTGGAGATCGTCACCGGCGATGGACAGCCCAAGGCCGTGATGATCACCGACGGCGCCTTCTCGGCGCTTGGCCGCGATACGTTCTTCATCCAAAACAAGGGCGAACTGAACCGGATCACGGACGGCTACCCCGGGCAGGAAATTCGCATCTACGCCAATATGAAGCTCACGCTGAGCTTTGACTGGAAGAACATCAATGGCCGGGGCGCAGACCGCCTGCTGGGCAAAAAGAACCTCGATGTGACCGTGATTCCGGGAGGCGAGATCCGCGCGACGAAGCGGATCGACGGCGGCTGGTATGTCAGCTCGGTCGTCAACCCGTATATCCCCGATCCTGAACCGGCGGACGGGCCGTGAAGGCCCAGCGGACGTTCTCGCCCGGTTGCAGGGTGGCGGCGTCGACATAGGCGTGGCCGCAGCGGTCGTCGGCCTTGCGATAGGCCAGTTCGATCAGGCCGCCGCTGGAGCCGAGCACCGAGGCGCGGGCGCGGTGACCGCAGCGGAGGACGAGCTCGACGGTGTCGCCGTCCGCCACGGGAAAGGGCGTCTTCTTGGGTTTGCGGCGAAGCATGGCGCGGGTTCCGAAAGCTGGAGCCCCCGGACCCCGGCTTACGCCCTTGAAGGCGAAAACCGGGGTCCGGGAGCGGGTACGATCCCACGATCGGCTTTTCGAGATTAATCGCGCCTGAACAGCGGCTTAAGGCCGCAGTCTGACCTGATGGGCGAGCCGGTAGAGGGCCGGCAGCACCAGAAGGGTCAGCAGGGTGGACGAGACGATGCCGCCGATGACCACGGTGGCCAGCGGCCGCTGGACCTCGGCGCCGGCCCCGACGTTGAAGGCCATGGGCACGAAGCCGAGGCTGGCCACCAGGGCCGTCATCAGCACCGGCCGCAGCCGCGCCAGGGCGCCCTCGCGGATTGCCTGGTCAAGGTCCATGCCGTCCTGCCGCAGCGAACGGATGAAGCTCAGCATGACCACGCCGTTCAGCACCGCCACGCCCGAGAGGGCAATGAAGCCCACCCCGGCCGAGATCGACATCGGCAGGCCGCGCAGCAGCAGGGCCAGGACGCCCCCGGTCAGCGCCAGGGGCACGCCTGAGAACACGATCCCGGCGTCCTTGGCCGAGCGGAACAGCGCGTAGAGCAGGCCGAAGATCAGCAGCAGGGCGGCCGGAACCACCAGTTGAAGCCGCCTGGCCGCCGAGATCAGCTGCTCGAACGTGCCGCCATAGGTGATCCAGTAGCCGGGCGGGACCTCGACCTGCGCCCCGACCTTCTCGCGCACCTCGTCGACGAACGAGCCCAGGTCGCGACCGCGGACATTGGCGGTGACGACGACGCGGCGCTTGCCGTCCTCGCGGCTGATCTGGTTGGGGCCGATCACGGTCTCGATCCGGGCGACGTCCTGCAGGGGCACGAAGCCGCGGGGCTGGTCTAGGCTTCCCGGCAGCGGGATGCGCAGCCGGCCGACGTCGTCGACCTTGCCGCGCTCGCTCTCGGGCAGGCGCACGACCACGTCGAACCGCCGGTCGCCCTCGAACACCTGGCCGGTGACCGTGCCGCCGATGGCGGTGGCCACCACCGACTGGACGTCGTCGACATTGAGCCCCAGGCGCGCCAGGGCGGCGCGGTCGGGGGTGATCTGCAGGACGGGCAGGCCGGTGACCTGCTCGACCCCGACGTCCTGGGCGCCGGAGACGCCCTCGACCACCGCGCCGATCTTCTCGCCGACCGCCCGAAGTTGCTCGAGATCGTCGCCGTGAACCTTGATGGCCACGTCGGCCCGCACGCCCGACAGCAGTTCGTTGAACCGCATCTGGATCGGCTGGGTGAACTCGTAGTTGCTGCCTGGGACCTCGGCGACGGCCGCTTCCAGTTCGGCCACCAGCCTGGCGCGGGGCTTGCGCGGGTCGGGCCAGTCCTTGCGGTCCTTCAGCAGGATGAAGGTGTCGGCCACCGAGGGCGGCATCGGGTCGGTGGCGACCTCGGCGGTGCCGATCTTGGCCACGACCCGCTCGACCTCGGGGAAGCGGGCGATCCGCTTCTCCAGCGCCGCCTGCATGGCCACGGCTTGGGTGAGGCTGGTGCCAGGGATGCGCATGGCGTGCATGGCGATGTCGCCCTCGTCGAGGCTGGGCGCGAACTCCGAGCCCATGCGCGAGGCGGCGAAGGCGGCCACGACCACCAGCACCGCCGCGCCGACCACGAACGGAACCCGCAGGCGCAGGGCCGCCTCCAGGGCCGGCTCGTACAGGCGCCGGGCGCCGGCCATGATGCGGCTTTCCTTCTCCTCGACCTTGCCGGTGACGAACATGGCCACGGCCGCGGGGACGAAGGTCAGGGACAGCACCAGGGCCGCCGTCAGGGCGATGACCACGGTGATGGCCATCGGGTGGAACATCTTTCCCTCCACCCCCGTGAGGGCGAAGATCGGCACATAGACCAGGGTGATGATCAGGATCCCGAACAGGGAAGGCCGGATCACCTCGCCGGCAGCCGAAGCCACGAGGGAAAAGCGCTCGTCGCGGGTCAGCAGGCGCCCTTCGCGATGCTGGGCCTCGCCCAGGCGTCGCAGGCAGTTCTCGACGATGATCACCGCGCCGTCGACGATCAGGCCGAAGTCCAGCGCCCCCAGGCTCATCAGGTTGCCCGAGACGCCGGCCTGGACCATGCCGGTGATGGTCAGCAGCATCGACAGCGGGATGACCGCCGCCGTGATCAGGGCCGCGCGGATGTTGCCCAGCAGCAGGAACAGCACGACGATGACCAGCAGGGCGCCTTCCAGCAGGTTCTTCTCGACGGTGGCGATGGCGCGGTCGACGAGGTCGGTGCGGTCGTAGATCGGCTTGGCCGTGACGCCCGGCGGCAGGGCCTTGGCGGCCTCCTCCAGGCGGGCGGCGGCGGCGCGGGCCACGGTGCGGCTGTTCTCGCCGACCAGCATGAAGACGGTGCCCAGCACCACCTCCTGGCCGTTCTCGGTGGCCGCGCCGGTGCGCAGCTCCTGGCCCAGCCCGACGTCGGCGACGTCGGCCACGCGGATCGGCGCGCCGTTGCGGCTGGCGACGATGACCGCCGACAGGTCGGCGATTCCCGAGGCCTGTCCGGGCACGCGCACCAGAACCTGCTCGCCGTAGCGCTCCAGGTAGCCGGCCCCGACATTGGCGTTGTTGCGCTCCAGCGCCGCCACGACGTCGCCCATGGTCAGGCCGTAGGCCGACAGCCGTTCGGGCAGGGGCGTGACGTGGTACTGCCGCTCGAAGCCGCCGATGGTGTTGACCTCGGTGACCCTGGGCGTGTTGCGCAGCTGGGGCCGGATCACCCAGTCCTGCAAGGTGCGCAGGTCCTCGGGGCCCCAGGCCTCGCCGTCAGGACGGCGGGCGCCGGGCTTGGCCTCCACGGTATACATGAAGATCTCGCCCAGGCCCGTGGATATGGGGCCAAGTTCCGGCGTCAGGCCCGGCGGCAGCTGGCCGCGCGCGCTTTGCAGCCGCTCGCCGACCAGCTGGCGGGCGAAGTAGATGTCGGTTCCGTCCTTGAAGACGACGGTGACCTGGGAAAGGCCGTAGCGCGAGATCGAGCGGGTGTATTGCAGGCCCGGAAGGCCGGCGATGGCCGTCTCGACCGGGAAGGTGACCCTCTGTTCGGCCTCCAGAGGCGAGAAACCGGGCGCCTCGGTGTTGATCTGCACCTGGACGTTGGTGATGTCGGGCGTGGCGTCGATGGGCAGGCGCTGGAAGCTCCAGACCCCGACGGCGATCGCGACGGCGACGAGCGCCAGCACGACCCAGCGCAGCCGGATCGCGGCGGCGACGATATGTTCGAGCATGACCTTCGCCTCCCTCAGTGATCGTGGCTCGCGCCGGACTTCTCGATGTCCGCGCGGATCAGGAAGGCGCCGTCGACGACGTATTCGGCGCCGGGCTTGAGGCCCGAGAGCACCTCGGTCCATTCGGGCGTCTGGCGGCCGATCTGCAGCATCCGCACCTCGTAGGCGTCCTTGACCTTGACGAAGACGACCTGGAAATCGCGGAAGCGCTGGATGGCCTTGGTGCGCACGGCCAGCGGCGCGGTCTGGGCGCCGACCTGGAACGAGCCCTCGACGCCCATGCCGGGACGGAAGGCGCTATCGGCGCCGCCGGGCAGGTGGACGTGGGCCAGCAGGGTCTGGCTGACCAGGTCGGCCGTCGGCAGCACCGCCTCGACCTCGGCCTGGAGCTTCGTGTCGCCCGACAGGCTGCGCACCTGCACCGGCTGGCCGACGCGCACCTTCTCGGCGTCGCGCGGATAGACGAAGAACTCGGCGTGCAGCTTGGTGGGGTCGGCGATCACGAAGATCGGCCGCTCCATGGCCACGTCGCCGACATTGAGGTTCTTCTCGATGATAACCCCGCCGATCGGGGCCGGGATCGAGTAGGTCTGCAGGCTCTCGCTGGACTCCACGCGCGCCAGGACCTGGCCCTTGCGGACGGTTTGGCCCAGCTGGCCGGCAAGGCTCATGATCCGGCCCGGATACCAGGCGCGGACCTCGCCCTTGCCCTCCGGCGTGATCTCGACCCGGCCGGCCATGTCGACCAGCTCTGCGATCGGGGCGGGCCCGGCCACTTCGGTGCGTACGCCGCCGGCCTTGGCGGCCTGCGCGGAGATGGTCGTGCGGCCCTCGTAGGATTCGTAGCGCCAGCTGCTGGTCTTGCCGCCGACGACGGCCGCGACGGCCACGTCGAACGAATGCGGCTCTGTCACCACGCCCTGGCCGCGCAGGTAGTCGCCCTCGGGCTTGAAGGAAAAGCGGTTCACCTCGCCGTAGAGACGGGTGAGGGTCACGGTGAGTTGGACCTCGCTGGGCGCCAGCGGCCTGTCCTTGCGGTAGGCGTAGACGCGGAACTCCGGCTCGACCCCGTCCTCGAAGATGGTGATCTCGATCGAGACGTCGCCGTCACGGAGCATGCGGCCGCCGTGGGGGCCGCGGGTCTGGGCGGCTTCGGCGTGGTTCTCGGACTTGGCCGGGGCGTCGCCGCAGGCCGACAGGGTCAGGGCGCCGGCGAGCGCCAGGGCCAGGGGCGCGGAAGCGCGCATATAGCGGCGGCTCATCGGGCGGACTCCGAAACGGAAGCAGGGATCAGGCGCGCGTGGGCGCCGGTCAGGCGGTCGAGCTGGGCGCGGTCGACCTGGAAGGCCTTCAGCACCGCGAGGCGGCGGCTGCGGGCCTCGATCAGGGCCTTCTGGACCTCCAGCACGTCGAGATAGGAGAAGCCGCCCCGGTTGAAGCCGTCGCGGACGAGGTCGACCGTGCGGGCGTTGGCCGGCACGACCTCGTCCTGGATGCGGCGGGCTTCGGCCGCCTTCTGGGCCAGGGAGGCCTGGGCGGCGGCGATGCGTCGCTCCAGAACGCTGCGCGCGCCGGCCAGATCCAGGTCGGCGGCCTGGCGCTCGGCCCGAGCCTGGTCGATGGCGCCGCGGTTGGTGTCATGGCGGCCGAGCGGGATCGAGCCGCCGACCACGGCGGCCACGGCCCCGTCGTCGTTGAGGTAGCGCAGGCCGGCGCGCCAGGTCGGATCCTGCACGGCCTTGCTCTCCTCGACGCGGACACGGGCCGAAGCGAGATCACGCTGGGCGTCAAGCAGGGCCAGGTCCACGGGCGAGGCCGGACCGGCGACCCGGCCGGCGACCGACAGGTCCTCCAGCGCGGCGGCGTCGATCTCGATCTCGCCGCCGCCCCAGTAGGCGGCCAGGGCGCGGCGGGCGTCGGCGGCGCGGGTGCGGGCCTGGGCCAGGGCGATGCGGGCCTCGGCGACCAGGGCGTCGGCGCGGGCGCCGGCGAACAGCGGGTCGCGGGCGGCCTTCACCCGGCGCGAGACCTCGCCGCGGGCGCGCTCGGCCAGGGCCAGGCGGTCGGCGGCCAGGGCGGTCTCGGCCTCTCCGAACACCGCCTCGACCCAGGCCAGGTCGGCCTCGTGCAGCAGGTCGAGCATGCGGGCGTCGTCGCGCAGGCGGGAAAGGGCGATGTCGCCCCTGGCCAGGGCCACGCGAGCGGCGCGCTTGCCGCCGCGCTCGCGGGTCTGCTCGTAATAGAGCGTGGCCTGGGCGCGATCGACCAGTGAGTAGGGGCCCGAACCGGCCAGGTCCTCGACGTCGACGCCGACGACGGGGTTGGGCCTGACGCCGGCCTGGCGCACGCCGGCTTCGGCGGCCGACAGCCGGGCGGCGAGGGCGGGGCGCGACGGATCGGCGGCGGCGGCGCGTTCGAGCGCCTGAGCCAGGGTCAGGGGATTGGCCTGCGCGGCCAGGGGCGTCGCCAGGGCGAGCGCCGTGGCGAGCAGCCAGGACCGCGCGCGGCGGCCTTGGATGGCGGAATGCATGAAATGTCCTCGAAACAGGTCGAAAGAGCGCGGCGCGGCGGCCGCGCGGCTTCAGGCGAGCTGTGCGAGGGTTTCCTTGGGCGGGCGTTCCTGCTGCGGGCCGCCGATGCCGGTCAGCCGCTGTTGGGCCAGCGCCCAGAGGCCGCCGTCGACATGACGGGCGGCCGGGCGCGGCAGGTCTTCGACCGAGCCGAACACCGAGGGGGTGTCGTGGTGGTGATGGTGGTGATGCGGCGCGACCGGATCATCGCCCAGGCCGTCGGCGGCGATGATCGAGGCGTCGAAGTGAACGTCGATCGAGGTCAGGCGGCCCTGGTAGACGTGGTCGTGATCCTCGTCGAGGGCGGCCAGGGCGCTGGGCGGGCCGTGCAGGGCGCGGTCGAGGCCGGTCATCGGACCCTGGACGACGAACACGGCGACGAGCATGGCGGCCACGGCCGCCACCCATCGTCCCGTCCATGCGCCCAAGGCAGAGGTCACCGACGCCCCTTGTTTCCCAAAATCAGCCGTAATGTCGCCGCTGCGCGAACCGTTCGCAAGAGGCCAGGTCGACTTACGTAGCCGAAGCGGCGCCTTGCGGGGCCTTGGGGATGAGGAAGCGAGGCAGAAGGCTGGCCACCACGCGGCGGCCCGCGCCGTCCGGCAGGTTCAGCATGTCGCGCAGCGGCGGGCCGATCAGCGCCTCGCCGAAGGCGCTGAGCGCGATGAACAGCACCGCCGCGCCGTCGCCCTCGCGGGCCTGGGCGTCCTGGGCGCCCATCTTGTCGGCGATGGCCTCGACCAGGTTCTGGACCGCCGCGCGGACGGGCTCGAGGTGCGACAGGTCGCCCGACAAGGTGATCCAGGCGGCCAGGCGGCCCGCGCCACCGGTGTCAAATGCGTCGAAAACGGCGTTGACCAGCTCAAGGGGCGCGCCGTCATCGGTCTTCAGCCGGGCGATGGCTTCGTCCAGGGCCTGGGTCAGGTCGGAGACCATCGAGCCCATCAGCGCCGACTGCAGCCCGGCGGCCGAACCGAAGTGGTGGATCAGGTTGGCGTGGGTCACGCCGATCTCGCCGGCCACGGCCGACAATGTCACGGCATCGGGTCCGCCCTTCAGCAGCAGGGCGCGCGCGGAGGCGATCGCTTCGCGGCGTGCTTCTTCGGGCACGCGGCGTCGACGGCGGGTTGCGCTTTTCTCAATTGACATCGATGTAAATGACATTCATGTAGATAAGGCTTTTTCCTTAGGCTTCAACAAGGGGAACCGCAAGTGCAAGCTGCGCCCATAGCGCCCGTACTGCGCCCAGTTCACGGCCAGAATCGCCAGCCTTCCCATGCGGCGCCTCGCCGCATCCAACCCGTCCGCGCCATGCGCGCTTTCGGGAGGCTGGTGGCCGACAAGGAGGACACCCGGCAGGTGTTCGAGATCATGAACGCCCTGGCGGGCCGTTCGATCGAGTGGGGTTACCAGCGGCTGATGGATACGCCCGAAGGCGGGATCCAGGCCTATGAGCAGGTCGAGCTGTCCGACCGCCTCCAGGACCGGCAATGGCTGGACGGCTTCGCCGACGGGACGGTGGGCGCGGGCTACCGGGCCTTCGTCGACAGCCGCAACCTGTCGGCCTACGGCCTGGCCGAAGAGAGCGCCAAGGTCGCCGACACCGAGATCGAGGCGGCGCACCCGCGCGCCTGGTACGCCCGCCGCATCCGCGACGTGCACGACATCTGGCACGTGCTGACCGGCTACCAGACCGACGCCCTGGGCGAGGCCTGCGTGGTGGCGTTCTCGCTGCCCCAGACCCGCAGCACCGGCTTCGGCCTGATCGCCGCCGGGGCCGCGGTGCAGTTCATGCGGGCGCGCACCGGCCAACCGTGCGGACGCGCGGTGCTTCAGGCCTGGCGCAACGGCGGCAAGGCCGCCTGGCTGCCGGGCGAGGACTACGTGGCCTTGATGGCCGAGCCGCTGGAAGCGGCGCGCGCGCGCCTTCGAATCCGGCGCCCGACGCTCTACGAGCGGGTGCCGCCGGACATGCGCAACGCCTATCTGGGAGGGCCGGGATGAGCCGCCTGTTCGCACCCCTGGCCTTGGCGGCCTGCGCGATCGCCGCGCCGGCCCTGGCCCAGGACGCCGGCCTCGCCGGACGCTGGCGCACCTCGGCCGAAAACGGCGTTGTCGCCATCGAGCGCTGCGGCGAAAGCTTCTGCGGCCGCCTGAAGGACGCAGCCCCGCTGCGCGCCGATCCCGAGCAACGGGACGTGCGCAACCGCAACGCCGAGCTGCGCAGCCGCAAGCTGAAGGACCTGACGGTGCTGGCCAACTTCTCCGGCGGACCGCGTTCCTGGTCCGGCGGGCCGCTCTATGACCCGGAGACGGGACAGGGCGCCTCGACCGGCACGCTGACCCTGCTGGACGACGACACCCTGGCGGTGAAGGGCTGTATCGCCCCGCTGCTGTGCCGCACCCAGACCTGGAAACGCGTGCGCTGAGCACCGCTCAATTTGAGTAACTGGGGCGGCCGCCGGGCCGCCCCCGCGTTCCGCGTATTCGACTTTGACACCAGCCGACTTCTTGGAGCCGACGGGGGCCGCCCCGCCGGTCGGGGGATTGCGACCATGCTGATCTGGATTGGCGCCGCTGCGCTCATCGCCTTCGTGCTGACCTTCGTGCAGGCCAGGGCCGCCCTATGGGCGCTCGCCACGGCCTTATGGATAGGCGCCGGCTTTGCGGCCGGCGTGATCGGCTCGACCGCCACGCTGGTGCTGGCCGCCGTCGCCGCGCCGATCGCCGTGCTGACGACCTTCCGCCCGCTGCGCGCCGCCGTGCTGTCGACCCCGGCCATGAAGGCCTTCGCGAACATCATGCCGCGTATGAGCCCCACCGAGCAGGCCGCCGTCGAGGCCGGCAACGTCTGGTGGGACGCCGAGCTGTTCGCCGGCAAGCCCGACTGGAAACGCCTGCTGGCCACGCCCGCGCCGGCGCTGTCGGCCGAGGAGCAGCGCTTCCTCGACATCGAGGCCGAGCACCTGTGCGACCTGTCCAACGACTGGGAGAGCACCTCGGTCTGGCAGGACCTGCCGCCGGCGGCCTGGGAATACGCCCGCGACAAGGGCTTCCTGGGCATGATCATTCCCAAGCGCTACGGCGGCCTGGGTTTCTCGGCCTACGCCCATAGCCAGGTGGTGCAGAAGCTGTCGACCCGCTGCTCGGCCGCCGCCGTGTCGGTGATGGTGCCCAACTCGCTGGGGCCGGCGGAACTGCTGCTGCACTACGGCACCGACGCCCAGAAGGACCACTACCTGCCGCGCCTGGCGCGGGGCGACGAGATCCCGTGCTTCGCCTTGACCAACCCCTATGCCGGCTCGGACGCGGCCTCGATCACCGACACCGGCGTGGTCTGCCGGGGCCTGTGGAACGGCCGCGAGACGCTGGGTTTCCGGGTCAGCTGGCGTAAGCGCTACATCACCCTGGCGCCGATCGCGACGGTCATCGGCCTGGCCTTCCGCGCCGTCGATCCCGACGGCCTGCTGGGCCAGGGCGCCGAGCCCGGCATCACCTGCGTGCTGCTGCCGCGCGACCATCCGGGCGTCAACATCGGCCGTCGCCACTGGCCGCTGAACGCCGTCTTCCAGAACGGCCCGATCACCGGCGACGACGTCTTCGTGCCGATGGAGATGGTCATCGGCGGCCAGGCCCAGGTGGGCAACGGCTGGCGGATGCTGATGGAGTGCCTGGCGGCCGGGCGGGCGATCTCGCTGCCGTCGTCCAACGTGGGCATGTCCAAGCTGGCCGTCGGCATGGTCGGCGCCTATGTCGCCATCCGCCGGCAGTTCAACATGCCGATCGGCGCCTTCGAGGGCGTGCAGGAGCCGCTGGCCCGCATGGCCGGCCACCTCTACGCCTCCGATGCCTTGCGCCGCCTGGCGGCCGCGGCCCTCGACCAGGGCGAGAAGCCGTCGGTCGTGTCGGCAATCGCCAAGTATCACGTGACCGAGCGCGCCCGCATCGTCGTCAACGACGCCATGGACGTGGTCGGCGGCAAGGGCGTCTGCATGGGGCCGGGCAACTTCCTGGCCCGCGCCTACCAGCAGATCCCGATCGCCATCACGGTCGAGGGCGCCAACATCATGACCCGCACCCTGATCATCTACGGCCAGGGCGCGATCCGCTGCCATCCATACGTGCTGACGTTGATGCGCACGGCGCAGACGCAGAACCTGAAGGACTTCGACGCGGCCCTGTTCGGCTATGTCGGCTTCCTGTTCCGAAATCTCGCCCGGGCGGCGGCGTTCGCCGCGACCGGCGGGCTGCTGATCGGCAAGCCGGCCGGGGCGGCGCCCCAGCTGGGCCGCTACTACCGCGCCGCCACCCGCTTCTCGACCCTGCTGGCCCTGGCCTCGGACCTGTCTATGGCCACCGTCGGCGGCGCGCTCAAGCGCAAGGGGGCGCTGACGGGGCGCCTGGGCGACATGCTCTCGCAACTCCTTATCCTGTCGAGCGCGCTCAAGCGCTTCGAGGACGAGGGCCGTCCGGCGGAAGACCTGCCGCTGGTCCACTGGGCCGCGCAGGACGCCCTGGCCCGCACAGGCGAGGCCTGGCGGAGCCTGCTGGCCAACCATCCCAGCCGCCTCGTCGCCTTCGTGCTTGGCCTGGTTGGCGCCGGCCTTGGCCGGGCCGGTCCGAACGACCGCGTCGCCGCCGACGTGGCCGGCCTGATCCAGCGCCACGGTCCGGCCCGCGATCGCCTGCTGGCCGGTTCGTGGACGCCGCGCATCGAGGTCGATCCGATCGCCGCCACCGCCGTCGCCTTCGACCTCCACCCGCAGGTGGAAGCCGTCGAGCGTCGCCTCAAGCCGGAAATCGCCTCGGGGCGCATCGCCCGCGCGCCGCAGAACCTGACCCTGCTCGACGCCTGGGCCGGCGAGGTCGAGGCCAAGGGCCTGATCTCCCGCGAGGAGCGCGATCTCTTCGCCCGCTTCGCGGTTCTGGCCGACATGGCCATCCAGGTCGACGACTTCCCGCAGGACTTCGGCCTGGCCGAGGGCCTGGCGCGCCGGGGCGGCAAGCGCGCCGCCAAGCGCGAGAAGGTGGCCCAATGACCGACCGCTATCTGGAATTCGCCAACAGCGGCCTGGGCGGCTGGATGGTCGGGGCGCTCGGCCTGCCCAAGCCCGCGCCGCTGCAACGGCGCGCCGAAGCCGGAGCCGTCGCCTTGCAACCGCTGCTGCTGGAATCGGCCGGCGGCGGCCGGATGGGGCCGGTCCTGGAGCGGGTCGCGGCCGTCTCCGGCGCGCCGCTGCGCCGGCGCTGGTCGGCCGACGAGCGCTACGGGGGGCTGGTGTTCGACGCCTCGGACTGCGTGGACGTCGCCTCGGCCAGGGCGCTGTACGGCTTCTTCCACCAGGCGGTGCGCTCGGTGGCCGAGCATGGCCGGATCGTGGTGATCGGCGTTCCGCCCGAGATGACCGCCACCGCCGAGGCCGAGGCGATCCAGCGAGGGCTGGAGGGCTTCGTCCGCTCGCTGGCCAAGGAGGCCCGGCGCGGCATCGGGGTGCAGCTTCTCCATATCGCACCGGGCGACGAGGACGGGGCGGCCAGCACGCTGGACTTCCTGCTGTCGCCGCGCTCGGCCTATGTGTCGGGCCAGGTGGTGCGGGTGGCCGCGCCCGGCGTGGCCGGCGATGCGCGCCTGGGCCATGCTGGCCGGCACGTGCTGGTCACCGGCGCCTCCCGCGGCATCGGCGAGGCGATCGTGCGGCTGTTCGCGGCCGAGGGCGCGCAGGTCACGGCGCTGGACGTGCCCGCCGCGCGCGGGGACCTCGAGAAGCTGGCCGGCGAGCTGGGCGTGCGGCCGCTCGCCCTCGACATCACCGCGCCAGAGGCCGGAAAGGCCCTGGTGACCGCGGCGCGGGCCGCCGGCGGCTTCGACGTCGTGGTGCACAACGCCGGCATCACCCGCGACCGCACCCTGGCGCGGATGGACGCTCGCGAGTGGGACAGCGTCATGGCCGTCAATCTCGGCGCGCCGCTGGCCCTGACCCGCACCCTGCTGGAGGCCGGCGCGATCCGCCGCAATGGCCGGATCGTGGCGGTGTCGTCGCTGAGCGGCGTTGCCGGCAACATGGGCCAGACCAACTACGCCCTGTCCAAGGCCGGCTGGATCGGGGCCGTGCGGCGCCTGGCCCGTGACGGCCTGGGCGATGGGGTGACGATCAACGCCGTGGCCCCGGGCTTCATCGAGACCCGCATGACCGCCGCCATCCCCTTCGCCATCCGCGAGGCCGGGCGGCGGATGAACAGCATGGGGCAGGGCGGCAGCCCGGTCGACGTGGCCGAGACCATCGCGTGGCTGGCCCATCCCGCCAGCGGCGGCGTCAACGGCCAGGTGGTCCGCGTCTGCGGCCAGAGCCTGCTCGGGGCCTGATCATGACCGACATGGCCGAGCCGGTCTCGACCCTGGCCCTCGCGGGCGGGGCCCTGCGGGGCCTGCTGCGCCGGGGCGGGGCGTTTCCCGATGCGACGCTGGAGGCGGGCGGTGTGTGGCTGCGGCGCGAGGCGATCGACGCCTACGCCCAGGCCTGCGGCTTCGGGCCGGACGCCGGAGTCCCGCTGACATTCCCACACATATTGGCCTTTCCGTTGCAGATGCGGCTGATGCTGGCGGCGGATTTTCCCTATCCGGTGATGGGGCTGGTGCACCTGTCCAACCAGATCCGGCAGCACGCGCCGCTCGCGGCTGGCGACCGGCTGGCGATCGCGGTGCGGACGGGGCGCCTGCTGGCCCACGACAAGGGCCAGGCCTTCTCGCTGGAGACGACCGCCCGCCGCGACGGCCAGGTCGTCTGGGAGGGAACCAGCGTCTACCTGCGCCTGGGCAAGGCGGGGCAGGGCGAGCCCGCGCCGCTCGTCGAGGGCGGGGCGGCCGAGACGCCGGTCGAGACCTGGCCGCTGCCGGCGGACCTCGGCCGGCGCTACGCCAGGGTGTCGGGCGACGCCAACCCGATCCACACCTCGGCGCTGGGCGCGAAACTGTTCGGCTTCAAGCGCGCCATCGCCCACGGCATGTGGGTCAAGGCCCGGGCCGTGGCGGCGCTGACCCAGGGACGGCCGGTGCAGGCCGGCGAGGTCGAGGTCGCCTTCCGCGCGCCGGTGTTCCTGCCCGGTGAAATCCAGCTGCTCGCGAGCCCCGAGGGGCCGCAGCGCACTTTCGAGATCAAGGACGCCCAGGGCGCGCGCACTCATCTGCGCGGCCGCCTGGGCCTCAAGACACAGGATCCTTCATGCTGACCCTGCCCGCGCCCCGGCGCGTCGCCATCCTCGGCGGCAGCCGCATTCCCTTCGCGCGCTCCAACACCGCTTATGCCGAAGCCTCCAACCAGGAGATGCTGACCGCCGCCCTGCAGGGCCTGGCCGATCGCTTCAACCTGCACGGCCTGCGGCTGGGCGAGGTGGCGGCCGGCGCGGTGCTCAAGCACTCGCGGGACATCGCCCTGACGCGGGAGGCCCTGCTGTCGACGACGATCGGCCACGACACGCCGACCTACGATGTCGTCCAGGCCTGCGGCACCGGGCTGGAGGCGGCGATCCTGGTGGCCAACAAGATCGCGCTGGGCCAGATCGACGTGGGCGTGGCGGGCGGCGTTGACACCACCTCCGACGCGCCGATCGCGCTGAACGAGGGCTTCCGCAAGGCGCTGCTGGCAGCCAACCGCGAGAAGTCCAACGGCGGCAAGGTCAAGGCGTTGCTGGGCGCGGGCCTGGCCGCGCCGTTCAAGCCCGAGCCGCCGCGCAACGCCGAGCCGCGCACGGGCCTTTCGATGGGCGAAAGCTGCGAGGTGATGGCCAAGCACTGGAATATCCCGCGCGCCGAACAGGACGCCCTGGCCGTGCGCAGCCATCAGCGGATGGCCAAGGCCTATGCCGACGGGCTGTTCGACGACCTCGTCACGCCGTTCCGGGGACTGAAGCGCGACAACAACCTGCGGCCCGACATCGACCCGGCCAAGCTGGCTAAGATGAAGCCGGTGTTCGACCGCGAGCACGGCACGCTGACGGCCGCCAACTCCACGCCCCTGACCGACGGCGCCTCGACGGTGCTGCTGGCCAGCGAAGAGTGGGCCAAGGCGCGGGGGCTGCCGGTGCTCGCCTATCTGCGGGCCGGCGAGACGGCGGCGGTGGACTTCGTCAAGGGCGACGAGGGCCTCCTGATGGCCCCGGCCTACGCCGTGCCGCGCATGCTGGGCAAGCTGGGCCTGTCCTTGCAGGACTTCGACTACTACGAGGTCCACGAGGCCTTCGCCGCCCAGGTGCTGTGCACGCTGAAGGCCTGGGAGGACGACGACTACGCCCGCACGCGCCTGGGCCTCGATCGCGCGCCCGGCGCCATCGATCGTGAGAAGCTGAACGTGCACGGCAGTTCGCTGGCCGCCGGGCATCCGTTCGCGGCGACGGGCGGGCGGATCCTGGCGCACCTGGCGACCATGCTGGACCGCAAGGGGAGCGGCCGGGGCCTGATCTCGATCTGCGCCGCCGGCGGCCAGGGCGTGGTGGCGGTGCTTGAGAAATGACCGACGCTCAGACCCTCGCCGCCGACGCCGACCGCCTGTGGGCCGAGCGCTTCTGGACGCGGAGCTATCGCGCCGACGTGCCGGCAACGATCGACGACGAGCTGGCCCTGTGGCGCTCGGTCGGCGAGCTGTTCGAGGCCGACGCGGGTCGCTACGCCGACCGCACGGGCTTCGTCAGCCTGGGCACGGGCGTCAGCTACGGCCGGGCGCTCAGCGAGGCGAAAGCCTTCGCCGCCTGGCTCCAGTCGGTCGGCGTGCGGCAGGGCGAGCGCGTGGCGCTGATGATGCCCAACTGCCTGCAGTATCCGGTGGCGCTGTTCGGGACGCTGATGGCCGGCGCCGTGGTGGTCAACGTCAACCCGCTCTACACGCCGCGCGAACTGCATCACCAGCTGGACGACAGCGGCGCGGTGGCCATCGTGGCCATGGAGATGTTCGCCCACACGCTGGAGCAGGCCCTTGAGGGCACGGCGATCCGCCATGTGGTCGTCACGGCCATGGGCGACATGATGGGGCCGGCCAAGGGCGCGGCGGTCAACGCCATGATGCGCCATGTCGAGAAGCTGGTCCCGAAATGGCGTCTGCCTGGCGCGCTGCGCTGGCCGGCGATGATGCGAAGGGCGAGGCGGCTGAAGCTGGCGCTGGTGGAGATCCGACCCGGGGACCTGGCCTTCCTGCAATATACCGGGGGCACGACCGGCGTGGCCAAGGCGGCCATGCTGACCCACCGCAACATCATCGCCAACGTGCTGCAGGGCCGGGCCTGGATCATGACCCAGATCCCGCAGGACCAGGCCGTCGGCAACGTGACGATGCTGCCGCTCTATCATGTGTTCTCGCTGACCGCGAACCTCCTGATGTTCGTCGGCGTGGGCGGCCGCAACATCCTGATCGCCAACCCGCGCGACGCCAAGCGGGTGGAGTGGGTGCTGCGCAACGAGCGCTTCACCGGGCTCACCGGCCTCAACACGCTCTTCACCAGCCTGCTGAACAACGAGGCTTTCCGGAACCGGGACTTCTCGGACCTGCGCCTGACCATCGCCGGCGGCATGGCCACCCAGCGCGCCGTGGCCGAGGAATGGCAGGACGTCACCGGCGCGCCAGTGATCGAGGGCTACGGCCTGACCGAGTGCTCGCCCGTGGTCTGCATCGGCTATGTCGACATCGACAATCCCGAGACCATGGGCTTCGACGGGACGGTGGGCCTGCCGGTGCCGTCGACCGAGGTGCGCATGCGCCGCGACGACGGCGCCTGGTGCGGCGTCGACGAGCCGGGCGAGCTTTGCGTGCGCGGTCCGCAGGTGATGAAGGGCTACTGGGGCCATCCCGACGAGACGGCCAAGGTGCTGTCTGCCGACGGCTGGCTGGCCACGGGCGACATCGGCGTCATGCAGGCCGACGGCCGCGTGAAGTTGCTGGATCGCCTGAAGGAGATGATCCTGGTCTCGGGCTTCAATGTCTATCCCAGCGAGGTCGAGGACGTTGTCGCCGCCCACCCGCTGGTCGAGGAGGTCGCCGCGGTGGGCGTGCCCGATCCGGTGCAGGGCGAACGGATCAAGATCGTGGTGGTGCGCCGCTCGGGCGACCTCACCGCCGAGGCCCTGGTCGCCCACTGCCGCGAGCGCCTGACGGCCTACAAGGTGCCGCGCATCGTCGAGTTCCGCGCCGAGCCGCTGCCCAAGACGCCGGTCGGCAAGGTGCTGCGGCGGGAGCTTAGGTAACGGCCCGCGCCGCTTCGCGCGGCGCCGTTCGCGTCAGCACCGCCCCGAACACCGCCGCCAGCGGGAACATCAGCACGCCGTAGACGGCGGCCGGCAGGCTCATCTCCGGCCGCTGGAGCACCGACTGGGTGACGACGATGGCCAGGGCTGCGTTGTGCAGCCCCACCTCGAAGGCGCTGGCGATCGCCTGGTCGCGAGCCACGCTCAGCAGGCGTGGAACCACGAAGCCCACCGTCAGGCTGAGCAGGCAGAAGGCGACGGTCACGCCGGCCAGACCGACGACCTCGTCCTTCAGAGTCGCCAGGTTGGCGGCGACGGCCGCGCCGATCAGCAGGGTCAGGAACGCCACCGACACCACCCGCACTGGCCGGTCCA
Organism: Caulobacter sp. CCNWLW153; assembly: GCF_036889365.1. Taxonomy (NCBI): domain Bacteria; kingdom Pseudomonadati; phylum Pseudomonadota; class Alphaproteobacteria; order Caulobacterales; family Caulobacteraceae; genus Caulobacter; species Caulobacter sp. CCNWLW153. The sequence goes on from NZ_JBAKFV010000018.1 coordinate 69,540, forward strand.
TGGCGTCGGCGAAGCTCGGGCGCAGGCGGCGAACCAGCATGCCCAGCGCCACGGGCCCCAGCACCACCATGAACACCTCAACCGTCTTGGAAAAGCGCAGGCCGACGCTGAGCTCGCCGGGCTGGAACCAGGCGACCGACAGGTTGACGACGATCGGCAGGGTCAGAACGGCCAGGATAGAGTTGATCGCCGTCAGGCTGATGTTCAGCGCCACGTCGCCGCGAAACAGGTGGCTGTAGAGATTGGCCGCCGTGCCCCCCGGCGAAGCCGCCAGCAGCATCAGCCCGACGGCCGTTTCCGGCGGCAGGCGGAACAGCAGGGCGAGGCCGAAACCCATCACGGGCAGCACCAGCAGCTGGCAGGCCAGGGCGATGACGGCGGCGCGCGGCCGGCGACCTACGCGGGCGAAGTCGGCTGGCGTCAGGCTGAGGCCCAGGCCGAACATGATCAGGCCCAGGGCGGCCGGCAGGGCCACCGTGGTCAGCGGCGAGGCGAGGGCGTCGGCGCCCATGGCTCAGACCGCCCCGACAAGGGCGCGGCCGGCGGCCAGGCCCGAGAAGATGCAGCCGCCCAGGAACGTGCCCTCCAGGGCGTTGTAGCCGTGCAGCCCGCCGCCGCCGAAGCCCGAGGCCTCGCCGGCCGCGTAGAGCCCCTCCAGCACCTGGCCGTCGGGCGTCAGCACCCGGCCCGCGAGATCGGTCTGCAGCCCGCCCAGCGACTTGCGGGTCAGGACGTGCAGCTTGACCCCGATCAGCGGTCCGGCGGCCGGATCGAGGATCCGGTGCGGCGTCGCCGTGCGGGCCAGCCGGTCGCCGAGGGACCGGCGGCTGTTGTGGATGCCCATCACCTGCAGGTCCTTGGCGAAGGGGTTGCTCATCTGGGCGTCGCGATCCTCGATCTGGCGGCGGATCAGGGCCGGATCGAGCAGGGGCGCGGCGGTCAGGGCGTTCATCTTGCCGACAAGGTCCTCGAGGTTGGCCGAGACCACGAAGTCGGCGCCGTTGCGCTTGAAGGCGTCGACCTCCGGCGGCGCGCCCTTGCCCAGGCGCGACTTCAGCAGCGAAAGGCGGCGGCGGTTGGTGATGTCGCCGTTCTGCTCCGAGCCGGAGAGGGCGAACTCCTTCTCCAGGATCTTCTGGCTGACGATGAACCAGGAGTGGTCGTGCTCGACCAGGTCCGGCGTCGTGCGCAGGTAGCGCAGCGTGGCGATGGTGTCGTAGCCGGGCAGGGCGGGGAAGGGCAGGCGCCGTCCCAGGGCGTCGAACCACATCGACGAAGGGCCCGGCAGGATCCGGATCGCATGCTTTGGCCAGATCGGGTTCCAGTTCTGGACGCCCTCGACGTAATGCCACATGCGGTCGCGGTTCACGAGGCGCGCGCCGGCGTCGGCGGCGATGTCGAGCATGCGGCCGTCCACATAGGCCGGCACGCCGGTGATCATGCTCCTGGGCGGCGCGCCCAGGCGCTCGGGCCAGTAGCGGCGGACCAGGTCGTGGTTTCCGCCGATGCCGCCGGTGGCTAGGACGACCGCGCCGGCCTTCAGGGTGAAGTCGCCAACGACCTTGCGGCTGGACGGCGCTCCGCGCGGCGCGTCGTCCGCCGCCAGCACGCTGCCCGAGACGCCGGTCACCCGGCCGCCTTCCACGACCAGGGCGTCGACGCGATGACGGTGATGGAAGGTCAGCAGCCCCCGGCCGGCGGCCTGGCGCGCGCGATCGGCGAACGGTTCGGAGACCCCGGTGCCGGTGCCCCAGGCGACGTGGAAGCGGGGAACGGAGTTGCCGTGGCCCAGGGCCTGGCCGGCGCCGCGCTCGGCCCAGCCGACCATGGGGGTCAGCGTGATCCCGTGCTGTCGCAGCCAGTCACGCTTGCCGCCGGCGGCGAACTCGACATAGGCGCGACCCCAGCGGATCGCCCATTCGTCTTCAGGGAGAGAGCCGTCCAGCCGGTCCCAGTCGGCGCTGCCGAGCCAGTCGCGCCAGGCCAGGTCGAGGCTGTCGCGGATGCCCAGGCGTCGCTGTTCGGGCGAGTTCACCAGGAACAGGCCGCCGAACGACCAGAACGCCTGGCCCCCCAGGTTGGCGGCGTTCTCCTGGTCGAGCAGCGCCACCCGCTTGCCCGCCCGAGTGAGTTCGTTGGCGGCCACCAGACCGGCCAGCCCGCCCCCGACGACGATGACGTCAGCGTCCATTCCTTGCCCTCCCGTGATGCGCGGACATTGGTCGTTTTTACAGCAATGTAAATATTAATTCGACGTCACGGAGAGCCCCTAGGTAGCCGTGCGGAGCTTACGTCAGGGAACTGAACATCGGTGTAAGTAATGTATTGACATGCGAGTGAATAGGTAGATCGTACAACCCAACCGTCGGCCGAGCCGCCAATGCCGTCGGAGATTGATTTGGGGCGGGGGAAACGTTCATCGGCCTGGACGGAGAGCTGGGTCGAGGTAGGGGAGGATAGGGCATGGCTTCATCAGCCCGCGCTCGCGCGCGTCTGGCTGTCACTGCGTCGATTTTCGCGCTCGCCGCCGGGGCGGGCCAGGCCTTCGCGCAGGAAGTGACGCAAGTCGAGGACATCATCGTCACGGCCCAGAAGCGTTCGGAATCGATCCAGGACGTGCCGATCGCCGTGTCGGCGCTGTCGTCGGAGAGCCTGAACGAGCTGAAGATCGAGGGCGGTTCGGAACTGATGCGGGCCGTGCCCAACGTGTCGTTCTCGAAGGCCAACTTCAGCATGTACAACTTCTCGATCCGCGGGGTCGGGACCAAGGCGATCTCGGCCAGCAGCGACCCCGCCGTGGCCGTCAGCTTCAACTCCACGCCGCTGATCCGCAACCGCCTGTTCGAGCAGGAGTACCTGGACGTGCAGCGCGTGGAAGTGCTGCGCGGGCCGCAGGGCACGCTCTATGGCCGCAACGCCACCGGCGGCGTCGTCAACATGATCCCGAACCTGCCGGGCCGGGATTTCGAGGGCTTCATCAAGGGCGAGGTCGGCAACTACGACACCCGCCGCATGCAGGCGGTGATCAACGTGCCGGTGGGCGAGACCTTCGCCCTGCGCCTGGCCGGCTCGGCCACCCAGCGCGACGGCTTCGACTACAACAGCTTCAACGACACCAAGGTCAACAACCGCGACCTTTGGTCGACCCGCCTGTCGGCGGCCTGGGAGCCGACCAGCCGCTTCCGCACCAACCTCATCTGGGAGCATTTCGAGGAGGACGACCAGCGCTCGCGCACCGGCAAGCAGCTGTGCACCAACGATCCGGGCCCCACCCAGGTCGGCAGCGTAGCCATCACCTCGCAACTGGTCCGCAACCGCCTGAGCCAGGGCTGCCTGCCCGGATCGCTCTATGACGACGCCGCCTACGGCGTGCCCAACGGCGGGGCCTTCGCCCACGTCTTCCTGGCTTCGCTGTCCTATGGCCGCAACGCCGCCGGCCAGACCGTCAACGCCGTGCCGCTGGGCACTGATCCCTATGCCGGCCTGACCCAGTCGCGCGATCTGCGCGAGATCGCCACCAGCTACGATCCCATCTTCCGGGTGAAGAACGACGTCTTCCAGTTCAACATGGAATTCGACCTGAGCGACAACCTGAAGCTCATCTCGCAGACGGCCTACGCCAAGGACGACTACTATTCGTCGCAGGACTACAACCGTTTCGTCTCGAACCCGATCTTCAGCAACTCGGACGGCCTGTTCAACACGCTGAACCAGCCGATCATCAATCCGAACACGCCGACGCCGGGCGGCTACTACACCGACCCGCAACTGGGGCGGTCCAACCGGATGGTCTCGGCCGACCTGTCGCGCTCCGACAACCGCCAGTGGACGCAGGAGCTTCGCCTGCAGTCGAGCTATGAAGGCAGGTTCAACTTCAGCCTCGGCGCCAACTACATCGACTTCAAGTCGAACGACGACTACTTCGTCTTCAACAACCTGTTCACGTTCCTGGCCGAGTATTACTACAACGACCTGGTCGTGCCCGGTGTGACGAACATGGGGCGGCGCACGCAGCTCTGCACGCCCCAGACCACCAAGGAATGCATCTACGTCGACCCGACGCCGCTGGACCAGCTGGCGGGCGACGGCCACAACTACTTCCGCAGCAAGAACCAGATCCACACTCGCTCGTGGGGCGTGTTCGGCGAGGCCTATTACGACCTGTCGCCCACCTGGCGGGTGACCGCGGGCCTGCGCTATACCGACGACCGCAAGGTCAGCACGCCCTATCCGAGCCAGCTGCTGCTGGGCGCCGACCGCGGCAACCCGGGTCCGTCGTCGGGCGGCTATGTCAGCCGCGGCTATCCGGCCCTGCCGGACATCGACCAGCAGTGGGACGCCCTGACCGGTCGCCTGGTGGTCGACTGGAAGCCGACCGTCAGCTTCACCGACGAGACCATGGTCTACGCCTCGTACTCGCGCGGCTACAAGGGCGGCGGCGCCAACCCGCCGCGGGTCGATATCAACCCGGCGGTCCTTCAGTACCAGCCGCTGGCCGAGACCTTCGCGCCTGAATACGTCAACGCCTTCGAGATCGGGGCCAAGAACACCCTGGCGGGCGGCAAGCTGCGCCTGAACGCCACGGCGTTCTACTACGACTATACCGACTACCAGGTCTCGCAGATCGTCGACCGGATCTCGCTGAACGAGAACTTCGACTCCCGCACCTGGGGCCTGGAATTCGAGGCGGTGTTCAAGCCGACCCGCGAGTTCCGCCTCGACGCCAATCTGGGCTACCTCAACACCAAGATCGGCAAGGGTGAGAAGTCCATCGACGTGATGGACCGCACCCAGGGCAATGACGAGTGGACCGTCCTGAGGCCGTGGCTGCAGGTGCCGTCGAACTGCATCGCCCCGACCAGGCACGTGCAGAGAATTCTCTCCGCCAACAAGCCTCAGGAACAGACGATGCTGGGCTTGCAGGCCTTGTGCGGCGGTTCGCTGCGCACGGGCTCCTTCAACCCGCAGTTCCCCTCGCAGCTGCCGCTCTATCTGCCCAATTTCTTTGGCTTCACCTACAATCCGCTGACCGAGGCGCCCAACGGTGGCCGCGGCTTCGAGGCCGACCTGAGTGGCAACGAGCTGCCCAACGCGCCCAACTGGACCGCCAATGTCGGCGCCCAATACACCTTCCATCGCGACGACTGGGCGCTGACCCTGCGCGGCGACTACTACTACCAGGGCTCAAGCTACGCCCGGGTCTACAACACCACCTACGACCGCCTGAAGTCGTGGGACAACGTCAACATCTCGGCGACGCTGGAGCGTCCGGCTGACGGCCTCGTCATCCAGGCCTACGTCAAGAACCTGTTCGACAAGACGCCGATCACCGACGCCTTCACGAACAGCGACGACACGGGCCTGACCACCAACGTCTTCACGCTGGATCCGCGCCTCGTCGCGGTCAGTGTCTCCAAGCGCTTCTAGCGCGCGATCTCGGTGACTCGCCGCCTCGGGAAACCGGGGCGGCGACCTTTTCGGCGCTCCTTCCGGGACGCGTCGCGAGATCGCGTCTATGTTGTTCAAGTGTTTGAATTTTATGTATTTTTTGGTTTGACTCCTTACACGATTGATAGTTGCATGTAGCTCGACCTCCAATGAGAGGTTGAAGAAAATAAACGTAGGAGGAGACGTCATGTTGAAGAGCGCTTCTGTTCTCGCCGCCGCCGTTCTGGCCGCCGCCGGCTTCGCCGCCGCTGGCTCCGCCTCGGCCGCCACGATCACCCCGACCGGCACGGGCTTCACCCTCAGCGGCGACCTGACCATGAGCCAATCGACCACCGTCGAGTGCGCCGTGACCCTGACCGGCACGACCGCCTCCGACGGCAGCAGCGCCTCGATCACGGGCGGTTCTTTCGCCGCCGGCGACTGGCAGTGCGGCTGGCTGGTGACGCCGAGCAGCTTCCCGTGGAGCGTCACGCTCAACGGCGGTTCGTCGATCACCATCAGCGGCATCGGCGCCAATTCGATCCTGGGCAACTGCGCGGGTTCGATCACCACCAACTGGAGCGGCGGCGTGACCTTCTCGGGCGCCACCATCCCGGGTTCGCCGGGCACCTGCTCGATCACCGGCACCCTGACCAGCAGCCCCTCGCTGACGGTCTCGTAAAAGGGCCGGGGCTGGATCCATATCCTTTCCCCTCGTCTTGGCCGGGGGCCCCTCGGGGCTCCCGGCCTTCCTTTTTTCAGCGCTCTTCGAGGCCGCGCCGACGGCCGCCGCCCGGGCGGTCCCAAGGCGATCGCCTCCTGGGAGGCCTTCCATGTTGAAGCGTGCATCCATCGCAGCCGCCACGGCCCTGGCCATGGCCACGCCCGCCTTCGCCCAGACCTTCTCGCCGGCGGGTTCCAGCTTCACGATGAGCGGCTATCTGTCGGCCAGCGACGTCGAGACCGTCAACTGCGCGACCACGCTCTACGGCGTGGTGTCGGCGGACGGAACCTCGGCCACGATCACCGGCGGCTCTTTCGCGCCGGGCAGCGGCCCCACCAGCGGCAAATGCGGCGTGATCTTCCACCCCAATGACTTTCCATGGACGCTGCAGCCCGGGTCTGCCTCGACGGTGAACCTGCTGGGCATCGGCATGGGCTATTTCCTGGGCCACTGCTCGGGCTCGATCTTCGGCGCGTCGTGGACGAACGGCCCGCCTGGCGTGGGCGCGGCGACCATCACGCCCGTGATGATCTCGGGCGCCTATGGCGGCTGCCTGGTGCACGGCGCGCTCGCGACCAGCCCCTCGCTGACGATCACCCCTCCCTGATGATGGATCAGGTCCGCCGCAGGCTTGGCGCTTGACGTCGAGGCGCGTCCGACAGACCGTCCGCGGACGAAGCGGGCAGGGAGCCCTTCGGATGGGGATTGGTCATGGCGTCGACGAAGCACCGAACCTGGACCGCGACCGCGCGGCTCGGCCTGGCGGGGCTGGTGCTGGCGGTCATGTCCGCCCCGGCCGGCGCCCAGGCGCCGCCCGCGACGGACGGCATCTACGGTGTCTGGCGCAATCCCAAGGACAGCGTCCACGTGGAGATCAAGCCGTGCGGGCCGGAGGTCTGCGGCTACGTGGTCTGGGCCAACGACGAGGCGCGCACCGACGCGCGCAAGGGCTCCGGCGGCGAGCTGCTGGGGCGGCAACTGTTGAGGGACTTCACGCCCGGCGACAAGGGCGAGTGGCGCGGCAAGGTCTTCGCGCCGGACGTCAACATGACGTTCTCGGGCCGGGTGCTGGTGCTGGACGCCGGCAAGCTGCGGGCCAAGGGCTGCGTGCTGGGCAACTTCCTCTGCAAGACCCAGGTCTGGACCCGCGTCGCCTGAGGCGACGCGGGTGACCTTGTCGGTCAGGCGCTCGTCTTGGCGCGCAGGCGGCGACGGCGGTCGAGGCTGAGGGCGATCAGGGTCGCCACCGCGCCCGACGCCAGATAGAGGCCGATGGCGGGCAGGCCCCAGAAGCTGGCCAGGGCCAGGGCGGCCAGGGGCGCGAAGCCGGCGCCGACCAGCCAGGACAGGTCGGAAACCACGGCCGAGCCGGTGTAGCGGTAGTGGCGCAGGAAGCCCGAGCTGACGGCGCCGGAAGCTTGGCCGAACGACAGGCCCAGGATCGCGAAGCCGGCCACGACGTAGACCGTCTGGCCCAGGCTGCCGGCGTCGAGCAGCCACGGCGCGGCCAGGCTGAAGATCCCGATCAGCACCGCCGACAGGGCCAGCTGGTTCTGGCGGCTGATGCGGTCGGCGATCCAGCCCGAGACCATGATGCCCACCACGCCCACCAGGGCGCCGGCCAGTTCGATGCGCAGGAAGTTCAGCGCCTCGCCGCCATCGTCATGCAGGCTGACCCACGACAGCGGGAAGACGGTGACGAGGTGGAACATGGCGAAGGTGGCCAGCGGCGCGAAGGCGCCGATCAGCACGTTGCCGCCCTGGGCCTTCAGCAGGCTGGTGATCGGAACGGGGCTGAGCTGGCCCTTCTCGAACAGCTTGCCGAACTCCTCGGTGGCGACGATGCGCAGGCGGGCGAACAGGGCCACGACGTTGATGGCGAAGGCCGCGAAGAACGGATAGCGCCAGCCCCAGTCGAGGAAGTCGGCCGAGCCCAGGCTGGCGACGAAGTAGGCGAAGAGGCCGCTGGCCAGCATGAAACCGAAGGGCGCGCCCAGCTGCGGGATCATGGCGTACCAGCCGCGCTTCTTTTCAGGCGCGTTCAGCGCCAGAAGCGAGGCCATGCCGTCCCAGGCGCCGGCCAGCGCCAGGCCCTGGCCGATGCGGAAGGCGGCCAGCGCCCAGATGGCCAGCGGACCGGCCACGGCGTAGCCGGGCAGGAAACTGATGGCCGCGGTCGAGCCGCCGAGCAGGAAGAGGGCGATGGTCAGCTTCACGCCGCGACCGTAGTTGCGGTCGATGGCCCCGAAGATCGCCGAGCCGATCGGCCGCGCCACGAAGGCCAGCGAGAAGATGGCGAAGGAACAGAGCACCCCGGTCAATCGGTCGACGAAGGGGAAGAAGAGCTGCGGGAACACCAGCACAGAGGCGATGGCGTAGACGAAAAAGTCGAAGAATTCCGAGGTCCGCCCGATGATCACACCGATGGCGATCTCGCCGGGGCGGACACCCTTGTGATCGGTATGCAATCGCCGTGCGTCGCGCTCTAGGCCCGATGACGTCGGAATTGCGAAATCCTGGTTCATGCAGCTACGCGCCTTGTTCCTGTTGTTTTCGTCCCAAACTCTTTTCAAGCCGCCTTTCCGACGGTCTTGAGTCCGAGCATGGGACCAACTGACCCTTTCTGGCAAACGTCTTGAGGCCTCTTCGGCTCCGCTCGGAGAACACGGCTTCGTGTGCTAAGGGCTCCCCTAGGACAAATGGTCCAATGTCACGCACTGGCGGACTGGCTTAACGGCGCCGCCAACGTCCGTAGTCCAGGTCCCTCATGACACCGAGTTCCTTCAAGAAGCTCGCCCTGTTGCCCGTGCTGCTCCTGCTGAGCGGCTGCGACTGGGTGGTGATGAATCCGTCGGGTGATATCGCCGCGCAGCAGCGCGACCTGATCATCCTGTCCACCGTGCTGATGCTGATCATCATCGTGCCGGTGATCTTCCTCACCCTGTTCTTCGCCTGGAAGTACCGGCAGTCGAACAAGACGGCCAAGTACGATCCCGACTGGCACCACTCGACCAAGCTCGAGATCGTGATCTGGGCCGCCCCGCTGGTGATCATCATGATCCTGGGCGCGGTGACCTGGACCAGCACCCACCTGCTGGATCCGTACCGTCCGCTAGACCGCCTCGCGCCGGGCCGTTCGGCCGAAGGCGTCAAGCCGCTGAAGGTTCAGGTCGTCGCCCTCGACTGGAAGTGGATGTTCATCTACCCGGAACTGGGCATCGCCACGGTCAACGAACTGGCCGCGCCGATCGACACCCCGATCGACTTCGACCTGACCGCCTCGTCGGTGATGAACTCGTTCTACGTGCCCGCCCTGGCCGGCCAGATCTACGCCATGCCCGGCATGCGCACCAAGCTGCACGCCGTGATCAACAAGCCCGGCGTCTATGACGGCTTCTCGGCCAACTACAGCGGCGAGGGCTTCTCGCACATGCGCTTCAAGTTCCACGGCATGAGCAACGCGGAATTCCAGAAGTGGGCCGAAGAGGTCCGCAAGAGCAACGACCGCCTCGACGGAACCCGCTACCTGGTGCTCGAGAAGCCCAGCGAGAAGGTTCCGCCCCAGCGCTTCGCCTCGGTCGAGGCCGGCCTGTTCGACAAGGCGGTCAACCGCTGCGTCGAGCCGGGCAAGATGTGCCAGCACGACATGATGGCCATCGACAAGTCGGGCGGCCTGGGCATGGAAGGCGTCTACAACGTCACCACGCTCGAATACGACAAGCGGACCCGGCGCGGGGAGGGCGGCATCCGCTCGTTCATCGCCGCGCTCTGCGCCCCCAAGTCCGCGCCCGCCGAAGCGCGCTGATCAAGCCTAGAGATCATTCATGTCCCCGGACCTCGTAAAAACGATCTTCGGCCGTCTCACATGGGACGCCATCCCCCTTCACGAACCGATCCTGATCGGCACATTCGCCATGGTCGCCCTGGGGGGGATCACCGTCCTGGCCGCCCTGACCTATTTCAAGGTCTGGGGCTACCTGTGGCGTGAGTGGCTGACCAGCGTCGACCACAAGAAGATCGGGGTGATGTACATCATCCTGGCCATCATCATGCTGCTGCGCGGCTTCGCCGACGCCCTGATGATGCGCGCCCAGCAGGCCATCGCCTTCGGCGACGCGGCCGGCTACCTGCCGCCGCACCACTACGACCAGGTCTTCACCGCCCACGGCGTGATCATGATCTTCTTCGTGGCGATGCCGCTGATCACCGGCCTGATGAACCTCGTCGTGCCGCTGCAGATCGGCGCCCGCGACGTGGCCTTCCCGTTCCTGAACAACTTCAGCTTCTGGATGACGGTCGGCGGCGCGATCACGGTGATGCTGTCGCTGTTCGTCGGCGAGTTCGCCCGCACCGGCTGGCTGGCCTATCCGCCGCTTTCGGGATTGGCGTACAGTCCAGACGTAGGGGTAGACTACTACATCTGGTCACTGCAGATCGCGGGCGTCGGCACCACCCTGTCGGGCATCAACCTGATCGTCACGATCGTGAAGATGCGCGCTCCGGGCATGAGCCTGATGAAGATGCCGGTGTTCACCTGGACCTCGCTGTGCAGCAACGTCCTGATCGTCGCCAGCTTCCCGATCCTGACCGCCGTCCTGGCCCTGCTGTCCTCGGACCGCTACCTCGGCACCAACTTCTTCACGAACGACTTCGGCGGCAACCCGATGATGTACGTGAACCTCATCTGGATCTGGGGTCACCCTGAGGTCTACATCCTGGTGCTGCCGGCCTTCGGCGTGTTCTCGGAAGTTGTTTCGACCTTCGCCAGCAAGCGCCTGTTCGGTTACAGTTCGATGGTCTACGCCACGGTCGTCATCACGATCCTGTCGTACCTCGTGTGGCTGCACCACTTCTTCACCATGGGCTCGGGCGCCAGCGTGAACTCGTTCTTCGGGATCACGACGATGATCATCTCGATCCCGACCGGGGCGAAGATCTTCAACTGGCTGTTCACGATGTACCGCGGCCGCATCCGCTTCGAAGTGCCGATGCTGTGGACCGTCGGCTTCATGGTCACCTTCGTCATCGGCGGCATGACCGGCGTGCTGCTGGCCGTCCCGCCCGCCGACTTCGTCCTGCACAACTCGCTGTTCCTGATCGCCCACTTCCACAACGTCATCATCGGCGGCGTGGTGTTCGGCATGTTCGCCGGCATCGTGTACTGGTTCCCGAAAGCCTTCGGCTTCAAGCTGGATCCGTTCTGGGGCAAGATGTCGTTCTGGTTCTGGCAGATCGGCTTCTTCTTCGCCTTCATGCCGCTCTACGTGCTGGGCCTGATGGGCGTGACCCGCCGCGTCAGCCACTTCGAGGATCACAGCCTGCAGATCTGGTTCGTGATCTCGGCCTTCGGCGCCGTGCTGATCCTGTTCGGCATCATCTCGTTCATCATGCAGATGGTCGTCGGCTTCATGAAGCGCGAGCAGTACGCCGACAAGACGGGCGACCCCTGGGGCGGCCGTACGCTGGAATGGTCGACCTCGTCGCCGCCGCCGGCCTACAACTTCGCGTTCACGCCCGTCGTTCACGAGATCGACGCCTGGCACGACATGAAGCAGCGCGGCTACGTGCGTCCGACGACCGGGTTCATCCCGATCCACATGCCGAAGAACACCGGCGCGGGCGTCGTCCTGGCCGGAATCTCGGTGGTCGTCGGCTTCGCGATGATCTGGCAGATCTGGTGGCTGGCGGTGATCTCGTTCGTGGCCCTCGTGGCCTCGGCGATCATCCACACCTTCAACTTCAAGCGTGACTACTACATTCCGGCCGAGGAGGTCGTCCGTGTCGAGGACGCCCGCACCGAAGCCCTGCGGAGCCTCGCGTAACCCATGGCCCACGCCCAAGCCCTGACCGAAGCGGACAAGGACCGCTTCTACCTCACCGAGGACCACCATCCGGAGAACGGGACCCTGCTGGGGTTCTGGATCTACCTGATGAGCGACTGCCTGATCTTCGCGGTCCTCTTCGCCTGCTACGCCGTGCTCGGCCGCAACTATGCGGCCGGCCCCTCGGGGGCGGATCTGTTCGATCTGCCCATCGTGGCGGTCAACACCGCGCTGCTGCTGTTCTCGTCGATCACCTACGGCTTCGCCATGATCTCGGCCCAGGCCAAGAAGGTGAAACCGACCCTGGCCTGGCTGGCCGTGACCGGTCTGCTCGGTCTCGGCTTCCTGTCGCTGGAACTGTACGAGTTCAACCACCTCATCCATGAGGGCACCGGCCCGCAGCGCAGCGCGTTCCTGTCGTCGTTCTTCGTGCTTGTCGGCACCCACGGCCTGCACGTGACCTTCGGCACCATCTGGCTCGTCACTCTGATGGTCCAGGTCGCCAAGCGCGGCCTCGGCGTCGAGATGAAGCGCCGCCTGATGTGCCTGTCGATGTTCTGGCACTTCCTCGACGTCATCTGGATCGGCGTCTTCTCGTTCGTCTACCTGCTCGGAGTCCTGAAATGAGCGCGGCCAGCCACGACGCGCACCACGCGCATGACGACCATGGGCACGGCCACGACGAAGGCGGCGCCCACGGTACGCTGAAGGACTACGTGATCGGCTTCGTGCTGGCGGTGATCCTCACCGCCATCCCGTTCTGGCTGGTCATGGCCGACGTGCTGCCGAGCCACCAGATGACCGCCGTGGCGGTCATGGGCCTGGCCGCCATCCAGGTCATCGTCCACATGATCTACTTCCTGCACATGAACTCGCGTTCGGAAGGCGGCTGGACCATGCTGGCCCTGGTGTTCACCCTGATCGTGGTGGTCATCACGCTGGCCGGTTCACTGTGGGTGATGCACAATCTCGACACCCACATGATGGCGCCGATGCCGCACGACATGCGGGAAGTTCCGTGACGAAGTCCGGCGGCCGAGCCGCCCGGACGATCGCCCTGGTCGGGCTCTGCCTGGCCTTCACGGCGATCTTCCTGGCGCTCGGCGGCTGGCAGGTCCAGCGCAGGGCCTGGAAGCTCGACCTGATCGCTCGGGTCGAGCAGCGCATTCATGCAGAGCCCGCCCCGCCGCCTGGTCCAGGCCGCTGGGCGGGGATCTCCCAGGCCAGCGACGGCTATCGCCGCCTGCGCCTGACCGGGCGCTTCGCCCACGACCGCGAGACCCTGGTCCAGGCCGTGACGACCGAAGGCCCCGGCTTCTGGGTCATGACCCCCCTCCACACCGACCAGGGCTTCGACGTCCTGATCAATCGCGGCTTCGTCTCGGCCGCGCGCCGCGCGCCGGGCTCGCGTCTCGCCGCCCAGGTCCAGGGGCCGGTGAGCGTCGTCGGCCTGCTGCGCCTGACCGAACCACGCGGCGGCTTCCTGCGCAGCAACGCGCCGGCCGAGAACCGCTGGTACTCTCGCGACGTCGCGGCGATCGGGCAGGCGAGGGGGCTTTCGCACCTCGCGCCCTATTTCGTCGACGCCGACGCCGCGCCCAATTCCGGCGGCTGGCCGATCGGCGGCCTGACGGTGGTGAAGTTCCCCAACAGCCACCTCGTCTACATGCTCACCTGGTTCGGCCTGGCGCTGCTGACGGGCGGGGCGGCCGTCTATGTTCTGCTCGACGCGCGCAGGAACCGGGTTAAAGAGACCCCATGACGCCGACCGCCCGGATCCTGATCGCCGGCATGTCGGGCTGGCTTTCGGGAGCGCGGGCCGCAGACAACGCGGCGGGCCCGGCCGACGCCATCGCCCGCCAGAACATGCTGCAGCTGATCCACCTGCGCTGGATCGCCGTCGTCGGCCAGGTGGTCACGATCCTGGCGGTGCATTTCAGCCTGGGCTTCCGCCTGCCGCTGGCGGCGATGATGCTGGTGCTGGCGGCGCTGGTGGTGCTGAACCTCTTCAGCCTGCTGCGCCTGAAGAGCGCCAAGCCGATCGGCCCCTATGACCTCTTCCTGGCCCTGGCGCTCGACTCCCTGGCCCTGACGGCCCAGCTCTATTTCAGCGGCGGCGCGACCAATCCGTTCACGACCCTGTACCTGCTGCACGTCATCCTCGGCGTGGTGCTGCTCGAGGTCTGGGCGACCTGGGCGATCGTGTTCCTGACCAGCTTCTGCTTCCTGCTGCTGGTGGCCGCCAACCGCCCGGTGATCGCCACCGGCCTCAGCGACCAGGCGTTCTTCGGCCTGTTCATCATGGGCATGATGATGGGCGTCGTCCTGGACGCGGTGCTGCTGGTGACCTTCGTCTCGCGTATCAACAGCAACCTGCGCCGCCACGACGCGCATCTGGCCGAACTGCGCCAGCGCGCGGCCGAGGAGACCCATATCGTGCGAATGGGCCTGCTGGCCTCAGGCGCCGCGCACGAACTGGGCACGCCGCTGGCGACGCTGGACGTGATCCTGGGCGACTGGCGGCGCATGAAGGTGTTCGCCAAGCACCCCGAGCTGGCCCAGGAACTCGAGGACATGCGCGGCGAGGTCAAGCGCTGCAAGGACATCGTCACCGGCGTCCTGCTGTCGGCCGGCGAGGCCCGTAGCGGCGAGGTCCGCGCCAGCACCCTGCGGGCTTTCCTCGACGAGGTGGTCGACGATTGGCGCGCCACCCGCGACGGCGAGGTGCTGACCTATGCGCCCGATCTTTCCGGCGTCACGCCGATCGTCGCGGAGTCCACGCTCAAGCAGGTGATACACAACGTGCTCGACAACGCGCGCGACGCCTCGCCCCACGCGGTGCGGATGAGCGCGCACGTCGCCGACGGCTGGATCGTCATCACGGTCGAGGACCAGGGGCCGGGCTTCACGGTCGAGACCCTGGAGAACCTCGGCACGCCCTACAATTCGACCAAGGGCAGGGCAGGGGGCGGCCTGGGGCTCTTCCTGGTGGTCAACGTGCTGCGCAAGCTGGGCGGGGAGGTGGTCGCGGCCAACCGTCCCGAGGGCGGCGCGCGCGTGGTCCTCAGCCTGCCCCTGGCGTCGCTGCAGATCGGGAGGCGTCATGCCCGCTGAACGCAAGCTGATCATCGTCGAGGACGACGAGAAGTTCGCCGCCACGCTGAAGAAGTCGTTCGAGCGCCGGGGCTACCAGGTCGTGCACGTGCATGGGCTGGAGGAGGCGCTGGTGGCGCTGGAGACGTTCACGCCCCGCTACGCCGTGGTCGACCTGAAGCTGGCCGGCGAGTCGGGCCTGGCCTGCGTCCAGGCGCTGATCGCGCGCGACCCGGAGATGCTAATCGTGGTGCTGACCGGCTTCGCCAGCATCGCCACGGCGGTCGAAGCCATCAAGCTGGGCGCCTGCCACTACCTGGCCAAGCCCTCGAACACCGACGACATCGAGGCGGCCTTCGACAAGCGCGAGGGCGACGCCGGCGCGGTGATCGGCGAGCGCGCCACCTCGATCAAGAACCTGGAATGGGAGCGGATCCACCAGACCCTGGTCGAGACCGACTTCAACATCTCCGAGACCGCCCGGCGGCTGGGCATGCATCGCCGGACCCTGGCGCGGAAGCTGGAGAAGCGCCGGATCACGTGAGGCCACAATACGGCCCCGCTTTTATTTACAACAAAGTGCATAAGAGGCCTTGCAACTCGCGGCTGTGATGCGGCTGGATGTGCTCGATGTACTGGCTGCTTCTCATGTCCGCCCTGCCTGCCGACGTTCCGCAGGCCGCCGCCGCGGCAAGCCCTGCGGTCGAGGAGGGCGAAGACGCGGCGGTGCGGCTGTCCGGGGTCGAGGTGCTGGCCCGCCGCGGGGCGGCCAGGACGCCTCCCGAAACAGAACTGACTCCCGACGAGATCGAGGCGCTGGGCGCCTACGACATCGGCGAAGCGCTGGACCGCATTAGCTCAGCCTACGGCATGACCGACCCGCCCGTGGTGATCGTCAACGGTCGCCGGGTGCAGAACGCCGGCGACTACATGACCTTTCCGCCCGACGCCCTGTCGCGGGTGGAGCTGTTGCCGGAGCAGGCCGCGGGGCTCTATGGCGCCGATCCGGGCCGCCGGGTGGTCAACATCGTCCTCAAGCGCAACTTCCAGAGCCGCGACGGCCAGGCGGCGCTGGCCCGTCCGACGGCCGGGGACCGCTCGACGCTGATGCTCGACGCCCGCCGGTCCGCGATCGCCAACGAGAACACCAGCCAGTTGGGCGGCCGCCTTACCCGAAACACCTCGCTGCGCGCCGACGAGCGCCCCGACTATCTGCGCGACCATCCCGAGGCCCGGGGCGCCACGCTCAAGCCCGAGAGCACATCGGTGACGGCCAACATGTCGGTCAACCGCCGGCTGGGAGAGTGGCAGGGCGCCTTCAGCGCCAGCGCCCGGGCCCAGCGCGACGACTCGGTCTCGCGCCGCGATGACGCGTTGGCCCGCCTGCGGAGCCAGCAGCGCGGGCTCAACATGAGCGCCGGGGCCAATGGCGAGGTCAAGGGCTGGTCGGTGCGGGCCGGCCTGGACGGACAGCTCTCCCGGGGCAGCCAGGAGGGACTGACCGATCTCAAGTCGGACAACCGCGCGATCTCCCTCAATCTCTCAGCCGACCGCCCCCTTCTGACCCTGCCCGCCGGCCGGTTGACGATGGACCTCAGCGGCCGCGTCTCGCGCATCAGCTCCGCCTCCACCTTCGCGGGAACGACCACCGAGCGGACGGTCGACAGCGCCGACATGCGCGGCGGATTGTCGATCCCGCTGCTGCGCGCCCCGCAGGCGGGCGAGGAGGCTGGCCCCGTCAATCTGGGCAGCGCCTCCCTGAACCTCAGCGGCAACCTGCGCCGCCAGACCGGGTCAGGCGGGGGAGGAGGCGTGACCAGCGCCCTGTCGTGGTCGCCGACCAAGCTCGTGAGGCTGAACGGCTCCTGGGCGCGGTTCTACGACGCGCCGTCCGACCAGCAGCTGTTCGACGCGCCTTTCTACGGCGAGCCGATCGTGGTGTTCGATTTCGCCACCGGCCAATCCGTCGAGGTCCTGCCGCTCTATGGCGGCAATCCCGCCCTGGAGGGGCAGACCACCGAGCGGATCGCCGTTAGCCTCACAGCCGGTCCGGTCACGCCCTGGCGCCTGGCGGGGAACATCAACTACCGCACCTCCGACAGCCGCGATGGCATCGGCGGCCTGCCGGCCGTGACCCCAGCGCTAGAGGCGGCCTTTCCCGAACGGTTCCAGCGGGACGCCGACGGGCGACTGATCGGCATCGACCAGCGCTCGATAAACCTGCTCTCATCGCGATCGGACACCCTGGCGTCGGGCCTGACCTTCAATCTTCCGTTCGGCGGCAAGGCGCCGTCGCCGACCGCCACCAGTCTCAGGGCGTCGCTGAACCACACGCTGCAACTGAAGAAGGTCACCGTCATTCGCGCGGGCTATCCCGTCATGGATCACCTTGCGGGCGACGGCGGCGGTTCACCGCGCAACGAGTTCTCCGCCATCCTCGACGCCCGCCGCGACAAATGGACGCTGAACGCCAGCGCGCGGTGGCGGCAGGGCTATCGCACCCGTCGTGACACCGGCGCCGATGGTCCGAGCGACCTTCTGGTCTCCGACCTCGCCAGGATCGACCTCAAGCTGGGCTACACGTTCGCCGCGCCGGCGGGCAAACCCGCCGCGGCCGCCGAGCCAGGCGCGCCCGCGTCACGTATCTCCGGACTGCGGCTGGGGCTGGAAATCGAGAACCTGCTGGACGCCCGCCTCCAGGCCAGGCTCGGCGATGGTCGCCCCGCGCCGGGTTACGGCCGCGACGACCAGGACGCCATCGGCCGGATCGTCAGGGTCACCTTGCGCGGCCGCTTCTGATCGCGGCGAGTTTTCAGAACTTGCCACCCTTGCGAAAGTATAGTGCATACTGATGACTAGTTTCTTCGCGATCAATTAAGGCCGCGATTGGAGCATTCACCATAATGCATTCTGCATGACGACTTGTCATTGCTAAGGCTGGGTGATTGACGCAAAGCTGAACTAGGCAGATCGCTAGCCGCTGTTTCGCTTCGCGTAGGCGCCTCGCGCTCCATGAAAATCTTTGATCGGCGGCGGGAAGGGCGGATGACCGCATCCCGACAGCCGGCCACGAACTTCACGGATCCGCGCGCACGCCTCCGACGCCGACCCCGGACCCGGTATCCGTCTCCCCCGTCGACGTTGTGATCGAGGCTTTCGTTTTGGATCGCGCGGACGAGCCCTCACGGCACGCGCGCGGAGCGCTCGGGAGCAAGTCATGGCCGACATAGACATCACCGCACCAGGCAGTTCGACGACCGTAAACGGCGTGATCATCACGCGCGGCGACGCGATCGGTTCGGGCACCGGCAACTACGACCCGTTCCTCGCCATAGGCGACAATGACGGCAACGAAAACGGCTTCAACACCGACGCCAACGGCGTACTGAACACCAACGCGGCCAAGACCAGCAGCCTGACCTTCAACCAGATCCCCATCCGGGTGATCGACGGCGTGCAGTACCTGGAGTTCCGGCTGGATCTCAACGAGACCAACGAGAACCCGCTCACCGCGCTCAACGCGATGAAGATCTACTACTCCTCGATCCCTGCTACGGGCGCGGACTATGTCGCCGGCACCCAGGAACTGGACGCCGACTTCACCAAGATCTTCGATCTCGACGCCGGCGGCGACAGGACGCTGCTGATGGACGCCCACTCGTCGGGCAGCGGCAATGACGACTACGTCTTCTACGTGCCGGTCTCGCTGTTCGGCGCCGCCGACCTGAGCTCCGCCTACATTACCATGTACGCCGAGTTCGGGCGGCCCGGCACGACCTACGGCGCCGACGACGGCTTCGAGGAGTTCAACACCGAAAAGGCCGCCATCATCAGCGGCGTCAAGTTCCTCGACACCGATGGCGACGGGGTCAAGGACGCCGGCGAGGCCGGCCTCGGCGGCTGGACGATCTTCGTCGACGAGAACAAGAACGGCGTGCTCGACTCCGGCGAACGCTCGACGGTCACCAAGGCCGACGGCTCGTTCCAGATCGGCGGCCTGCCGCTGTCGCTGGGCACGGTGCAGGTCGACGAGGTGCTGCAGGAAGGCTGGACCCAGACCACGGGCGCCTTCGAGACCGTCACCCTGAGCGAGGCCACCACCTACAACGTCGAGATCGGCAACCAGCCGATCCCGCCGCAGGTCGACGTGGTCAAGACGGCCGGCACGCGCACCGATGGTGACGGCAACGGCGATGACGCCGGCGACACCCAGCTCTTCAATTTCACGGTCACCAACACCGGCACGATCAAGCTGCTGAACGTCACCCTGGTGGATGACAACGGCACGCCCGGAAACGCCGCCGACGACATCCCGATCGCTCTGGCCGGCCTGACCGACCAGGACGGCGACGGCCAGGCCGACGATCTTGCTGTCGGCGCCTCGGCCACCGGCAGCCTGTTGCACGTGTTCAGTCAGGCCGAGATCGAGGCCGGCGGCTACACCAACACCGGCACGGCCACGGGCGTGTCAGCCAGCGGCCTGACGGCGTCGGACACCGACCCCGAAAGCGTGACCCTGACCCGCAATCCAGCGCTGAACATCACCAAGGACGCCACCGTCCCGGGCGGCACGGCCGATGCGGCCGGTGAACAGATCAGCTACACGATCACGGTGGCCAACACCGGCAATGTGATGCTCGACGGCGTCACCGTCACCGACCCCTATGCCGACGTCGGCTCGATCATGCGCGGCGCGGACGTGGTGGGCGACAATGACGGCCTCCTGGAGGTCGGCGAAACCTGGAGCTACACCGCCAAGCACACGGTGACGCAAGGAGAGATCGACTCCAATGGCGGCGGCGACGGCGCCCTGGAGAACACCGCCACGGCCGACTCCAACCAGACCGGCCCCGACACCGACGACGCCAGCGTGCCCGTCGATCGCCGGCCCAGCCTCAACATCACCAAGGACGCCACCGTCCCCGGTGGTACGGCAGACGCCGCTGGTGAACAGATCAGCTACGCCATCACCGTGGCCAACACCGGCAACACCACGCTCGACGGCGTGACGGTGACCGACCCCTACGCCGACGCCGGCTCTATCGTGCGCGGCGCTGACGTCGTGGGCGACAACGACGGCCTGCTGGAGGTCGGGGAAACCTGGGGCTACACGGCCAAGCACACCGTGACCCAAGGCGAGATCGACTCCAACGGCGGCGGAGACGGCGCGCTGGAAAACACGGCCACCGCCGACTCCAACCAGACCGGACCGGACACCGACGACGCCAGCGTCCCGGTCGATCGCCGGCCCAGCCTGAACATCACCAAGGACGCCACCGTCCCCGGTGGTACGGCAGACGCCGCTGGTGAACAGATCAGCTACGTCATCACCGTCGCCAACACCGGCAACACCACGCTGGACGGCGTGACGGTGACCGACCCCTATGCCGACGCGGGCTCTATCGTTCGCGGCGCCGACGTGGTGGGCGACAACGACGGCCTGCTGGAGGTCGGTGAAACCTGGGGCTACACGGCCACGCACACCGTCACCCAGGCAGAACTCGACTCAAACGGCGGCGGCGACGGACAGCTGGAGAACACGGCCACGGCCGACTCCAACCAGACCGGCCCCGACACCGACGACGCCAGCGTCCCGGTCGCCCCCCGGCCCAGCCTGAACATCACCAAGGATGCGACGGTGCCGGGAGGAACGGCCGACGCGGCCGGCGAACAGATCAGCTACGTCATCACTGTCGCCAATACCGGCAACACCACCCTGGACGGCGTGACGGTGACCGACCCCTACGCCGACGCCGGATCCATCGTGCGCGGCGCTGACGTCGTGGGCGACAACGACGGCCTGCTCGAAGTCGGGGAAACCTGGGGCTACACCGCCAAGCACACGGTCACGCAAGGAGAGATCGACTCCAATGGCGGCGGCGACGGCGCGCTGGAAAACACGGCCACCGCCGACTCCAATCAGACCGGCCCCGACACCGACGACGCCAGCGTGCCCGTCGATCGCCGGCCCAGCCTGAACATCGTCAAGGATGCGACGGTCCCCGGAGGCACGGCCGATGCGGCCGGCGAACTGATCAGCTACACGATCAGCGTCACCAACACCGGCAACACCACGCTGGACGGCGTCACCGTCACCGATCCCTATGCCGACGCTGGATCCCTGGTCCGCGGCGCCGACATCAGCGGCGACAACGACGGCCTTCTCGAAGTGGGCGAGGTGTGGGGCTACACCGCCAAGCACACCGTGACCCAAGGCGAGATCGACTCCAACGGCGGCGGCGACGGACAGCTGGAGAACACCGCCACGGCCGACTCCAACCAGACCGGACCGGACACCGACGACGCCAGCGTGCCTGTCGATCGCCGGCCCAGCCTGAACATCGTCAAGGACGCCACCGTCCCCGGAGGCACGGCCGACGCGGCCGGTGAACAGATCAGCTATACGATCAGCGTCACCAACACCGGCAACACCACGCTCGACGGCGTCACCGTCACCGACCCCTATGCCGACGCCGGATCCCTGGTCCGCGGCGCCGACATCAGCGGCGACAACGACGGCCTTCTCGAAGTGGGCGAGGTGTGGGGCTACACGGCCCAGCACACCGTCACGCAAGGCGAGCTAGACTCCAACGGCGGCGGGGACGGACAGCTGGAGAACACGGCCACGGCCGACTCCAACCAGACCGGGCCGGACACCGACGACGCCAGCGTGCCCGTGCTGCAGAGGGCGACCATCGACATCGAGAAGTACGTCTCGATCGACGGCGGCGCGACCTGGGACGACGCGGACAGCCCGCTGGGGCCGATCGCCACCTCCAGCGCCAGCATCGCCTTCAAGTTCGTGGTCACCAACACCGGCAACGTGACCCTGACCAACGCCTCGGTCACGGACTCGGTGTTCGACCTGAACGGCGCGGCGGCGGGCACGGCCCGGGCGCTCGGGAATCTGGCGGTCGGCGCCAGCACCGAGTTCCAGATCACCGCGCCCTGGACCGCCGGCCAGCACGTCAACGACGCCACCGCGTCGGGGACCTATTCGGGCGGCACGGCCAGCGACCATGACCTGGCCTACTACTACGGCCTGATCGACAGCGTGGGCGTCCGCACTCCCGGCTTCTGGCTGTCGCCAAACGGCCTGACCTTCTGGGACGGCACCGTCGGCAACGAGACCAAGTCCGGTCCCGATTTCCCCGACGGCGAGCTGCTGGCCTACAACAACGGCATCGTCGACGGTCCCGACCCTGGCAACAGCAACAAGGAGGAGCGCTACATCCTACTGGGCGACGACAACGGCAACGGGATCACCGACGCCGGCGAGGACACTCTGCAGATGTCGCTGGCCCTGGCGCTGAAGGTGCTGGACGCTTCGCAGAAGCCTTCGC
Source organism: Caulobacter sp. CCNWLW153 (assembly GCF_036889365.1). Lineage (NCBI taxonomy): Bacteria > Pseudomonadati > Pseudomonadota > Alphaproteobacteria > Caulobacterales > Caulobacteraceae > Caulobacter > Caulobacter sp. CCNWLW153. The sequence goes on from NZ_JBAKFV010000018.1 coordinate 91,949, forward strand.
AGGACGCCCGCTACGTCCTGGGCCGCGACGTCATCGCCGCCTGGCTGAACTTCGAGGCCGGCAACGCCTCGGGCGATCCGCTCGACCCGAACAGTCCCGCCGCCAAGATGAACCAGGCGATCGACTGGCTGCAGCAGTACGCCGACGCCAATCATGACGGGATCGCCGACTTCAACGGCGCGGCGATCAAGCAAAGCAGCGCGGCTTGGCAAAACTCCGGCGCGGGACTGCACACCGCCCTAGACGACTACAACAACAACGGCACGATCAGCGGCTTCACCTTCGCCGGCGACGGAGACGACAAGCTGTTCGTGACCATGCTGACCCGCTACCACGAGGATGTCCTCGCATGAGCGGCCGGGGCGGCGCGGATAGGGCGGGAGGCTCGGGACGGCGCGTCCTTCCCGAGCCGCTGGCCAACGCCTTCAGGACCTGCCGGCGGCATCTGCTGATCGCCGCCGGCTTCAGCGCCCTGGTCAACATCCTCTACCTCGCGCCGACCCTCTACATGCTCCAGATCTACGACAGGGTCCTGCCGACCAGCGGGCTCCTGTCGCTTGCGTTTCTGACGGTGGCGGTCGTCTTCGCCCTGGCCACCCTGTCCGTGCTCGACAGTCTTCGCCAGCGCATCCTGGTGCGGCTCGGCCTGCGCCTCGACCGCCTGCTGGCGCCCGAGGTGCTGACCCGGCTGACAGGGGGCCTTGGCGCCGACGCCGGACCGCGGTTGCGCCAGGCCATGCGCGAGTTCGACGCCTTCCGCAACGTCGTCTCCGGCTCCGCCGCCACGGCGATGCTCGATGCGCCCTGGACCCCGATCTACCTGGCGCTCTGCTTCGTGCTGCACCCCTTGCTGGGCGTGATCTCGGTGATCGGGGCGGGGGCGCTGCTGATCCTGGCCATCCTCAACGAGCAGGCCACCCGCGGCAAGCTGGAGGCCCTCAACGAGGCCTCGGCCCAGGCCTATGCGACGCAGGAGGCGATCGCCAGCCAAGGGGGGCTCGTCAAGGCGCTGGGCATGCGCGAGCCGCTGATCGTGCGCCAGCTGCTCGACCGGCGCGAAGCCGTTGGCCTGCAGGCCGACGCCCAGTTCACCGGCGGGGTCTATACCGGCCTCATCCGCTTCCTGCGGCTGACCCTGCAATCGCTGGCGCTGGGAACCGGCGCCTGGCTGGCCGTGCGTCACGAGATCTCGGCCGGCGGCGTCATCGCCGCCTCCATCCTGCTCAGCCGCAGCCTGGCGCCCGTCGAGCAGATCGTCGGCGCCTGGAAGAGCGTGATCCAGGCCCGCGACGGCCTGCGCACCCTGGTCGATCTCTTCGAACGCGCCCCGGCCACGCCGACCCGCACGCTGCTGCCCGAGCCCAAGGGCCGGCTGCGCGCCGAGCAGGCCAGCGTCCGCGCGCCCGACGGCACGGGCATGATCCTGCGCGGCATATCCTTCGACCTCAATCCGGGCGAGATCATCGGCGTCGTCGGCCCCAGCGGCGCGGGCAAGACCACCCTGGCCAGGGTGCTGGTCGGGGCCCTCACGCCAGATCTCGGCTGCGTGCGCATCGACGGTGCGGACCTGGCCGACTGGCAGTCCGAGCGCCTGGCCGCCCACGTGGGCTATCTGCCGCAGAACTGCGGCCTGTTCGCCGGCACGGTGAAGGAGAACATCGCCCGCTTCGCCAGCATCACCGAAAGCGACCCGCGCGAGATCGACGAGCGCGCGGTGGCGGCGGCGACGGCGGCCGGCGCGCACGAGATGATCCTGCGCCTGCCGCAGGCCTACGACACTCAGTTGGGACCAGGCGGGGCAGGGGTGTCGGCCGGCCAGGCCCAGCGCCTGGCCCTGGCCAGGGCGCTGTACGGCGGCCCGCAGGTGTTCGTCTTCGACGAGCCCAATTCCAACCTCGACTTCGAGGGCGAGACGGCGCTGGAACATGCGATCGCGGCCCAGAAGGCGAGGGGGGCGGCCCTGGTGGTGATCGCCCATCGCCTCAACATACTGGGCGTGGCCGACAAGCTCCTGGTGCTGCGCGACGGCGCGATGGATCTCTACGGCCCGCGTCGCGAGGTGCTTCAGGCGCTGGAGGCGAGGGTGGCGGGATTGCCGCGCCCGGCCAATGCCTCGTCCGATCTTCGGGTTTCGGGGTGACGTCATGACCGCTTCGCTCGCCATCCATAAGCCCGGCGCCCTGGTGACGGTCGAGGCCTACAAGGAGCAGGGGCCGGCCGACGGCGCCAATTGGGAGCTTCGGGCCGGCCTGGCCGCCGCCGGCGTGTTCTTCGTCGGTTTCCTCGGCTGGGCGGCCTTCGCGCCGCTCGACGCCGGCGCCTACGCGCAGGGGGTGGTCGTGGTTTCCGGCAGCCGCCAGGCCGTGCAGCACCGTGAGGGCGGGGTGATCTCGGCCCTGCGCGTGCAGGAAGGCGACAAGGTCAGGCAGGGGCAGGTTCTGCTCGAACTGAACGTCCAGGAGGTCCGGGCCCAGGAGCGGGCTCTGGCCGCCCGCGTCTTCGCGGTCGAGGCGCGCCGGGCGAGGTTGATCGCCGAGCGCGACGGCCTGGCCGCGCCGATCACGCCGGTCGCCTTCGCGGGCCTGCCGACCGAGGATCAGGTGCTGGCCGACGAGGCCATGGGCCTGGAGCGCCGTCAGCTGGCCGCCCAGCGCGCGGCCCTTGCCTCGCGGCGCGGCGTGCTGGGCGAGCGCGCCAGCCAGCTTTCCGAGCAGATCAACGGCTACAACCGCCAGCTCGCCGCCAATCGCGAGCAGCAGCGGCTGATCGGCGAGGAGCTGGAAGGCATGCGCAAGCTGGCCGCCCAGGGCTATGCGCCGATGACGCGGGTGAGGGCGCTCGAACGGGCCGCGGCCGATCTGGTGGGCACGGACGGCGCCTATCGCGCCCAGGCCGCCAGCGCCCGCGAGGGTATCGGCGAGACCCGCATGCAGGCCTTGCAGGGCGACCGCGAGCACATGGACGAGGTGATCGCCGACCTGCGCCAGTCCGAGATCGAGCTCAACGACCTCAAGCCCAGGTTGACCGCCGCGCGCGATCAGCTGTCGCGCGGCATGGTCCGGGCGCCGGCCTCGGGCCAGGTCGTGGGCCTGAAGGTGTTCACGGTCGGCGGCGTCGCGGCGCCCGGCGACGTCCTGATGGAGATCGTGCCTCAGCGCGCGCCGCTGGTCATCGAGGCCCGGGTGGCGCCGAACGACGCCGACGACGTCCATGTGGGCCAGAGGGCCGACGTGAAGTTCACCGCTTTCCACGACCGCCAGTTGCCGCTGCTGCAGGGCACGGTCACCAAGCTGTCGGCCGACGGCTTCACCGACGAGAAGACCGGTGCGCGCTATTTCCGCGCCGAGGTCGCGGTGCCGCCGGAGGAACTGGCCGCGCTGAGGCAGCCGGGCCGGGAAGCGCCTGCGTTGAAAGCCGGGCTGCCGGTCGAGGTCGTCGCGCCGCTACGCAAGCGCACGGCGCTGCAATACCTGCTGGAGCCGCTGCAGCAGCGGCTGTTCAGGAGCTTCCGCGAGCAGTGAGACGCCGAGGGATGGGAATATTTTCCTGACCGGGCTGTCGCCTTCTCCAATTGTCGCGATGGATATGCGGGAATATTTTCCTATATGTTGCGGCCGCTCATGTCGGCTTCACCGATTTGATCCTAGGAATATATTCCCATATACAATATCAAAACGCAATTGGCCGTTTGTGAAAGGGCGGCGCACAAGTAGCCAGGGCAGGAACTAGCATCTTTCGAAAACCTCTTTCATAACTTAGTTGAAAGGCAACCGGTTTTTGAAAGGACCGCCATGCTCATCGGCTATGCGCGAGTGTCAAAGGGAGACGACCAATCAACGGCCGCGCAGAAGCGCGCGCTGACCGATGCAGGGTGCGAGCGCCTGTTCGAAGAGGCCGCCAGCGGCGGCCGATGGGACCGTCCCCAACTGCATAGAATGCTCGATCAACTAAGGACCAGCGACGTCGTCGTGGTGTGGAAGCTCGACCGTCTATCCCGTTCTCTGAAAGACCTTTTGCACATTCTGGAGAAGGTCGACGCCGCCAGCGCCGGCTTCCGCTCCCTGACCGAAAGCATCGATACCACGACCCCCGCGGGCCGCATGATGATGCACATGGTCGGCAGCTTCGCCGAGTTCGAACGCGCCATGATCCGCGAGCGCACCAACGCCGGCCTGGCCGAAGCGAGAGCCGCCGGCCGTATCGGTGGGCGTCGCCCAAAACTGACCCCGGCGCAGCGTGCGGACGTCGTCGAGAACGTGACCTCTGGACGTAAGTCGGCGGCTGAAATGGCCAGGCTCTACCGCGTCAGCGAACCGACCATTAGCCGCATCCTTTCTACAGCACGGGCTCTGGCCCCAAACCCCGCGACTGACTCCAAACTCGCCGAAACTGAATCCAAAATCCGCGACTAACTTTTTGCTGTTCGAAGCCCTCAAGCTACTCGAAGATCGCGTAGAAGCGCGTAAAGTCCGGATCCGGCTATCCACCGAATTTTCGTCGGAGGCGCGGGGTTGCCACCGGGTTCGGCAGTGAAACTGCACTTGCTTGCTCCGGGGAACGTTATAAGAACTACGGTCTCAGGTAGGCTTCTCGATGAAGCCGATCTCAGCGATGCTGGCCGGAGATTCGTGATGACCCCGTGTGAGGAGCCAGACGCTTGAAGGTTGCGGGTTTGTTTGCCGGAATCGGCGGACTCGAAGTCGGGCTCTCGGCTGCGGGTCACGAGGCTGCGATGTTCTGCGAGATCTGGGAGCCGGCTCGCGCCGTGCTGGCCGCGCGCTTTCCCGGCGTACCATGCGAGACAGACGTACGGTCGATCGAAGCCTTGCCAGACGAGGTCGATCTTCTAGTCGGCGGCTTCCCTTGTCAGGACCTAAGTCAGGCGGGACGAACGGCGGGAATCGGTGGCAAGCGCTCGGGCCTAGTCGATCAGATCTACCGCCTTCTGGACGCGCGCAAGGTCCCATGGGTCGTGCTGGAGAACGTCTCCTTTATGCTCCAGCTCGACCAAGGCCGGGCAATGACAACCTTGGTTGAGGCGTTCGAGGCTCGCGGCTATCGCTGGGCGTATCGCGTCGTCAACACACACGCCTTCCTGCCGCAGCGGCGGAACCGGGTGCTGTTCGTGGCCACCTGTGCCGATGCCGATCCGGCCGACGTGGTACTGGTCGACGAAGCCGAGCCGGTGCTGGCAGGCACCGAACTGGATATGCGTGCCCATGGGTTCTACTGGACCGAAGGTATTCGTGGACTCGGATGGGCTCCGGACGCCATTCCTACGCTTAAGAACGGTTCGACGATTGGCATTCCCTCACCGCCGGCCATACTGCTGCCCGACGGACAGGTGGTGACGCCTGACATCCGCGACGCCGAAAGGCTTCAAGGTTTCGACGAAAATTGGACAATGCCGGCTGCCGAGGTGGGCCGGGCCTCTTTGCGCTGGTCGCTGATCGGCAACGCCGTCTCGACGCCGGTGGCGCGATGGCTAGGCGAGAAGCTGGCTAAGCCTGGAATCTACGAAACTTCGCGCGACAAGCCTCTACGGGCTTCTGGTTCGTGGCCGGCTTCCCTGCGCTGTTGCGGGCCTCGACCTTGTGATCGACCGCGAGCCGTGCGGCCAGCTCGAACATGACCCAGGTCTCGTAAGTCTTGCCCTTCGTTGAGGCGAGGCTAGGCGCGGCGACCGCCAGGTCCGCCGCGGCTTTGCTGATCCTGGCTTCCATCGCCGCTTTCGCGGCCGCTCGGTCGCTGAATTTGGAGTCAGAAAACGTGCAAACCCGGAACGTTATAGCAACCGGCGGCAAGCGACCTGCGACTCGCAGAATTTGGAGTCAGTGACAAGGGACACCGGGCGATCTCCGGTTTCGCATCAATCCTTATCGCCTAAGGAATATTATCGGAAGAAGGCGCATGTTCGGAAGTGTTGCACATCGCCGTACTCCAGTAGCGATCCCCCGAGCCGCGGAGGTCCCACAACGCGCAGCGGTTCGGGGGCTCGCGTCGCGCTAAGCTTTCAGCATTCCTAGATTCGGACATTGACGGCCAAGCTCGAACTGACTGATCTCGCTCCGACCAACGAGATAAGAGTCAGTGCAGTTCATTCGTTCTCAGCGGCTCGGCGCGCAACAACTACCGGCAATCCTGACTGGGCCGGTCGTGACTGATGCCCTCGGTATTCCGCGCTACGCCGCCACGATCTGGATCGACTTCCTTCATGGCGATCTGGCTCCACAAACACGCGCTACATATCGTAGAGCGGCGGCCGCGCTGTACGATCATGCCGAGTGGCGTTGACTACCCAGCCATTGACGTCGGTGCCCAGCGGGCTGGCGCACTCTACAAATCCGTCGGCTATCGGCCTGCATCGCTGAACACACTGTCCACATGTGCAACCGGCGCGTTATTCGAAGTTTGGAACTAGTATGTCGGGATAACCGGCGGCAGGAGGAGCTATGTCGCAGCAACGCGATCCTTCCACGACCAAACCGCTCTCTGCTGCGCAACAGGCGTTCGGCCTGCTCCTGGAGCAGCAGCAGCGCGAGTGTCGCAGCGGCAATGCACTTGTCGGCGCCGATGCCGAGGCCTTCCTGGATGCTCTGGTCGAGCGGGTTGAGGCTCACCATGCTCGCGTTAGCCGCAAGCTGAGCAAATAGCTTCTAGAGCTTCGCGGCATCAATTTCGGCTGGCGGTATCCGGCCGATCGTCGCCTTGCTGACGCCCAGAACGCGAGCTAGGTGGCGCACGCTTTCTCCGTTGGCGCGCTGCTGGGCGACGAAAGTCCGCTGGGCGACGAAAGTCCGCTGGGCGACGAAAGTCCGCTGGGCGATGGTCAGACTGTGGTGCCGCCCAAGCTTGACCCCGCGCGCCTTAGCCCGTTCACGCCCTTCGCTGGTGCGCGACCGGATCAGCTCACGCTCGAACTCAGCCAGGCCGCACTTCGAACACGCATGCCATCTGACACCCGAACATCTCGAACATCGGCGGCCAGCCACGATCTGCCACAGATTGCGGCCGGCCTCCGCCTGGATTAGCGCTCCACGTCGCCTTGCCCGGTCTTGCCCGGCTGGATCGCGCCGGTGTCGACGCCGCTGGCGAGGCCATCGCCCTCGCCTTCGATGTCGCGCCCTTTCTGGCGCTCGCCCGGACGACGCTCGCCCTGCTGGTTCTGCTGATCCGGCTGGGCCTGCTGGGGGTTGTCCTGTTGTTGTTGCGGCTGGCGGATGTCGCCCTGCTGGTTTTGATCGTTGTTGGCGTTCTCGCCCATGGCCGTCTCCCTTGAATGGCTGCTCGCCGGTTGCTCCGGCTCAGCACAAATGCGGGCGCATCGAACCCGTTCCTATGTCGAAAACCCGACCAACAACATGCCATAACTGACTGATTTTTAGCGAATAATGGCTCTATGCCACTGCGAGACTGAAATCGTCTCTCAACTAGCATGGCCATAGGAACCAGCAGCCAGGGCGCGGGCTTCAAGCGGCGATCAACTCACAGGGAGAGTCGCCATGGCCACTGCCAAAGCCGCCACCAAAACCGCCTCGAAATCGGGAAAATCCGCCAAGGCTCGCCGCACCCGCCGCACGGGTCGGCGCGATCCTCTGGCCATTCGCCTGCTCAAGGCCGATCACCGCGAGGTGGAGGCCATGTTCGACGAGTACGAACAGCTGGAGAGTGATCGCGACAAGCAGGCCCTGTTCGACAAGATCGCCCTGGCCCTGAAGGTTCACACCCAGATCGAGGAGGAGATCCTCTATCCCGAAAGCCGCGGCGAGGTGGAGGACGACCTGATCGACGAGGCTTATGTCGAGCACGACGGCGCCAAGAAGCTGATCGCCGAGATCGAGGCGATGAAGCCCGGCGAAGAGTTCTACGACGCCAAGGTCAAGGTGCTGGGCGAGTACATCAAGCACCACGTCAAGGAAGAGGAACAGCCCGGCGGCTTCTTCGCCCAGGCCAAGAAGGGCGACGAGGACCTCGAAGCCATGGGCGAGCGCATGGCGGCGCGCAAGGAAGAGCTGATGGCGGAGTTCTCCAAACAGCCTTCCCACTAGATCCAGGAAAGCCGACCGGGCGGCGATTGCTCTCTTTCAGGAGCAAGTCGTCACTCGGTTGGGCCGTTGGTCAGTGCTTATGCTCGGGCATGCCTTTGCGCTTGGTATGCGCGAACTCTTCCAGCTGCTTCTCGCTCATCGACAGCATCGACTTGGACGCGCCCTTAAGCTTGCTCTTGGGCGTGTCGCCGCGCTTGGCGGACAGGGCGGCTCCGGCGGCTTTCTGCTGGGCGGCGGACTTGGCGGGCATCGGCGATCTCCTCTGGGATGGCCTGTCCTCAACGCCCGGCCGCTCTGCGCAGCTTCATCACCCACACGATCATCAGCCAGGTCCGGCCACGCTCGGAACCGGCCTTGGGGCTTTCGGATTGCCCCACGATCCCATCCCAGGAGACTGACATGGCCAAGGGCATGACCACCGAGCGCGGCGTCGGCGACGAGACCCATCAGCGCGTTCCGGACGGCGGCCCGCATACGCCGGACGGCCACCTGACCACCAACCAGGGCGTGCGGATTTCCGACAACCAGAACCAGCTGAAAGCGGGTCCGCGCGGTCCGGTGCTGCTGGAAGACTTCGTGCTGCGCGAGAAGATCTTTCACTTCGATCACGAGCGCATTCCAGAGCGCATCGTCCACGCTCGCGGCTCGGCCGCCCACGGCTATTTCGAGGCCTACGAGGCGGCCGCCAGGCTCAGCAAGGCCGACCTTTTCCAGCGCCCAGGCGAGAAGACGCCGGTGTTCGTGCGCTTCTCGACCGTCGCGGGCGGCGCCGGCAGCGTCGACACGCCGCGCGACGTGCGCGGCTTTGCGGTGAAGTTCTATACCCAGGAGGGCAACTGGGACCTCGTCGGCAACAACATCCCGGTGTTCTTCATCCAGGACGCAATCAAGTTTCCGGACCTGATCCACTCGGTGAAGATGGAGGCTGATCGCGGATACCCGCAGTCCGCCAGCGCCCACGACACTTTCTGGGACTTCATCAGCCTGATGCCCGAGGCCACCCACATGATCATGTGGGCGATGAGCGACCGGACGATCCCGCGCTCGCTGCGCACGATGGAAGGGTTTGGGATCCATACCTTCCGACTGGTCGACAACAAGGGCAAGGCGACCTTCGTCAAGTTCCACTGGAAGCCCAGACAGGGCGTGGCCTCGACCCTGTGGGACGAGGCGGTGAAGCTGGCCGGCGCCGATCCCGACTTCCAGCGCCGCGACCTCTTCGAAGCCATCGATCGCGGCGACTTCCCCGAGTGGGAACTTGGCGTGCAGGCCTTCGATCAAGCCTTCGCCGACGCCCTGCCCTATGACGTGCTCGATCCGACCAAGATCATTCCCGA
>NZ_JBAKFV010000019.1:0-93344 GCF_036889365.1 Caulobacter sp. CCNWLW153
AAAGCGAAGGCCCCGGAGGGAAACCTCCGGGGCCTTTTCTTTTGGCTCCTCCCCCTCTGGGGGAGGCGGCCCGAAGGGCCGGAGGGGGGACGTTTTCAGCTTCCGGGGCGCTGGCCGGCCATCCCCCAGACCCTCTCCCTGAAGGGAGAGGGAGGGGCCCAGGCGACAGCCTGGGAGGGTGAGGGGTTACGCCGCTGGCCGGCGTGCCGGCACGCCGTCTCCGGTCCCTGACTCAAGCCCACCAACACACCCGCCTCCCTCGCCCTCGTGGCGCCGGCCGCCGCTCAAACTTCGACCGTGCTCGAAAGGTCTGAGCAGGCTGAACCCTGGATCCTGGGCACAGGGCCCAGGAAGGCGCCCATGAGGAACCTCCCCCCTCTGGGGGAGGTGGCCCGAAGGGCCGGAGGGGGGCCGTTTTCAGCTTGCGATGAGCCGGAAGTCACCCCCACCGATCGCTGCGCGATCGCCTCCCCCACAGGGGGAGGTTCACCTAAGCCGCCGCCGGCTCCAGTTCCACGGACCTGGCCCGCCAGCCGCGTTCCAGGCTCCAGGCGGCGATGCCCAGCCACAGGAGGCCCAGGAACGCATGGCCCCGCTGCCAGAAGCCGACGTCATTGCCCGTGCGCACGTTCCACACGCCCGTCAGCAGGGCCAGCACCAGCAGCAGGCCGAAGAACCAGCCCAGCGAGAAGTGCGCCAGCCGCCGGTAGCCCGGCTTGCCCCACAAGGCCCAGGCGGTGAACAGCGGCGCGAACTGGATGGCCAGGCCCACGCCGCAGGCCCGGTGCATAGGGTCAGGCCAATGGAAGACGCCGGCGAAGAAGGCGCCCAGGCCGGTCATCGCCACCCAGAGGCCCGCGAAGGCCGAGACCTGGCGGCGGCCGCCGGCCTTTTCCAGGGCATGGGCGAAGCCCGCGCCGGCGAAGAGGCCCGCAACACCGGCCAGCATCATGCCCAGGTTGAAGATTTCCGGAGTCGGGGCCGCCGGGCCGCCCAGCTCGCTGATGAACTGGGCGCCGGGGTCGAAGCCGGGGAACAGCCTCTGGGCCAGCCACACGTCGGCCACCATCACCAGCGGCGTGATCACGCCGAGCCTCAGGAGCGAGCCCACGCTGGCCACCAGATTCCCTCTCGATAAAGACGAAGAGGGAAAATCGACCTCTCCGTCCCTCCGGTCAATGGGTCGCTCAGCGCGCGGCCGAGGACGGATGCCCCTTGGGCGCGAAGGTCGAGCCGAAGAAGTCGCCGGGGTTCCAGGTCGGGCGCTCGGCGGCGTCGGCCAGGTCGTGGGCGATCTCGTAGTTGACCAGGGCGAACTTGGCGGCCGCCTGGTAGTCGATCGCCTGCTTCAGGTCGTCGCCCGGCTTGTGATAGTGCGTGGCCAGGAAGTCCTTGAAGGCCTTCTCGCCGCCGTTCTTGAAGCCGGTCATCAGGAACACCGACGGCACGCCCTGCTCGACGAAGCGATAGTGGTCGCTGCGGGTGAACAGGCCTTCTTCCGGCATCGGGTCGGGCGACAGGGCGATGTCGACGCGGCCGGCGGCCTTGGCGACGATCGGGCCGACGCTCGAGCGATTGGCCCCGAAGGCTACCACGTCGGTGAACGGGTACAGCAGCACCGGCATGTCGAGATTGACGTCCGCGGCCAGCTCGGCTTTCGGCACGGTCGGATTGTGCGCGAAGTATTCCGAGCCGATCAGGCCCTTTTCCTCGGCGGTGACGGCCAGCAGCAGGATCGAGCGCTTGGGCCGGGCCTTGCCTTGCGTGAAGCCGCGGCCGACCTCCAGCAGGGTGGCGACGCCGCTCGCGTTGTCGAGGGCGCCGTTATAGACCGCGTCCTCGCCGGGCTTGGGATTTTCCTTGATCCCTTCGTGGTCGAGGTGGGCGCTGAGCACGATGGTCTGGGCCTTCAGGGTCGGGTCCGAGCCCTCGATCAGGCCGGCGACATTGCTGCTGCGGCGCTGCTGGATCTCGCTCTTCAGGGCGACGCTGGCGGTCGTCGGCAGGGCGAAGCCTTCGACCTTGCCTTCCTGGGTGTCGGCGGCGGTGTAGGCGGCTTCCAGGCGCGCGGTGGCCGAGCCGAACAGCTTGTACGCGCCCTTGACGCTGATCGAGGCCAGGCTGGGGGCCGAGCCGCCGCGGACGAAGGGCGCGCCCTGCGGCGTGCTCCAGGTCATGCGCCAGTCGCGGGCGCCGGCGACGCCGCGGGCGAACGGACGGCGCTTCTCGCTGGCGGGCGTGCCCAGGGTCAGCACGCCGATCGCGCCGCGACGGGCGGCCTCGGCTCGCTTGACGCCGACCGAGCCGTAGTGGGCCCGTTCCTCGGTCTGGAAGCCCTTGGGGGCGCCGGACAGCACGACGACGATCTTGCCCGCGACGTCCAGGCCCGCGAAGTCGTCGCGACCGCGCTCGGGAGCGCTGACGCCGAAGCCGACGAACACCAGCGGGGCGGTCAGGGCCAGTTCGGCCTTGTCGGCCTGGGGGCTGGGCAGGAAGTCCTCGCCGAAGACCAGCGAGACGGGCGCGTTGCTTGCTTCGGCGACCTTGATCTCGCCGTCGCCCGCCGGACGGTAGGCCACCAGCGGCACCGTCTGCAGGTAGGAGCCCGCGTCGCCGGCCGGCTTCAGGCCCAGCAGGGCGAACTGGGCGGCCACATAGTTGGCGGCCAGGTCGTAGCCGCGCGTGCCGGCCTCGCGGCCCTCCATCAGGTCGTCCGCCAGGAAGGTCATGTGGGCGCGGATGGCGTCGGCCGAGGGGACGAAGGCGTCCTTGGGCGCGGCGAGGGCGGGATGGGCGACCAGCAGGAGGGCGGCGCTGAGAAAGGCGGCGCGGCGCGAGAAGGGCATTCGGGCAGGTTCCAGGCGCGGCGGATCCGCGGAGCCGGCGACCTTGCAGAGGGGAGGACAGCTTGTCGAGCAAGCTCTGCCTGAACGTTTTGTAATGTCGGCGATCAGTGCGTTCGCGCGGGTAACCTTAACGAGAAAAATTCTCTACATAATTGGGTAAGGTCGATGGAAATTCACCCTATTTATGAAGATCCGCTTAACCGAACCCCGTCAGCTTCGCGATACGACAGGGAAAACGGTTCATGCAGGCCATCTTGATCTCCGCCGCGGGCATGGGCGCCGCAGCCGGCCGTCTGGCCGCCAGCGCTCAGCGCGTGGGGAGCGATGCGGGCCTTGCCGCCAAGACGGATCTCGCCGCCGAGCGCGTCGAGCAGATCTCGGCTGAAACCGACTTCTCCGCCAATGCCGCGGTGCTTCGCACCGCCGACGCCATGACCGGCGTCCTGCTCGACCTTCTGGCCTAGCAGTCCTCCGGTCATTATCCGCGCCCGCCTCGCGTCCCCCCCTGCGAAGGGCGCGGATACGCCGCCTCCTGGATTTTCCCCTAGTCTTTCCAGGAGGCGGCGACCCTATCCGCCTTTGAATTCAGCGCCAGTTGGTCTTGAGGGCCTGGGCCTCGCCGGCCGCGTCCAGCGGCGCGCCGGAGATCATGCCGTCGACCACGGCCATCACGGCGGTCGGCGTTTCCGAGGCGGCCTGGCGGTACTCGCCGCCGGCTGCGGCCGCCGTCGCGGGCGAGGAGGCCAGCACCCGCCAGGCGCCGTCGGCGCGGCAGGCCACGCCCGCCTGGTCCTGGCCCTGGAAGGTGCGGCACCAGCGGCCGGCCTGGCTCTTGAAGGTCACGCCGATCCGCACCGGGCCCTGGCCTTGCGCGGCCGCGCCGTCCTCCAGCGCCCGGGCCAGCGGCCCGACGGCCATCGGCGGTTCGGCGGCGCGGCCGTCGGCGGTCGGCGGCGAGGGCAGGGCCAGGCGGCCGATCGCCAGGCCGGCCACCAGGCAGGCGGCCATGGCGGCCCAGGCCGGCGGCTTGCGGAAGGCCGGACGGCCGGCGACCGGCGTCGCGGGCTTCTGGACCTTGGCCTTGTCCTTGAGCTTTTCCTTGGGCTTGGGCTGCGGGAAGGCGATCACCTCGGCGGGCTTGCTTCCGGCGGTCACGGTCGCCTTCAGGTCGGGCGGGACCGGTTCGCGCAGGACGCCGGCATGGGCGCCCGACAGCAGCCGGCGCAGGTCGCGCTGGGCCTGGATTCGCGCGGCCAGCGCGGGATCCTTGGTCATGGCCGCGGTGATCTTGGCCATGGCCTCGGGCGGCAGTTCGCCGTCCACATAGGCGAAGACCTCTTCGTCGCTCACGGTCATGGCCTTGCTCCTTGGTCGATCAGCGCGGCTTGCAGGGCCGTGCGGCCGCGCGCCAGGCGGCTGGTGAGGGTTCCCATCGGGATGTCGAGACTATCGGCGGCCTCCTGGTAGGACAGCCCCTCGATCAGCACCAGGGCCACCGCGACCCGCTGGTCCTCGGGCAGGGCGTCCAGCGCCGCCTCGACGGCGGTCAGGACCAGGCGGCCGTCCAGCGACGGCGCGGCCGGATCGGCGGCGTGCACGCCGGCCTCGGGCGGGGCCAGGACACGGCCGTGGCGGGCCCTGCTTCTGCTCTCGTCGATCCAGGCGTTGCGCATGATCCGAAACATCCAGCTGTCTTGTCGCGTGCCTTCCCGCCACTGATCGCGACGCGCCAGGGCGCGCTCGACGGTCAGCTGCGTCAGGTCGTCGGCGTCGGCGGGATCCCGGGCCAGCACCCGCGCCATGCGGCGAAGCCGCGGCAGCAGGTCCAGCATGTCCTTCTGAAACGAATCCAAGGTCCGCCTACGTCGCCTAAGGGAAGAAACGCGCCGCTTCCGGCGTTTAATCCATGAACCGGATAATTATTCCACTCCGCGCGGGTTCCGGCCATCGTTCTCGCGCGGCAAGCTTCGGAGATCGCGTTGCGGAAGAAAGTCCACGTCCTTGCCATCGCGGCCTGCGTCCTGGCCCTCGCGCCGGCGGCGGACGCGCAGCTGCTGCCAGGCGGCCTGCCGTCGCTGCCCAGTCGACTGCCGGTGGTCTCCGACGTGGTCGACGGCGCCGAGGACCTGACCACGCGCACGGCGCGGGACGTGCGGGACTTGGCGGGGCTGGACCGGCTGAAGGCCCTGCTGCGCGCCAATCCCCGTGTCCTCGAGCCCGACGACCAGGGCCGCCCCGTCGTGCGCGGCGAGGTGCTGGCCGTCTCGCCAAGGCCCGAGGCCCTGCAGCGGGCCTTGGACGCCGGGTTCGTCGAGGCGCGACGGGTGCGCTCGCCCGATCTGGGCATTGAGCTGGTGACCCTGACGCCGCCGCGCGGCATGGACGCCCGCCAGGCCGTTCGCCGCCTGAAGGCGCTGGATCCGTCCGGCGACTACGACTTCAATCACATCTATGCCGGGGCCGGCCTGGCGAGCACGAGCGGCCTGGCTGTCGTGGGCCCGACCGTCGCCGGGGCGAGCGGCGCGCGGGTCGGGCTGGTCGACGGCGGGGTGGATGCGGGCCATCCGGACTTTCGCGGCGTGGCCATCGAGCAGCGGGGCTTCACCAAGGGCGCGCCCAAGGCCGGAGCGCACGGTACGGCGACGGCTTCGCTGATCGTCGCGCGCGACTACGGCTCGGCCGGACCGGGCGCCAAGTTGCTGGCCGCCGACGTCTATGGCGTGGGGCCGACCGGCGGCTCGGCCTCGGCGATCGTCGGGGCGCTGTCTTGGATGAGCGCGGCCAAGGTCCCGGTGGTCAATGTCAGCCTGGTCGGGCCCGACAACGGAGCGCTGCGGGCGGCGGTGAAGGCGCTGGTCGGCCAGGGCGTGCTGGTCGTGGCGGCAGTCGGCAATGACGGTCCGGCCGCGCCGCCGCTGTATCCGGCCTCCTATCCGGGGGTGATCGCCGTCACGGGCGTCGACAAGCGGGGCAGGGCGCTGCCCGAGGCCAGCGCCAATGGCCAAGTAGCGTTCGCGGCCCTGGGCGCCGAGGTAAGGGCCGCCGCGCCGGGCGGACGCAGGGCCAGCCTGCGCGGCGCCTCGTTCGCCGCGCCCGTCGTGGCCGGACGGCTGGCCCGGCTGACGGCCAGTCCAGACCCGGCCAAGGCCCGGGCGGCGGTGGCTGCGTTGGCACGCTCGGCCAAGGACCTGGGCGCGCCGGGACCCGATCGGACGTTCGGCGCGGGCGAGGTCGACGCGGGTCGCTGAAATAATTTCCGGCGGCGATGGAAGAAAGCTGGAAGCGGCGTCGTTGGACGGGTCAGGAGGCGAAAAAGACGCCCCGCGAAATGACCCTCAAGGAGACGTCCCATGCGTAAGACCTCGTTCCTCGTCACCGCCGCTTCGGCCGCCGTCCTGCTGGCCGCCCCGATGGCCCAGGCCCAGTTGCTGGGCGGCTCGGGCGGCGGCGGGCTGACCGGCGGCCTCACCGGCGGCATGGGCGGCCTCGGCGGTCAGCTCGGTGGAACCGGGGGGCTCGGCGGCGGCCTGACCGCTCCCGACGCCAGCGGCCTGGGCTCGGGCGTCCGCGGGACCGCGAGCCGGATCCGCGACCGGGCCGGCGAGACGACCTCGACCGCGCGCGGCAAGGCCCGTGACGCCGCCGGCCGCACGCGCGGCGCCGCCGAAGGCGCGGCCTCGACCGCCCGCGGCGCGGCTTCGAGCGCCAAGGCCGACGGTTCGGCCGAAGGTTCCGGCTCGGGCTCGGCGACCGCCGGCCAGCTGACCGGCGCCCTGGCGGGCTCGGGCTCCGGCGCGGGTTCGGTCGCTGCGCCCGACACGAGCGGTCTGGCCTCGACCGCTTCGAGCGCCGCCTCGAACGCCGCGTCCCGCGCCCAGGGCGTCGCCGGCTCGGCCCGCGACCGGGCCGCCGGCGCCGCCGGCCGCGCCACGGGCGTCGCCCGCAACGCCGCTGGTTCGGCCCGTGACGCGGCCGCCTCGACCAACGCGACCGGCGACGGCGCCCTGACCGGCGGCGGCTCGATCAGCCGCGACGGCGCCTCGGGCTCGGCCAATGGCTCGGGCTCGTCCAGCGCCTCGACCAGCAAGGGCGGCGCCGGCCAGGCCGGCTCGCTGGGCCTGTCGGGCTCGGCCTCGCGCAGCGGCGTCTCGGGTTCGGCCAATGGCGCCGGCTCGGCCGACGTCAAGACCGGCAACAACTAGGCCGGCTTTCTTCGTCGAAAAGAAAAAGGCGGCGTCCTCGCGGGCGCCGCCTTCGTCTTGTTCAGCTCGCAGCCGATCAGCTGTCGAGGAAGCTGCGCAGCTTGCGCGAGCGGCTCGGGTGCTTGAGCTTGCGCAGGGCCTTGGCTTCGATCTGACGGATGCGTTCGCGGGTCACCGAGAACTGCTGGCCGACTTCTTCCAGCGTGTGGTCGGTGTTCATGCCGATGCCGAAGCGCATCCGCAGAACCCGTTCTTCCCGCGGGGTCAGCGACGCGAGCACTCGCGTCGTGGTCTCACGAAGATTGCTCTGGATGGCCGCGTCGATCGGCAGGACGGCGTTCTTGTCCTCGATGAAGTCGCCCAGGTGGCTGTCTTCCTCGTCGCCGATCGGCGTTTCGAGCGAGATCGGCTCCTTGGCGATCTTCAGGACCTTGCGCACCTTTTCCAGCGGCATGGCCAGCTTTTCGGCCAGCTCTTCCGGGGTCGGCTCGCGGCCGATCTCGTGCAGCATCTGGCGGCTGGTGCGGACGATCTTGTTGATCGTCTCGATCATGTGGACCGGGATGCGGATGGTCCGCGCCTGGTCGGCGATCGAGCGGGTGATGGCCTGGCGGATCCACCAGGTGGCGTAGGTCGAGAACTTGTAGCCGCGGCGGTACTCGAACTTGTCGACGGCCTTCATCAGGCCGATGTTGCCTTCCTGGATCAGGTCCAGGAACTGCAGACCGCGGTTGGTGTACTTCTTGGCGATCGAGATCACGAGGCGCAGGTTGGCCTCGACCATTTCCTTCTTGGCCTGACGGGCCTCGCGCTCGCCCTTCTGAACGGTCTGGACGATGCGGCGATAGTCGTCGATCGGCACGCCCGTTTCGGTGGCCAGGGCGGCGATTTCCTGGCGGATGTCGGAAACCGAGCTGGTGTCGTTCTCGACGAACTTGGTCCAGCGCACGCCCATGCCCTTCACCTGGTCGACCCAGGTGGGGTTCAGTTCCGAGCCGAAATAGGCCTTGAGGAACTCGGCGCGGCTGATGCCGTAGCTGTCGGCCAGGCGCAGCAGGCGGCCTTCCAGGCCGATCAGGCGCTTGTTGATCGCATAGAGCTGCTCGACCAGCGCCTCGATGCGGTTGTTGTTCAGCTTCAGCGTCTTGAGGTGCTGGATGATCGTCGCCGACAGGCCCTCGTAGGCCTTGCGGTCGGCGTCCGACAGGTCCTGGCCCTTCAGGCGGCTGCCGACCAGCTTGTCCTGCAGCTTGCGGAAGGTCTCGAACTCGCTGGCGATGGCGTCGAGGATGGCCATGACGCCTTCGCGCAGCTCGCCTTCCATGGCGCTGACGGTCGGGCCCGCGCCGTCGTCGAAGTCGTCGTCGTCCTCGCCTTCGCCCTCGGGCTTGGCTTCGCCGGCCTCGTCGTCGACGGGCTCGGCCGGACCTTCGTCGTCCTCGGCCGCGGGCTGGGCCGCGCCGCCGTTGATGGCCGCGTAGGTGCCTTCCAGGTCGATGACTTCACGCAGCAGGATGCGGCCGGTGGAGAGTTCCTCGCGCCACACCATGATGGCTTCGAAGGTCAGCGCGCTTTCGCACAGACCGCGGATCATCGTGTCGCGGCCGGCCTCGATGCGCTTGGCGATGGCGATTTCGCCTTCGCGCGACAGCAGCTCGACCGAGCCCATCTCGCGCAGGTACATGCGCACGGGGTCGTCGGTGCGGTCGTAGGCGGCCGGCTTGTCGCTGGTGATGACCGTGGTGTTCTCGTCGCGGGTGGCGACTTCGCCGCCCTCGGCGTTCTCGGCGTCTTCCTCGGCCTCGACGACGTTGACGCCCATCTCGCTGAGCATGGCGAGGGTGTCTTCGATGGCGTCGGGGCTGACTTCTTCCGACGGCAGCACCTTGTTCAGCTCGTCCATCGTGACGTAGCCGCGGGCTTTCGCCTGCTTGATGAACTTCTTTACGCCGGCGTCGGTCAGGTCGAGGAGCGGACCATCACCACCGGTGGCTTCGGGCGCTTCGGTCTCGGCCGTGGAATTGTTGCTCATCAAGCTCTCCGAAATCGGCGCCGCTCCCTTCGTGGCGGGGGCGGGCCGAAAATGCCTCAACATGTCTCCGGCCTTCCGCGGATCCTCGCGAGTTCGGGCCGGCTACTGCTTCCTCAAGGGTCAGGACCCCGCTGCGCAGGCGCTCCAAGCGTCCAGCAGGATCGGCGAAAAAATTTTCGACGTTCTGTGAACTAACGCACGAAAGACCACGGGGTAACGCTCCGCGCGAAAAGGGCGGAGGGCGGCGGCTTCGAGCGCGGCGTTCATGAACGTCGATCTTTCGATCGGCGACCGCTGGGACCTGGCGCGGCGAGGATGACATCCTGTTTCAAAGAGGGCGCGCGCTGTGCGTTGGCGGCCCGATCGATGTCAAATCAGCTGCGTGGCAAATCCTTGAGTCGGCAAATGGCCGTGGGTGACGCCTGTGTCAAGATGGCGACAGCCGGGAAGGGCGGTTTCTTTGGGTTTTGAGGCGGTGCGCGCGCTGTTCGGCCCTTCCTCAAGATGCTCCCCCTGAAGGGGGAGCTGTCGCGGAGCGACTGAGGGGGAAGGGATTGCTGACGTTGAGGGTGCGCTGAGCCCATCAGACACTTCCCCCTCCGGCCCTTCGGGCCACCTCCCCCTTCAGGGGGAGGATCACGAAAAAGCCGCCCGGATCGCTCCGGGCGGCTTCTTGCGTCTTAAGGACGAGGCCTTGGCCTTACGCGTAGCTTTGCAGCGGGCGCACGTCGAGGGACTCGGCCGGGGCGCCGGCGATGGCCTGGGCGGCGGCCAGCGCGCCGGCGCTGGTGGTGTAGTAGGGCACCTTCATCATCAGCGCCGTACGGCGGATGTCGAAGCTGTCCTCAAGGGCCTGCTTGCCTTCGGTGGTGTTGAAGACCAGTTGCACGCCGCCGTTCTTCATCACGTCGACGATGTTGGGGCGGCCTTCCAGCACCTTCTTGACCAGCTCGACCTCGACGCCCTGCTCGGCGAGATAGCCGCGGGTGCCGACGGTGGAGATCACCTTGAAGCCGGCCGCTTGCAGCAGCTTCACCGGCTCGACGATCCACGGACGGTCGCTTTCCTTGACCGACACGAACGCCGTGCCCGAGGTCGGCAGCTTCACGCCGCCGCCCAGCTGGCTCTTGGCGAAGGCGCGGGCGAAGGCCGGGCCCAGGCTCGTTTCGCCTTCACGGATCCAGTCGAGGCCCATGACCTCGCCGGTCGAGCGCATTTCCGGGCCGAGCACCGTGTCGACGCCGGCGAAGCGGGCGAACGGGAAGACGGCTTCCTTGACCGCGATGTGGTCGTAGGGCTCGTCCTTCAGGCCGAACTCGGAAAGCTTGGCGCCGGCCATCAGCTTGGCGGCGATGGCGGCCACGGGCTGGCCAATGGTCTTGGCGACGAACGGCACGGTGCGCGAGGCGCGCGGGTTCACTTCCAGCACGTAGATGCGCGGGGCGTCGGAGTGCGGTTCCTCGATGGCGAACTGCACGTTCATCAGGCCGCGAACGTTGAGGGCCAGGGCCATCTGCACGGTCTGGCGCTTCAGTTCCGCGATGGTCTCGGCCTTCAGCGAGAAGGGCGGCATCGAACACGCCGAGTCGCCCGAGTGGACGCCGGCTTCCTCGATGTGCTCCAGCACGCCGGCCACGAAGACGTTCTCGCCGTCGCACAGGGCGTCGACGTCAACCTCGGTGGCGCGGCTCAGATAGTGGTCGAGCAGGATCGGGTGTTCGAACGAGATCTCGCCGGCGCCGGCGATGTAGCGCTCCATGGCCTCATGGTCGCGGATGATCTCCATCCCCCGCCCGCCCAGCACGTAGGACGGACGCATCACGAACGGGAAGCCGATCTTGTCGCCTTCGGCGCGGGCCTCGTCCCAGCTGCGGGCGATGGCGTTTTCCGGCTGGGCGATGTCGAGGCCGTTCAGCAGTTGCTGGAAGCGCTCGCGGTCCTCGGCCAGGTCGATGGCGTCGGGGCTGGTGCCCAGGATCGGCACGCCGGCCTCTTCCAGAGCATGGGCCAGCTTCAGCGGGGTCTGGCCGCCGAACTGGACGATGACGCCGGCCAGCTCGCCCTTGCCCATCTCGACGTGCAGCAGCTCCAGCACGTCCTCGGCCGTCAGCGGCTCGAAGTACAGGCGGTCGGAGGTGTCGTAGTCGGTCGAGACGGTCTCGGGGTTGCAGTTGACCATGATCGACTCCACGCCGATCTGGTCGAGCGCGAATGCGGCGTGGCAGCAGCAGTAGTCGAACTCGATGCCCTGGCCGATGCGGTTGGGACCGCCGCCGAGGATGACGGCCTTCTTGGCGCCGGTCGGCTCGCTCTCGCACTCGGGAACCTGGCCCAGGGCCCCGAACTCGTAGGTCGAGTACATGTAGGGCGTGGTGGCCAGGAACTCGCCGGCGCAGCTGTCGATGCGCTTGAAGACCGGGCGGACGTTCAGGCCCTGGCGGGCGGCGCGGACGGCCTTTTCGTTGGAGGCGGTCAGCTTGGCCAGGCGGGCATCGGAGAAGCCCTGGGCCTTGAGGGCGCGGAAGCCCTGGGCGGTCTTGGGCAGGCCGCCGGCGCGGACCAGGCCTTCCTGGCGGACGATCTCGGCGATCTGGCGCAGGAACCAGGGTTCATACGAGCACGCGGCGTTGACCTCTTCCACGGTCAGGCCGTGGCGGAAGGCCTGGGCGATGACGCGCAGGCGGTCCGGGGTGGGCACGCCCAGGGCGCGGACGACGGCGGCCTTGCCGGTGTCGGGGTCATCGGCGCCGTGGATTTCCACCTCGTCGAAGCCGGCGAGGCCCGTCTCCAGGCCGCGCAGGGCCTTTTGGACGCTTTCCTTGAAGGTGCGGCCGATGGCCATCACTTCGCCGACCGACTTCATGGCCGTGGTGAGCAGGGGCTCCGAGCCCGGATACTTCTCGAAGGCGAAGCGCGGGATCTTGGTGACGACGTAGTCGATCGACGGCTCGAACGAGGCCGGGGTCGCGCCGCCGGTGATGTCGTTCTGAAGTTCGTCCAGCGTGTAGCCGACGGCCAGGCGCGCGGCGACCTTGGCGATCGGGAAGCCGGTGGCCTTGGACGCCAGGGCCGACGAGCGCGACACGCGCGGGTTCATCTCGATGACGACCATGCGGCCGTCGGCCGGGTTCAGCGCGAACTGGACGTTCGAACCGCCGGTCTCGACGCCGATCTCGCGCAGCACGGCGATCGAGGCCGCGCGCATCCACTGGTATTCCTTGTCCGTCAGGGTCAGGGCCGGGGCGACGGTGATGCTGTCGCCGGTGTGGACGCCCATCGGATCGATGTTCTCGATCGAGCAGACGATGATGCAGTTGTCCGCGGTGTCGCGGACCACTTCCATCTCGTATTCCTTCCAGCCCAGCACACTCTCTTCAATGAGCACCTCGGTGGTCGGCGACAGGTCGAGGCCGCGCTCGACGATCTCCTTGAACTCTTCGAGGTTGTAGGCGATGCCGCCGCCGGTGCCGGCCAGGGTGAAGGACGGACGGATGATCGCCGGCAGGCCGACGAAATCCAGGCCTTCCATGGCTTCGTCCATGGTGTGGGCGGCCTTGGAGCGCGGGCTCTCGAGGCCCAGCTTGTCCATGGCGTCGCGGAACTTCTGGCGGTCCTCGGCCTTGTCGATGACCTCGGCCTTGGCGCCGATCATCTCGACGCCGAACTTCTTCAGGACGCCGGCTTCCTCGAGGGCGAGGGCGGTGTTCAGGGCCGTCTGGCCGCCCATGGTCGGGAGCAGCGCGTCGGGGCGCTCCTTCTCGATGATCTTGGCGACCATGTCGGGGGTGATCGGCTCGATGTAGGTCGCGTCGGCCACGTCCGGATCGGTCATGATCGTGGCCGGGTTCGAGTTGACCAGGATGATGCGGTAGCCTTCGGCGCGGAGCGCCTTGCAGGCCTGGACGCCCGAATAGTCGAACTCGCAGGCCTGACCGATGACGATGGGCCCAGCGCCGATGATCAGGATCGAGGAGAGGTCGGTACGTTTGGGCATGGCTAACTCGCGCAAAGACACGGTCGCGCACATCCGCGCGCCCGCTGTCGACCATCTTGCAGGTTAAGCCGCCCCTTTAGAGACGGAGTCAGGCGGGCGCAACCCCAGAGTCGGGGAGTCTGGAAAAGCGCTGTTAACGGTGTGGCTTAGCGGCCGGCCTTGGCTGGCGGCGCGGCTACGATTGGAGGCTCGGCGGGGGCGGCGGCCAGGCTCCAGGCCCAGCCGGCGACGGCGCGGTCGTAGCCCATGCGGAAGAGGGCTTTGCGGTTGCCGGCGGCGAAGTCCAGGCCCGAGGTGTCGGCCTCGGCGGCGTCGGGGATGGCGCTGTAGAACAGCTGCCCGCCGTTGCGCTGGGCGAAGCCGGCGCTGGCGGCCAGGTGGGTGCGGATCAGGGCCTTGCTCATGGTCTGCCACGAGCGGCCGACGATCGACAGGGCGCCGCCCTTGGTGAAGCCGAAGACGCCGCCGACCTGGCCGTTGACGACGACGAAGATCCGGCCGGGCTTGGCCGTGCCGCGGTCGGCGGTCCACAGCAGCAGGGATTCCGGCGCGACGAAGAACGGGATGGTGACCCCGCCGTCGACGTGCATTTCCGACAGCCGGCGGCCGTGGCCCTCGACCTGGATCAGGGCGGGCGGGAAGACGCCGGGAATGCTGGCCGAGGCCACCAGCACGTCGCGGAACAGCTCGCGTGAGGCCTCGTCGCCCTTGGAGGCGATGGCGCCCATGTCCCAGATCACCGTCTCCTCGGTGTCGAGGTTGGTGGTGGCGATCAGCAGGCGACGGCCGCGGGCGTGCTCGGCGGCGATGGCCTGCATCATGTTGGCGTCAGCGTACTTGTCGACGAGGCCGCTCAGCGCCCGGCTGTCGTAGAAGCTGGGGTGGAAGAGGACGCCCAGGCCGCGCGGCTGAAGGATCCGGTCGACGGCGTCGCCGGTGTAGACCTCGGCCAGGCGCGCATCCCAGGTGGGGCCGAGGAAGGCGAAGGGGGCGGTCAGGGCGCCGGTCGAGACGCCGGTGACGATGTCGAACTCGGGCCGCTCGCCGGTCTTGGTCCAGCCGGTGATGACGCCCGCGCCGTACGCGCCGTTGGAGCCGCCGCCGGAGAGGGCCAGGACGTCGAAGGTCTGCTGGTGGCGGGCGCGGTTGCGGGCGGCGTCGGCGAAGCGGATGCCGGCCGCGCCGTCGCTGGCGTTGAAGCGGATGTCCGACAGGCCCGAAGGCGGCGGGCCGGCCATGTCGCTGGCCTTGAACGCGTCGCGCGACACCGAGCCGCAGGCGGCCAGGGTCATCAGGGCGAGGGCGGCGAGGGCGAGGCGGATCGGACGCATGAGGGGCCGGGAGGGTTCGAACGGCGCGAACCTAGGCGTGGCGCGGGCCTGCGTCCACTCAATGGCGCGTTTGTTCAAAACCGATCGCCGAAACGCAAAACGGGCCGGCGCTGGGCCGGCCCGTTCGCGGGTCGCTTAGGCGGTGAGGCCTTTAGGCGGTCTGCAGCTGGCCGGCCGAGACCTTGCCGCTGCGGCGGTCTTGCTCGAGCTCGTAGCTGACCTTCTGGCCTTCGTTCAGCGAGGTCATGCCGGCGCGTTCGACGGCCGAGATGTGAACGAAGACGTCGTTGCCGCCGTCTTCAGGCTGAATGAAGCCGAAGCCCTTGGTGCCGTTGAACCATTTCACGGTGCCGATAGCCATTGGGGTAGTCCTTTAGATCATAGTGCAGGGCGCCTCGCGACAGCGTGCCGAAAGGCGATCAATTTCGTTGGAGGTCGGAGGGCTGGCCCGAGGCTTCTTTCTGAAAGAAGCATGGAATAGCGGATCGAGCGGCAGCGAATTCGATGATCGTCTTCTAGAAGGTCGAGGCGCGAATAGCAAGCGGAACATCGATATTTTATTTTTTGCGGGCGAAGCGTCACCTTCGAAGCACTTTGAGCGTTGTGGTTATCGACGTCGCTGAATTTGGATGGAGCGAGACCATGACGCTGATCGATCGCATTCCGAGCCTCAAGGACTCGGAGCTGGCGCAATTGCTGAGCAACGTGCGCCGCCTCGACGTCAGCGGGACGCCGGAGGAACGCCGGCGGGCGGCCGAGGTTGCGCCGCACCTGGAACGTGAGGCCTCGCGCCGTCGTGAGCGGGTGCTGCTGGCCCGTCGCGCGGCGACCGCGCGCTTCTAAGAGGGGAACCTTACGCGTCGAAATCGCCTTGATTGGTTCGATATTGCGAGTCACTCTCAATAACGACCTTGAGTCCTGGAGGCGATCATGGTGTTGCGGATGACGGGGACACGCTGGCTGGCCCTGATGATGCAGGCCGAACGCGCCGGTGGCGGCGACGAGCGCCCCGACAGCGAGTGGCTGATGTACGGGCCGTCCGACGAGGACGACGACGGCGAGATCATCGCGGGCGAATAGGGCGCGGACCCCCTCCGGCCCTCCGTGCTGCCTCCTTCGAGGGGGAGGATCCAGAAGCGCCGCGCCAGGAAAATGCTCCCCCCTCTGGGGAACTGTCGTCCCCGGGTCGGGCCGAAGGCCGGCCCGAGGATGAACTCCGCGACTGAGGGGGCTCAATCGAACGCCATTGTGCGCCCGAAGAACGGCAGGGCGCGGGCTTCGACGCGGCCGGCCCGCGTCCAGTGGCGCTCGCCCCACCAGCCGCGATACTCCTCGGCCTCGTTGGGTATGCCAAACTCTTCCAGGAGGCCCGCGAAGGCGCGGTTGGCGACCACGTGGTCGGCGTTGCCGTCGAAGCGGCCCCAGTCGAACATCAGGCCGCGCAGGCTTTTCAGGTCGGCGGCGTGGGCCGGCAGCAGCCGGTCGAGCAGGA
The DNA here is from genome assembly GCF_036889365.1 of Caulobacter sp. CCNWLW153. Classification (NCBI taxonomy): domain Bacteria; kingdom Pseudomonadati; phylum Pseudomonadota; class Alphaproteobacteria; order Caulobacterales; family Caulobacteraceae; genus Caulobacter; species Caulobacter sp. CCNWLW153. The sequence goes on from NZ_JBAKFV010000019.1 coordinate 15,898, forward strand.
AGGCGTTCTGCAGTTTGGCCGTCAGGACCGGGTCGGTGGCGAGGTTCTCGCCTCGACCGCTGGCGGGCAGGTCGGCATAGAGCGGGGCCTTGTCCGGATTGGGCAGGAAGGCCTGGTACATCCCCAGGAACACGCGAGAGAAGCCGTCATCGCCGAGGTCGTCGAGCGACCTGGCCGCGGCCAGCCGCTCGAAGTTCGGGCGTGAGTTCATGGTCTGGAGCCCGACGCCCGTGCCGACTGGATGCAGGGCGTAGACCGAGCCGAACACCCCCGGCGCCACCATGGCCGTGCGGATCGCGCCATAGCCGCCCATGCGGTCGCCCAGCAGGCCCCGCGAGGCGGGGGCGGGCAGGGTGCGGAAGCGGCCGTCGACGGCGGTCACGAGGTCCTTCGAGAGAAAGCCCGTCCAGTCGCCAGTCACCGGCGAGCTCGCATAGAACGAACTGCCGGCCGGGGTGGAGAAGTCGGCGCTGACCAGGATCAACGGCGGGACCGTTCCGCCCGCGATCGCCCGGTCGAGCACGGCCTTGGCGCCGTCGCGGTCGAAGAGGGCCCGATGGCCGTCGAACAGGTTGGGCAGGAAGTAGACGACCGGATAGCGCCGCGATCCCGCCTCGTAGCCCTCCGGCAGGTAGGCTGTGACCTTGCGGATCGGCGAGATCTCGACCTTGGCGCCGTCGAAGCGCCTTGAGGCGACCTCGAAATCCACCAGCCGCCCCTCGGCCCGCGCCGCCAGGGGCGCGAGCGCCAGCAGGAACACAACGCACGACCACAGCACGCCACGCATCGCACCGCCCCCGTCGCAGGTGTTGGGAGCGCAATGATCGCCCTATGCGTGTGTCGGATTTGGGGCGGTGATCAGGGACAGGACTGAACCTGGCCCCAAGGGTTCAGCAGAGCGACGCCGGTGGAGGCGAAGTCCGCCGTATTGCGCGTGACCACCGTCATCCCGTGGACGAGGGCCGTCGCGGCGATCAGCGCGTCCCGCTCGGCGCGGGGATCGGGTACGTGCAGGCTCGCGCAGCGCTTGGCGATGGCGGTGTCGATCGGCAGGACGCGATCCTTGAACTCGGCCAGCACCTGCTGGTCGAGCCAGGTGCGAAGCGCCGCGCCTTGCTGAGGGTCGCGACGCTCCATCCGCAGGACGCCAGCTTCAAGTTCGAGGACGGTGATCGCCGAGATGTAGAGCGCGGCGGCGTCGACCCGCTCGGCCCATGCCACGACATTGGGATCGGCCCGACCGTGCCGCGCCTTGCGCAGTTCTGAGACGACGTTCGTGTCGAGAATGAACATCAATCGAAATCGGCCGGGCGGCTGCCGATGGTCGCGCGCGGCGGTTCGAATTCAATGGCCTCGGCATCGGGCATGGCCAGGGCGTCGACGATGTTGCGTCGATCGCCAGCCAGCCGACGATACTCCTCGATGCTAAGCAGCACGTGGCGAGGCTGGCCACGATCGGTGATGAACACCGGGCCGTTGGCGGCGGCTTTCTTGGCGCCGCTGGCGTCCTGATTGAACTCGCGGCTCGAGAGGGTGGTGATGGGCATGTCGGTCCGCCTCACAGAATGTAGTTACGTTACTACATTCTGTGAGGCGGAACAATGACGCCGACTGGCGATCAGGTCAGCGCCTTGCGGGCGGCTTCCCAGTATTGGGCGCCGGTGATCAGGGTGACGATGGCGGCGACGCCGAGCAGGCCGTGGACGGCCCATGAAACGGGCTCGATGATCGCCGGGTCCTGCGGCAGGTTGAACGCGCCCCACGAGACCACCACCAGCTCGCCGCCGATGGCCACCAGCTGCAGGGTGGTCTTCCACTTGGCCAGCAGGGTGACGGGCAGCTTGATCCCCTTGCCGGCGCCGACCTCGCGCAGGGCGCTGACGGCGAATTCGCGGAACAGGATCAGGCCGGCGGGCAGGATGACCAGCGGGTTGGGGCCCAGCGCCATCAGGCCCAAGAGGGCGCCGCAGACCAGGATCTTGTCGCCGATGGGATCGAGAATCGCGCCCCAGATGCTGACCGCGTCGAGCTTGCGGGCCAGCCAGCCGTCGAAGAAGTCGGTAATCGCGGCGATGGCGAAGGCCCAGAACGCCCAGCGTTGCAGCGAGAACTGCTGGTCGCCCGTCAGGCGCTCGCTGAGCCACGGCACGCCGCCGGCGGCGGCCGCCAAGGCTACGAACATGAAGAGAGCGATGACCAGACGGGCGGAGGTCAGGATGTTGGGCAGGGCTTTCATGGCGCCGTTCTAACGCATGAGCGCGCCAGAGGGCTATGGCGCATGCGCGGTTGCGGCCAAGCCTGTTTCCTTACGGGGCGAACACCTCTCCGTTGTCCATGCGCACGTTGCGTACCGCGCGATAGGCGTCTTCGGCCGCCCGGTCGCGTTCGGGCAGGAAGTTCAGCAGCAGCGAGCGCCGCCGCGCGCCGGAAACGTTGCGGGTGGCGCCGTGCAGCAGGTCGGCGTCGAACACCAGGATGTCGCCGGCTTCGCCCGCCAGGGTCTGGGACAGCGTCTCGTCAGGATCGCCCTGGTCGAGCGGACGGGGAACCACGCGGGTTGCGCCGTTGGCCGGACCGTAGTCGTCGAGAAAGACCATGGCCGAAACGGCGCGCAGGCCCGCGCCGTCTCGATGCAGGGGCTGGTGGCCGCCGTCCGGCAGGGGTTCGCGGCCCTCGACCTGGGCGAGGAAGAAGGGGCCTTCGAGCATGTGCCCCGCCACCGAAAGCAGGGGCGGCAGGCGGCAGGCCTCGCGGACGGTCGGATTCAGGTCGACGAGCGCGTGGCGCCAGCCGGGCGCCTTGGGTGCGGCCCACTGCTCGTCGTCGACGACGCCTGCCTCGAAGGCCGCGTGCAGAAGACCGCGCCAGGCCTCGGGCACGGCGCCGCGCAGCAGGAGATAGCCGTCGTGGTCGAGAAGGGCGGCCAGATCCGCGGCCAGCGAGCCGACCTTGGTCGGCGTCAAAGCGGTGCACATCAAGGTTGGGTAGAGGTCAGCCCCGGGGCCTGCAAGGGCGACGCGTACGCAAGGCGTCGCGGGGAAAAATGGGCGGTGGCTGTGGTGGCGCTGGGGACCGGGCGGTCCCAGATAGGATGCGGGGCGTATAGTGTAACACCAAGTGGAGTAGAGCCTCATGAGCACGGAATTCGCGAACAAGGTCGCCCTGGTCACCGGCGGCGCCTCGGGCATCGGCGAGGCGGTGGTGCGCGAACTGGCGGCAGGCGGCGCCAGGGTGGTGATCGCCGACTTCAACCTCGACGCGGCACAAGCGCTGGCGAAGGAAGTCGGCTCGGCCAGCGCGTTCAAGGTGGACGTCGCCGACCCGACCCAGGTTGAAGCCATGGTCAAGTTCGCGGTCGACACCTACGGCGCGCTGCACCTGGCGGTGAACAACGCCGGCATCGGCGGCCCCAACATGCCCACGGCCGACTATCCGCTCGACCAGTGGAAGCGCGTGGTCGATGTCGACATGAACAGCGTGCTCTATTCGATGAAGTATGAGATCCCGGCCATGCTGACGACGGGCGGCGGCTCGATCGTCAACATGGCCTCGATCCTGGGCACGCACGGCTGGGCCGGTTCGGGCGCCTATGTCGCGTCCAAGCACGCGGTGGTCGGCATGACCAAGACGGCGGCCATCGAGTACGCCCCGCAGGGCGTGCGCATCAACGCCGTCGGCCCCGGCTTCATCGAGACGCCGCTGATCCATTCGGAGATGACCGACGAGGCCCGCGCGGGGCTGATCGGCCTGCATCCGGCCGGGCGCCTGGGCCGCCCCGAAGAGGTTTCGGCCCTGACCTGCTTCCTGCTGTCGGACCGCGCCTCGTTCATCACCGGCAGCTACCACCTTGTGGACGGCGGGTTCTCGGCCCGCTGACGGATCAGCCCCGCCGTTCGCTCGGCGGGGCAATCCTCTTCCTTGAAACGAGGGTCGCGCGAAGAAAACTCATTGGTTTGTGCGAATTTCCTGTTTGGGCTGGGTGATTTTCTTCTCTCGGACGGTTGACGTGGCGGACGGGCGCAGCCAAGCCGTGGTCAAGTTTCCGAGGACGCCATGACCGCCAGCGCCGCATCGAACAGCAACTCCTCCCGCCGCGTGCTGATGGCCAGCCTGGTGGGCACGGCGGTGGAGTTCTACGACTTCTACATCTACGCCACGGCCGCCTCGCTGGTGTTCGGGCCGCTGTTCTTCCCGTCGCACTCGGCCTCGATGCAGCTCCTGGCCTCCTACGCCAGCCTGGCGGTGGCGTTCTTCGCCCGGCCGGTGGGCGCGATCGCCTTCGGCCACTTCGGCGACCGCATCGGCCGCAAGTCGACCCTGGTGGCGTCGCTGATGCTGATGGGCGGCTCGACCCTGCTGATCGCCTTCCTGCCGACCTACCAGATGGCTGGATGGCTGGCGCCGGCGCTGCTGTGCGTCCTGCGTTTCGGCCAGGGCTTCGGCCTGGGGGGCGAGTGGGGCGGGGCGGCGTTGCTGGCCGTCGAGAACGCGCCTCCCGGCTGGAAGGCCCGGTTCGGCATGTTCCCGCAGCTGGGCGCGCCTGTGGGCTTCATCGCCGCAAACGGCCTTTTCCTGATCCTGGGCCTGCTGCTGAGCCCCGAGCAGTTCATGGCCTGGGGCTGGCGCCTGCCGTTCCTGGCCAGCGCCGTGCTGGTGGGCCTTGGCCTGTGGGTGCGCCTGAAGCTGACCGAGACCCCGGCCTTCGCCGCCGCCCTGGCCCACGAGCCGCCGCCGGCCGTGCCGCTGGCCGAGCTGCTGCGCCTGCACTGGAGGGAGACCCTGGGCGGGACCTTCGCGGTGGTCTGCTGTTTTGCGCTGTTCTACCTGAGCACGGCCTTCGCGCTGGGCTACGGCGCCAAGACCCTGGGCTATGACCGCCAGCTGTTCCTGGGCGTGCAGCTGTTCGCCATCCTGTTCATGGCCGGCGGCATCGTCGCCTCAGGCTACTGGTCGGACGCCACGACGCCGCGTCGGGTGCTGATGGCCGGCTGCGCCATGACCGTGGGGGCGGGCGTGCTGCTGCCGGTGATGATGGGCGCGGGCTCGCTGGCCCTGATCTGCGCCTTCCTGTCGCTGGCCCTGTTCGCCATGGGCTTCGTCTACGGTCCGCTGGGCTCGTGGCTGCCCGAGCTGTTTCCGGCCCGGGTGCGCTACACCGGCGCCTCGATGGCCTTCAACATCGGCGGCATCATCGGCGGCGGCCTGACGCCCATGGCGGCCACCTTCCTGGCGGCGCAGGGCGGGCTGGTTCCGGTGGGGATCTATCTGGCGGTCGCCGCGGCGATCAGCTTCGTGGCGCTGGTCCTGCTGAAGACGCGCTCTGAGGCGTAAGGCGGATAACGCTGGTTTCTTACCGGGTGACAGGGCCGACGCATCGCGTAAGGTCGCGTCATCCGGGCAGGGGGAGCAAGGCATGGCGGGGCTGACGAACGGCGCGATCCAAGGGGCTGTCCGCAACCTCCTGGCCGCCGCCGCGTAAATCCGCCCATGGCGTCCAACCCTTCCGAGACCCCGGCCGGATCGCACCGGGGCCTGCGCAGCTCGGTCCGCGGCCTGTTGGTTCTGCTGACCGTCAGCTTGCTGGTGCCGGCCCTGGCCGCCACGGCCCTGCTGCTCGAGCGCTCCAACCGCCAGAACCGCGACCAGCTGGAAGAGCAGTTGCTGGCCACCGCGCGGGCGCTGTCGGGAGCGGTCGACCGGCAGGTGGCCGAGGGCGTGGCCGTGGCTGAGACCCTGGCCACCGACCAGGCGCTGCTGAACGGCGACTGGAAGAACTTCTACGTCCGGGCCAAGCGGGCCACCGGCAACCGGCCCGGCTGGGTGGCCGTGACCGCGGCCGACGGCCAGCAGGTGGTCAACACCCTGGTTCCGTGGGGCGAGGCCCTGCCCAAGACCCCGCCGCCGGCCTACATGGTCGCCGCCCGCGCGGCCGGCCGCACCCAGGTGTCGGACCTGCGCATGGGCGCCCTGGCCCAGCGCCACGTGATCACCGTCGGCGCGCCGGTCGACATCAAGGGGCAGGCCTACGTGGTGTCGTACGTGGTCGAGGCGGCCAGCTTCACCTCGGTGTTCCGCCAGCAGCGCGCGCCCGAGAGCTGGGTCGCCACCATCCTCGACAACCAGCGCAAGGTGATCGCCCGCTCGGTGCGCAACGAGCGCTTCACCGGGGCCAGCGCCTCGCTGGACATGACCCGCAACCTGGCCCGCTCCAACGAGGGGATCAGCAAGAGCGTGTCGCTCGACAACGTGAAGACCCGCGTGGCCTACAGCCGCTCGCCGCGTACGGGCTGGACGCTGGTGGTGGCCATCCCCCGCGCCGACGTCGCCAAGGTGGGCGTGGCGGCGGCCTGGGGCACGGCGGCGATCTTCCCGCTCCTGCTGCTGCTGGGCGTGGGCATGGCGCTGTTCCTGGCCAACCGCATCAACCGCGAGGTCGTGGGCCTGATCGAGGACGCCGGGGCGATCGGGGAGGGGCGGCCGCTGGATCCGAACAAGCGCGGCGGCCTGGCCGAGATCGCCGTGGTGCGTGAGGCCCTGGTCGCCGCCTCGCACGAGCTGGAGGCCCGCGAGGCGCGCCAGGCGGTGATGATCAACGAGCTGAACCACCGGGTGAAGAACAACCTGGCCACGGTGCAGTCGCTGGCCCGCCAGACCTTCGCCAAGCTCGACGCCGACCAGGTGCGGATCTTCACCGAGCGGCTGGTGGCCTTCTCGGCGGCCCACGACCTCCTGACCCGCACCGGCTGGAACGAGGCCGACCTGACCGACGTGGCGGCGATCTGCGTCAAGGCGCACGGCGAGGGCATCGACGCCTCGGGCCCGAAGGTGGCGCTGAGCCCGCACGTGGCGGTGTCGCTGTCGATGGTGTTGCACGAACTGGCCACCAACAGCGCCAAGTACGGCGCGCTGTCGGCGGCCGAGGGGCGGGTGAGCCTCCGCTGGAGCCTCGACCAGGACGCCCGGCAGCTGCGCCTGACCTGGAGCGAGAGCGGCGGCCCGGCGGTCAGCGAGCCCGAGCGGTTCGGCTTCGGCGCGCGGTTGATCGAGAACCTGACTCAGCGCGAGCTGAAGGGCCGCTCGCGCTTCGACTTCCGCCCCGACGGCCTGGTGTTCGAGGCGTGGCTGCCTCTGGCCTCGGTGCAGCGCTGGAGCAACGACTTCTAGGGTTTGCCGCCCTGGCCCGGGCGGCAGGCCCAGGTGCGCACGGTCCTGACATAGCGCAGGTCGCGCAGGCCGGTGGCCACCACGCCGGCGACGCAAAGCCGCCCCTCGGCCGCCAGTCGGCCCTCCTGGGGCGACAGCTCCCATTCCGTCGGGCGATCCTCGACCACGACCACGGCCTCGTACCCGTCGCGATGCAGGCCGTCGGTGTCCTGGCGCAGGTCGGTCAGCTGGGCCGGCACGATGGTTTCGGCGCGGGTCAGCCACTTGTTGGCGCGCAATTGCAGCAGCTCCTTGCTGAACGGCAGCAGGCACAGGGCGACCAGGCCGACGACCAGCAGCGTGCGGTGCGACGAGGCCCGTCGGGCGCCGAGCAGGACGTAGGGGCCCAGCGCGACGGCCAGCCAGATGGCCATGCCCAGCCAGTCGACCTGGACATAGGTCTCGATCTGCCGGGCCCACAGCTGCTCGCTGTCGTGATGGGCCGCGAAGATCGCGCCGCCGGCCAGCAGGGCCCAGGCCAGGCCGAAGATCCGCCGGTCGAACCAGGATGGCGTCGGCGCGGTGCCGTCGCCCGGGCCGGGCCAGAGCTTGACGAAGGCGCAGAGCGCCTCGCCGGCGGTCGCCATGTCGTGCTGGCCGTCATCGCGGTCGGGTCGCAGGGAGCCGGCCATGGTCATGGTGACGCGGCTGAAGTTGATCTCGACCTGGGCGGCGCCGGCGTCGAACAGGTCCAGCACCGCGCGGCGCAGGCCGGGCCGCTCGCGCAGCGCGGCGATCAGGTGCTGGTCGGCGGTGGTCAGATAGATCCGGCCGTCGAACTCGGCGTCGCCGGTCTGCGGCTCGACGGCGTAGCCGACGTCCTTGGCCAGGCGGTCATAGGCGCTCTCGGCGGTCAGCCGGGCGGGGCGCAGGCCCTGCACGGTCAGGGACATCACGTTGCTGCCGCGCCCGCTGTTGCGCCGGCCGTCGAACAGGCCCGACCGGGCGCCGGCGAAGGCCAGGTCCTCGCCGCCTGGGCCGCGGCCGGTCCAGTCATGGTGGCCGTGGTGGGTCCAGGCGACGGGCGGGAAGGGGGACGCGGCGAAGGCGGGCGAGGACATGCCCAAGCTTAACCTTGGCGCGCGTCCCGCGCCATGCCCGACGGCCTCAGAGCGCCTGTTCGATCCACCCCGTGCCCGATGCAGGCTTGCCCTGGAAGCTGCCCTCGGCCGAGGCGATGCCCTCGTAGATCGAGCCGGTGGGCAGCGGGAACTCCTGGTCGGCCAGCAGGGCCTTGAAGTTCAGCACCGCGTCGAAGCCGGCGATGTCGAGCTGGTAGTCGAGATAGTAGACCACGCCGGAGGCCGGGCTGGTCCACGGGCGCTCTGCGGTCATGACGCCGGGCACGACGTACATCTGGCCTTCGGGGTCCTGCAGGGTGACCTCGCAGGGGACCGGTTCGCCGGGATTTGGCCGCTTGTTGCCGCCGGCCAGGACGTAGTGGTTCGACAGCGACCAGCCGTTGTCGAGCTGGGCGTTCTGCAGGATCCACTTCACCGGGTTCTGGGCGGTGCCGAAGAAGCCGTACTCGTGGTCCATCCAGGTCTTGCCCTCGACCTCGAAGATCTCGCCGTCGATGGTGATCGTGCCGGCGGCGGCGACGTTGGTCAGCGAGTAGTAGTAGTTGCCGGTTTGCAGGTGCGAGCCGCTGGCCGGCGGCAGGATCTGGGTGACGCCGGTGCCCCAGACCACGAACGGCGCGCCCTTCTGCGACAGGGTCAGGTCGAAGACGACCTCGGTGTCGGTAGCGTCGTCGGTCAGCTTGGAGACCACGGCCATGTTCTGGGTGGGGTCGCCCCAGGCCGCGTCCATGGTGATGAAGGTGTGCACCGCCTCGGCGGTGGCGCCCGAGCCCTTGCCGTTGATGACGATGTGCGGCGGCGAGGTGTAGCCGCGGCCCGGATTGGTCAGCTGGATGGACAGGATGGCGCCGCTGGTCGGATCGACTAGTGGATAGGCGATGGCCTGCGAGCCGCCGCCGCCGGTCACGGTGACGGTGGTCGCCACCGGATCGTAGCCCGAGCCTGGATTGGTCACCTTGATCGCGGTCAGCCGGCTGTTCGGGTCGCCCAGCCGCACGCGCCAGTCGCGGTTGACGTCGTGCTCGGCCCAGGTGGCCGGGTCATAGCCGGCCGGCGGGGTGAAGGTGGTGGTGCGCTGGTAGTGCTTCTTGGCTGCGACGTCGGTCAGCATGATCTGCGAAAAGCCGAAGCCTCGGCCCTGGAACGAGGCGGCGTTGATCTCGAAGCCGAACACCCGGTCGCCGGCCTTCAACGTGCCGATGTGCCACCACCACTCGGTGGGGGCGTCGCGGTGCAGGTAGTGGTCGGCCGGCAGGCGGATCACCGACAGCTCGCGCGGGATCGGCTGGGGCGCGTCGGTGTGGGTGTCGGCGCCAGGGCAAGCCTGGGCGAGCGGGCGCGCGAAGCCGCGGCCCCGCAGGAACGGCAGAATGGTCATGGCGATGTTTCCCCCAAACGGCTCCGGCGCGGCGCGTCGGTCGCGCCACGTGGCAGGTTGAATGCTTTTCCAGAGCGGCCTGAGGTTGCGTTCGGCGACCGGCGTTGTCAATCGCGCCGGCCCGTTTTGGGTAGGGGATCAGCCCTTGCGGAAGAAGGCGTGGATGCGCTCGGCCAGGGCCTGGCTGACGCCGTCGACCTTGATCAGGTCCTCGACGCTGGCCCGCCCGACGCCCTTGGCCGAGCCGAAGGCGTGCAGCAGGGCCTTCTTGCGGCCCGGACCCACGCCCTCGATCTCGTCGAGCGGGTTCTTCTTCAGGTCCATGCTGCGACGGGTGCGGTGGGCGCCGATGGCGAAGCGGTGGGCCTCGTCGCGCAGGCGCTGCAGATAGTAGAGGACCGGCGACTTGGGCTCGAGCATGAACGGCGTCTGGCCGGGGATGAAGAAGCGCTCCAGCCCGGCGTCGCGGTCCGGGCCCTTGGCGACGCCGACCACGGCGATGTCGTCGACGCCCAGGTCGGCCATGATCTCCAGCGCCGCGTCGAGTTGGCCCTTGCCGCCGTCGACCAGGACGAGGTCGGGGCGGTTGGCGTCGTCGCCTTCCTCCTCTTCCTTGACCAGGCGCGAGAAGCGGCGCTTCAGCACCTCCTTCATCATGCCGTAGTCGTCGCCGGGCGTGAGCTCGGTGCTCTTGATGTTGAACTTGCGGTACTGGCCCTTCATGAAGCCTTCCGGCCCGGCCACGATCATGCCGCCCACGGCGTTGGTGCCCTGGATGTGGCTGTTGTCGTAGACCTCGATCCGCTCGGGCGGGGCGTCCAGCTTGAAGGCCTCGGCGACGCCGGCCAGCAGCTTGGTCTGGGCGCTGCCCTCGGCCATCCGGCGGCCCAGGGCCTCGCGGGCGTTGGTCAGGGCGTGACCGACCAGGTCGGCCTTCTCGCCGCGCTTGGGCACGGCGATCTCGACCTTGCGGCCGCTCTTCAGCGCGAAGGCCTCGCTCAAGAGGTCGGCGTCGGCCGGCTGGACGTTGGCCAGGATCAAGCGCGGGATCGGCTTGTCGTCGTAGAACTGGCCCAGGAACGCGGTGATGATCCGCTGCTCTTCGGTGACGCCTTCCTCTTCATCTTCCGCCGCGCCGGTGATGCGGGGGAAGTAGGCGTGGTTGCCCCAGTTCTGGCCGGCGCGGAAGAAGAACACCTGCACGCAGGCCTGGCCGCCCTCGACGTGCAGGGCCACGACGTCGGCCTCCTCGACGGTGTCGGGGTTGATCTGACTTTCCTGGGCGACGGCGGCCAGGGCGCGGATGCGGTCGCGCAGGCGGGCGGCGCGCTCGAACTCCAGGTCCTCGGCCGCGGCTTCCATCTCCTTGGCCATCTGGCCCATGACCGCGCGGGACTTGCCCCTCAGGAAGGCCTCGGCCTGGTCGACCAGGGCGCCGTAGTCCTCCAGGCTGATCAGGCCGGTGCAGGGCGCGGCGCAGCGCTTGATCTGGTGCAGCATGCAGGGCCGGTCGCGCGTCTCGTAGACGCTGTCGCTGCACGAGCGGAGAAGAAACGCCTTCTGCAGGGTGTTGAGCGTGCGGTTCACCGCCCAGGCGCTGGCGAACGGACCGAAATAGTCGCCCTTGATCGCGTGGGCGCCGCGATGCTTGCGCAGCTGGGCGGCGTCATGGTCGCGGCGGATGAGGATTTCGGGGAAGCTCTTGTCGTCGCGCAGCAGCACGTTGAAGCGCGGCTTCAACTGCTTGATCAGGTTGATCTCGAGCAGCAGGGCGTCGGCTTCGGTGCGGGTGGTGACGAACTCCATCGACCGCGTGGCGTCGACCATGTGGGCGATGCGGTTGGTGTGGAAGCGGCCCTGCGCGTACTGCACCACGCGCTTCTTCAGGCTTTTCGCCTTGCCGACGTAAAGCACCTCGCCGGCGTCGCCGATCATCCGGTAGACGCCCGGCCCGTCGGGCAGGCGCGTGACCTCGTCCTTGATCAGGGCGGCGCCGGACAACTTCGGCGGTTCGGCGGGGGAGGGGATGTCGGCGGTGGTGTCGGTCACGAGGCAGATATAGGCGAGTCCGGCGAAGTCAGCGATCTTCTAGGCCGTGATAGATGCGAGCGATGAGAACGCGCCGGGGTCTGACTTCGTAATGCAAGACGTAGCCGCTCGAACCAAACGGTACGATCAGTTCACGAAGGTTGGCTCGGATGCGAGCTCCTCTTTCGGGAAACTCCGCGAGTGATCTAGCTGCGGTGACAAGGATCTGAACGGCACGTTCGGCCGCTGCAGGGGTCATGGGCGCAAGCCATGCTCGCAAACGCGTGAGGTCGCGTCGCGCCATAGGCGAAAACTCAACTTCTCTCATTCTCGAATGCGAGGACGAGGCTCTGGAGGGGGCAGTTCGCTATCGGCGCCCCAAGACCTCATCCAACGCTCGATATCTTCCAACGGAATGCCGCCATCGCGTTCAGTCTCATCGCAGATGCGCTGAACTTCATCCCAATAGGCGTCGTCGTGCTTGCGCGGATCGAGGCCGGTGAAGGCGTCGAGGAGCTGAGTGGCGTATTCGTCCAGGCTCTTGCCCAGGTCCTCGGATACAGCCTTCAGCCGCTCGGCGAGCGCGGCATTGATCTTCAAGATGTGATCGCCATCAGCCATGTTCTAATTATGTTCCAATCGCTGTTTGTCGTCAATCACCCGGGGCTGTATGACCCGCGCCATGACCACGCGCTCGCTCTTCGTCACCCCGCTCTATGAAGCCACCCTGTCCGGCGAGAAGGACTTCGAGACCTTCATCGACGACCTGCACGACGCCTGCATCGCCGTGGCCGAGGACGACGAGGCCGGCCAGGCCTGGGCCGAGCGCAAGGGCTATCTGGGCTACACCTCCTACGCCTCGCTGGACGACCTGCCGCAACGCGACAGCCTGTTCGCCGAGTTGAAGAAGAAGCTCGACAAGCACGCGGCCGCCTTCGCCAAGGCGCTGCGCTTCGACCTAGCCGGCGGCAAGCTGGTGATGGACAGTTTCTGGATCAACATCCTGGATCCGGGCGGCCAGCACACCGGCCACATCCACCCCCACAGCGTGATCTCCGGCACGGTCTACGTCACCATTCCGGAAGGCGCCTCGGCGTTGAAGTTCGAGGATCCGCGCCTGCCGATGATGATGGCCGCGCCGACGCGCCAGGACGACGCGCCCGAGACCTTGCAGCCTTTCGTCTACGTCCAGCCCGCCCCCGGCACGATCCTGATGTGGGAGAGCTGGCTGCGCCACGAGGTGACGCCCAACCAGGCCGAGGAGCAGCGGATCAGCGTCAGCTTCAACTACGCCTGGCGCTGACCTTCGCGCGGTGTGCGAAAGATCACAAAAATTTAGCCTTCACCTGTAGTATCGCTTAGGTAGTATGCAGCCTCGGGGAACGTTGTTCGGGGAGGCTGCGATGAGCGGTGCTGGTTGGCGCGCGCGTGATAGGCGCGTGATGTTGGCGGTAGGGGCGGCCCTGGCCGCGATCGCCGTGCAGGCGGGGCCTGCCCTGGCGCAGGATCGGATCGTCGACAATCCGCGCGTCCTGGGCGCGCCGCTCGAGGAGACGGCCCAGAAGGCGACGACCAGCCTGCTGGCCATCACCGGCACGGCCTCGGGCGACAAGAGCTATGTCATCCCGCCGTCGACCGCGGCGATCACCGCCGACAAGCGACTGGCCCTGAACATCGTCTATACCGATGGGCGGCTCTACAATCCCGCCAACGGTCGCTACGACAAGGTCCACCTGCGCAGCTACAACGGCACCGACGTCTCGCCGACCACGCCTTACGTGGCGCCGACGATCTCGACGCGGCCGGGCGAGACGGTGCGTGTCGCGCTGGACAACAGGCTGCCGGCCGATCCCAGCTGCACCGACCCCAACTGGCTGATCAACGTGCCGCACTGCTACAACGGCACCAACCTGCACAGCCACGGCCTGTGGGTCAGCCCCACCGGCAACAGCGACAACGTGCTGCTGTCGATCAATCCCGGGGTGAAGTTCGAGTACGAATACAACATCCCGCGCGACCATCCGGCCGGCACCTTCTGGTACCACACCCACCGCCACGGCTCGACGGCGCTGCAGGTCTCCAGCGGCATGGCCGGGGCCCTGGTCATCAAGGGCGACCGCAAGCCGACCCTGGCTGCCAACGGCGACCTCGACACCCTGCTCTACAAGAACGGGGCCCCGATCCCGGAAAAGCTGCTGGTGTTCCAGCAGATCCAGTACGCGTGCCTGGGCAAGGACGGGAACATCAAGGTCAAGACCGACGCCAAGGGCAATGTGGTCGAGTGGGTCTGCGATCCCGGCGACACCGGCGTGATCGAGTTCTACAGCGACGCCAACGGCAACGGCTTCGGGCCGGGCAGCTGGGGGCAGTCGGGCCGCTACACCAGCATCAACGGCCAGGTTCTGGCCACCCTGCCGGCCAAGCAGGGCGAGCTGGCCCGCTGGCGGATGATCCACGCCGGCGTGCGCGACACCATCTCGCTGCAGTTCGTGAAGATGGCCGAGGGCGGCCCGGCGGCGATGGAGCGCCTGGCGGCGGCTGACGGCCCGGCCTTCCAGAAGACCTACTGCATCGGCGAGCCGGTTCCGTTCTACGTGGTCGCCGACGACGGCCTGACCGACGCCCAGGCCCGCAAGGCCACGGTGGTGACCCTGCAGCCGGGCTATCGCAACGACCTGCTGGTGGTTTTCCCCAAGGCGGGCAACTACTGCATGCTCGACGCCGACACCGCGCCCAGCGCCACCGTCAACAGCATCGCCGTCGGCACGCGCCTCTTGGGCAAGGTCAGCGTCGCGCCGGGCCAGGAGGTCAAGGACATCCCGGCCTTCGTCACCAACGAGCTGGTGGCCGCCGCCAACGTGCAGATGCCGCCGGACGTGCGCGCCAGCGTCGTCGCCGACCTGCGCAACGGCCTGAAGCTAAGCCGCTTCGTGCCGCACCCGACCATCACCGAGGCCGAGATCAAGGGCTCGGAGACCGAGAAGGTGCTCTTCAACATCGCCATTCCCGGCCAGAACACCAACATGCCGGTGCAATTCGAGGTGGGCTCGCAGGACTACGCGCCGCGCCCCTACGCCCCCGACCGCGTCGACCGCACCCTGGTGCTGGGCACGGCCCAGGAGTGGGAGCTGCGCTCGGAGTTCGTCAGCCACCCGTTCCACATCCACGTGAACCCGTTCCAGATCGTCAAGATCCTGGATCCGACCGGCAAGGACGTCAGCGCGCCCGGCGCGGTCGACGACTTCGGCCCCGGTCCGCCCGACCCGCAGTATCCGGGCCTGAAGGGCGCCTGGAAGGACACCCTGTGGGTCAAGAGCGTGCAGAAGACCGACAACGGTCCGTACCTGCCCTACACCCTGATCGTCCGTACCCGCTACCAGCGCTACATCGGCGAGTACGTCCTGCACTGCCACATCCTCGACCACGAGGACCAGGGCATGATGCAGAACGTCCAGATCGTGCTGCCCGACGGCGCCGGCGGCGTATCCCACGGCCACCACTGACGACCTGCCGGCGCGGCCCCTCGGGGTCGCGCCGCTCGGCTTTCCGCGCTTCGCCGGGTTCGCGCCGGCGCTTCCCCACGATCCGAAAAAGAGAGTCCTCGCCATGACCCAGGATCCCGCCGCCTCTCGCCCGCTCTCCGGCCCGTTCTCCGCTCCGTCGCGTCGTGACCTGATGGCGGGCGGCGCGGCCGTCGTCGGCGTCATGGCCGCCGGCCAGGCCCTGGCCCAGCCCGCCGCCCCGAAGAAGGCCCGTTGGCGGCGCTGGAACGTCGCCAGCCCGCAGGGGCAGAAGGCGCTGGCCAGCTACGCCAAGGCCGTCGAGATCATGCTCGGCTTGCCGCCCGAGCATCCCAACAACTGGTACAACCACGCCCTGACCCACACGGTGGATTGCCCGCACGGCAACTGGTGGTTCGTGGTCTGGCATCGCGGCTATGTCGGCTGGTTCGAGCAGACGGTGCGCCAGCTCAGCGGCGACCCGGACTTCGCCTTCCCCTACTGGGACTGGACCGCCAGCCCCAGGGTGCCGGCGGCGATGTTCGAGGGCGTGCTCAATCCCAACAACCGCGCCTACATCCAGAGCCTGGACGCCTTCAACAAGGCCTTCGGGCCGGTGCTGGAGAAGTTCTGGGCCGGTCTCAGCCAGGCTCAGAACCAGCAGCTGCTGATCCGCGGCCTGCGCTTCCCGGCCGACCTGCTGTTCGACATCGGGCCCAAGGGCGGGCCGATGTTCTTCGCGCCGCCGAACGCGCGAGGCTCGACGCCCCAGAACCCGGGCTTCGACACGATCACCAACAACGCCGTGTCGTCGTGGATGCTGAACGACGCCCTGTCGCCGCGCGACTTCATCGGCTTCGCCAGCCCCAAGTCGAACTATCACAGCAGCATCACGGGCTTCGGCGTGATGGAAGGCCAGCCGCACAACAAGGTGCACAACTGCGTCGGCGGCATCTGGACCGACGACCAGGGCAACACGACCTACGGCGACGGCTTCATGCAGTCGAACCTGTCGCCGGTGGATCCGCTGTTCTTCCTGCACCACGCCAACATCGACCGTATCTGGGACGTCTGGACCCGCAAGCAGCAGGGCTTCGGCTATCCGACCCTGCCGGCCGACAATCCCAGCTATATCGACCCCAAGGGCGACCTGGTGCGCTGGCAGTCCGAGCCGTTCCTGTTCTTCACCGACGCGGGCGGCGCGCCGCTGCCGCCCGAGAAGCAGAAGGCCGAGGCCTACCAGACGATCGGCGAGTTCGATTACGACTACGAGCCCGGTTCGGGCGAGAACGTCGTGCCCAAGCTGGGCGCGCCCAAGCTGAAGGCCGCCGCCGCGCCGACGCGCTACACCGCCAAGCTGAAGACGCCGACCGGAACGAGCCTCGGGGCCGGCGACGTCGCCGTGCCGTCCGCCGTCCTGGCCCAGGCCGCCAAGCCCGAGGGAACCAGCCTTCTGGCGACGATCACCGTCGACCTGCCGCCGTTCGAGCACGGCGGCGACCTGGCGGTGGTGCTCAATACGCCCGAAGGCCAGCCGGTGACGCCGAACTCGCCGGGCTTCGTGACCACGCTGTCGATGTTCGGCCGCCACCTGGTCACCCGGCCGGTGACCTTCACCGTGCCGCTGTCGCCGCCGCTGGCCAAGCTGGCCAAGGCCAGGGGCACGCTGGAGGCCGCCGCGCCGTCCGGGCTGAACATCCGGCTCGTGCGCCTGTCGGGCAAGCCGCTGCTGACCGAGACCCCGCACGCCCACCACGCCGACGCCGGCGCGACGACCGCCACGCCGCAGGTGCTGGACATCGTCATCAACGCCAACTGAGACGCGCCCGAGCACCTGACGCGAAACCTGGACGGGGAGGATCCCGATGAGCCTGGCCGGCAAGTGGACCTATCGCAGCTACCTGAACAACCCCGAGCTGGTGGGCGACAACGCCCAGACGGCGCTCAGCCTGATCTTCGGCGAGGGGGTGTTCACCTTCGAGACCCCGACGCCGCGCACCGTGGTCGGCACGCTCGACATGGGCGGCGGCTATGTGCTGGACCTGAAGGGAACGGTCGATCCCGAATGCGAGGGGCCGACCACCATCGTCATCCGGGGTTTTGGCCGTGACGGCACGCCGACGGCCGGCTGGGAGTACGACTACTACGGCTGGCCGGGCTACATGTGGCCCGACGGCGTGGACCAGGTTCCGTCGATCGTCGGCACGATCGTGCGGGCCAAGCCGCATAACGGCGAGCCCGCCGGCGTGACGGCCTCGTTCATCGCGGTGGCCCAATGACCGCCCCGACGCCGCCGCCGTTCACGGTGGGCATCGTGCTTTATCCGGGCGTCGACATTCTCGACGTCGCCGGCCCGCACGAGGTGTTCGCCTTCTTCGACGGCGAGGACATCGACCGCACGATCCAGGTGGCGACCGTGGCGGCGAGCACCGACCCGATCCAGACCTCCGGCGTGCTGAAGGTGGTGGCGCAGTACGACTATGACGCCGCACCGCACATCGACATGCTGTTCGTGCCGGGGGGCGGCAACGGCCTGCAGGACGCCATCGGCGACCAGGCGCTGCTGGATTTCCTCACCGACCGGGCAGGCAAGGCGCGCTACGTGGTCTCGGTCTGCACGGGCGGCCTGCTGCTGGCCTCGGCCGGGCTTCTGGACGGCTACAAGGCCACCACCCACTGGGGCTTCATCGAGTGCCTGAAGCTGTTCCCCAAGGTGACGGTGGTCAACGGCTGCCCGCGGTGGGTCAAGGACGGCAACCGCATCACCGGGGCGGGGATTTCGTCGTCGATCGACGAGTCGCTGTTCATGGTCCAGACGATCGTCACCGACCTGGCCGGCGGCCCCGACGCGGCGGAAAAGGCGCAGCTGGCCGCCCAGCAGGCGCAGCTGTCGATCCAGTACAATCCCGAGCCCCCGTTCCCGGGCGGCGATCCCTGCTCGGTCAGCTATGAGGTCTTCGAGCCGGTGAACGCCAGCATGGTCGACTTCCGGGCGGCTCTAGACAAGGCGATCGAAGCGCGGCTGCATCCAGCCACCAAGACCTACAAGGCGACGGTCGAGGCCTGACGACGGGGAGGGAGCGCGAGCCCCGAGGGCGCGCGGATTGTCGCAAGCGGCGATTTGCGGGACGCCGGACCTTGCCACGGCTATGGTCGCGCACAATTTGCGCTGATATGGCTCGTTTCGAGTCGTGCTCTCGCCCTTTTCACCCCCGTCTTCGCCGCCCTCTTCGCGGCGCGCCCGAGTTTTCGCCATGCAGTCGCCGGTCAAAGCCATCATCCTCAGCGCCGGACAGGGCAAGCGCCTGTCGCCGCTGACCGACACCCGTCCCAAGTGCCTGGTGGACCTGTCGGGCCGCTCGGTCCTGGAATGGCAGATCCGCCACCTGCACAGCGCCGGCGTCACCGAGGTGGTGGTGGTCACCGGCTTCAACGCCGACCTGGTCGAGGCTGAGCTGGCCAAGCTGCGCCTGCCGGGCCTGACCCTGCGCACGATCTTCAACCCGTTCTACAGCGTCAGCGACAACCTGGCCTCGGTGTGGATGGCGCGCGGCGAGATGCAGGGCTCGTTCCTGCTGCTGAACGGCGACACCCTGTTCGAGCCGGCCATCGCCGAACGCCTGCTGTCGGCGCCGTCGGCTCCGATCACGGTGACCATCGACCGCAAGGACGGCTACGATTCCGACGACATGAAGGTGCGCACCGAGGGCGACGCCCTGCGCGAGATCGGCAAGACCATCACCACCTACGACGCCGAGTCGATCGGCTTCCTGCGCTTCGAGCCGGAAGGCGCGGCGCTGTTCACCGACATCGTCGAGCGCTCGCTGCGCACGCCCGAGGGCCTGCGTCGCTGGTACCTGTCGGCCATCGACCAGATCGCCCGCGCCCATGACGCCGTGGCCGTGCGTTCGATCCAGGGCCTGGACTGGGCCGAGATGGACTTCCCCGAAGACCTGCCCAAGAACCGCGAGCTGGCCGCCAGCTGGGCCGCGGCCGAGGCGACCCCGGCCTGAAACGGCGAAGCGGCGCCTGCTCTTTCGGCAGGCGCGCCAGCTTGGTCCGAGGCGCGGCGTTCGTCGTTCCTCCAAAGAATGTGTCATGCGCAAATGCGATCTTAGGTTGCGCGAGCTTGTCGCGCCGCCATGGATCGAGGATGCGCCATGCCCGACGCCAACACCCTCAAGTTGACGGTCTACAAGCCTGACATCATCGCTGACGGCCAGGTGGGCTTCGACTACGAGCTGACCCTGGTCGTCGCCGACGAAGAGAAGGCCGACCTGCTGTCCGCCGCCTGCGCCGCGCCCGAGACGACGTCGACCGCGCGGTGCGAGGTGGTTCCGGTGACGGGGACGCTTTCGTTCCCCAACCCGGCCGCACCGGTGATCTCGCCGTTCACCGGCGTGATGTTCATCTACGACAACGCCCCGGCCATCGGCTTTCCGCTGTCGATCATGGCCAGCAGCACCAGCGACGAGCTGCTGAAGTTCAGGCTCAACCTGTGCTTCCCGTCGATGTCGAGCGACCCGCTCTCCGGCTCGATCGTGTTCGGCGACTGGCCCGGTCCGCTCAGCAACGTCGCGGCCAGCTTCCTGTCGCCTCGGGTATAGAGGCGGTCGATATCTGCCCGACCGCCGCCCCCAAATCCGTCTTTCCCCGCGAAGGCGGGGAGCCAAGCTGAGTCTTTAGGTTGTTCGCGGCCGCGCCTTGCCTTGAAGCGCGGCTTTGATCCCCGCCTTCGCGAAGCTCGTTGGAAAACGGCCTGGATTGCTGAATGTCGAACTTGCTGGAGGGGGCAGGCCCTACGGTGCGCCAAGCACCCGCACGCCGATCTGGTTGGCCACCGGCCGCTCGCGGCCCGGCACGCCGGTGTGGATCGGCGAGTTCAGCACGCGCGGGCGGCCAAAGCCGTCGTCGACCGCCAGGGTGGTCGAGCCGCCGCCGTCGAGATTGATGGCGTCGGCCGCGCCCAGGTCACGGAAGAAGGCGGTCAGCTCGGCCAGGGTCGCGCCCTCGCTGAGCACGGACTGGCGGCCGTCGACCACCACCAGCCAGCCGGTGCGGCCGTCGGCCGACACGCCGAAGGCGGTGCGCGGATGGCGGTCGCGGGCGTACTTCGGGCCGGCGTTCTGGAACGACTGCTCGGCGCCGTCGACCAGCAGGACGGGGCCGGCGGCCACCGCGTCGACCACGTCCCAGCGGCAGGTGGCGCCCGAGCGGATCTCGACGAACGACGGGTGGATGCAAAGGATGGCGTTGACCCGCGGATCGACCTCGGGATCGTCCGGCGGGGCCACCTCGCGGCCGCCGACGATCACCTTGCCGACCGGATCGACGTGCTGGCCCGCGTGCGGGACGAAGTCGTCGCCGCCCGGCGAGCCGGCCTTGAACGGCACGAAGTAGCTGGCGTTGACGGCCAGCAGGGCGCCCGAGGCGGTGACGAATTCCGAGGTCGTGCGGGCGTGGTACTGCCCCGCGCCGTCGTTGGGCGGCGAGACGAAGAGTTCGACCTTGGGGTCGGCCAGGTCCAGCTGCACCACGTGATAGACCTGCCGCAGCGGATTTTCGCGCGTCTCGCTCCAGTAGGTCACGCCCTGGGACAGGACGCCGGAAGCGCTGCGGCTGAACGCGGCCTTGGGCGAGGCGGGAAGATCGACGCTGGCGCAGGCCGACAGCAGGAGCAGGGCGCCCAGAACGGCGGCGCGACGAAGGAAAAGCGGCACGGGACAGACTTCGGCAAACGAAAATAGAGGTGGCCGCGGTCATGGGAGAGGGCGGCCTTGGCCGGCACATAGGTCCGGCCGCCGCCGCATGCAAAGCCGAACACCGTGTTTTATCGCGCTGTGGCGGGAAGGCCTCAGCCCGCCTGGGCGAACAGGTGGCGCAGCACGTCGGGCTGACGAGAGATGTCGGCGACGCTGTAGCCGTCGAGCACGGCCAGGAAAGCCCGGGTCGCCTCGGCCAGCATCCGCGGCAGGCCGCAGCCGGCGGCGGCGACGCAGGACGAGCAGTCGACGAGGTCGAAGCCGCCCTCGGTCTCGCGCACCAGGGCGCCGACATTGACCTGGTCGGCGGGGCGGGCCAGGCGCAGGCCGCCGCCGCGACCGCGCACCGTCTCGACGAAGCCGGCGGCCGCCAGCTGCTGCACCACCTTCATCAGGTGGTTCTGCGAGATGTCGTAGGCGCGGGCGATCTCGGCGATCGAGGCCAGGCGGCCGTCGTTGTTGGCCAGGTAGATGACCGTGCGCACCGCGTAGTCGGTGTAGCGGGTGAGCTTCATGGGCTCCCCTTAAGGGTTCGGCGCGGCGGATAAATCATGCATTCAGATTGCATGTTTTTGGTCGCGAGAATAGATGCATTCCAGATGAATGAATTGAGGGCGTCATGTCCGCCAACCCCGTCTTCGACTTCGACGACACCGTCCTGCCGACGCTGCTGACCAGCTTCTACGCCGCCGTGCGGGAAGATCCGCAGCTGGGCCCCGTCTTCGCCGATGCGGTGGAAGACTGGGACGAGCATCTCGACCGGCTGGCCGACTTCTGGTCGTCGGTGATGCGCGCCTCGGCCCGCTACAAGGGCAATCCGCTGGCCGCGCACATGAAGCATGTCGAGCGCATCGAGCCTGAGATGTTCGATCGCTGGCTGGCGCTGTGGCGCGAGGCGACGAACACCTTCGTTCCGCCCCGCCACGCGGCCGAGCTTCAGGAAAAGGCCGAGCGCATGGCCCGGAACCTGAACGGCGCGCTGGAAAGCCGACGGCCGGCGCCGGACGCGCCCTACCGCTCGACCCCGGTGTTCGACGAGGCGACCCTGCCCGAGGGCCTGCGTCGCGACCACAGCACCCGGGCCGGCGTCTGGGGCGTGATCCGCCTGATCGAGGGGCGGCTGGTGCTGCACTACGACGACGCCGACATTCCGTCGGTCGAACTGAGCCCCGGCCTGTCGGGCCTGGTTCGACCGCAACAGATCCATCGGGTCGAGCCGCTGGGGCCGATCCGCATGCAGGTGGATTTCTACGACCGCGAACCCGCGCTCGCCGCCTGATCCCCCGACACTCCCGACATCAGAATTCCAAGGAGCAAGACCATGCCCAAGCCGCTGAGCGCGGAGACGATCGCGCACGTCAAGGCCACCGCCCCGGCCGTCGCCGCGCGCGCCACCGAAGTGACCAAGGCGATGTACGCCCGGCTTTTCCAGGACGACCACATCAAGGCCCTGTTCAATCACGCCAACCAGGCCAGCGGTCAGCAGCATCACGCCCTGGCCGGGGCGATCGTCGGCTACGCGCTGAACATCGAGAACCTGGAAGCGCTGATCCCGGCGATCGAGCGCATGGCCCAGAAGCATGTCGGCTATCACGTGCTGCCCGAGCACTATCCCTACGTGGCCAAGGCCCTGCTGGGCGCCATCGCAGAGGTGATGGGCGAGGCGGTCAACGACGAGGTGCTGGCCGCCTGGGGCGAGGCCTACTGGTTTCTGGCCGGCCTGCTGCAGGAGCGAGAGCACGGCATCCGCGAGGCCATCGAGGCCGTCGACGGCGGCTGGAACGGCTGGCGCGCCTTCGAGATCGCCGAGCGCACGGTCGAGAGCGCGGTGATCACCTCGTTCGTGCTGCGGCCCAAGGACGGCGGCAAGGTTTTGCCGCACAAGCCCGGCCAGTACCTGACCCTGCGCCTGACGACGCCCGACCAGGGCGAGATCCGTCGTAACTACACGATCTCGAACGCGCCCAACGAGGCGGCCTATCGCATCTCGGTCAAGCGCGAGGAGGGCGGGCAGGGCGGTTCGCGCTTCCTGCACGACGTGGCGCAGGTCGGCACGACGATCCTGCTGACTCCGCCGTCGGGCGACTTCTTCCTGCCGCAGGCGCCGGAGCGGCCGGTGGTGTTGCTGTCGGGCGGGGTGGGGCTGACGCCGATGGTCAGCATGCTGGAGACCATCGCCGACAAGCATCCGCAGCTGGAGACCGCCTTCGTGCACGGCGCGCTGGACGGCGCCAGCCACGCCATGGACAGCCACGTCCGAGCCCTGGCCAAGGCGCATGGCAAGACCTCTGTGGCCACCTTCTACGCCAATCCGGCGGCCAATGACGAAGCCGGGCGCACCCACGACCACGACGGCCTGATCACTGTCGACTGGCTGAAGGCCAATACGCCCTTCGAGACCGCCGACTTCTTCCTGTGCGGCCCGCGGCCCTTCCTGAAGGCCTTCGTCGGCGGGCTGTCGCGGGCCGGGGTGGCGTCCGAGCGGATCCACTTCGAGTTCTTCGGCCCGGCCGACGAGGCCCTGGCCGTCTGAGTGCGCGTGTTCCTCCATCCCTGAACCGGCCGCCGAGCGGCCGAAGGAGTCTGTCATGGACTATGTCTCCACCACGACGCCGCTGACCTACGCCTTCTACGAAGGCCCGTCCTGGGAGCCGCCCGCGCCGCGCGCGCGGACGGTCCCGGCGGCGGTCGAACCCGAGCTTCGCGCGCGCCAGGCGCCGGAACCCTCGACGCCGGACCTGCCCAAGGCGGTGGGCTGGATGATCGTCGGGGCCTATGGCGCGATCCTCGGGGCGTTCGCCCTGGCCTTCCTCGGCGACGCCGAGGTCGGGCTGGTGCTGGGCGTCTGCGCGGTCTACCTGGCGGTCTATCTCGGCGTGCCGGCGGTGATCCTGCGCATGGAGCCGAAGGTCGAAACCCGGCCCGACCTCGCCGACTTCCTGCGCGATGGCCTCTCCACCTGGACCGGCCGGGTGAGCGCCGGCTCGGCCCTGGCCCAGATCCTGACCGTGCCGATCGCCCTGGCGGTCGCGGCCGTGGGCCTCGGGGTGATCGTCAGGCTCAGCGCCTGAGGACTTGGCGACGATTGGACGGAACGGCGGAGCTTTTCGTCCAATCGTGGTCGTGTCGGGCCGCCTAGGCTGCGCGGATCCTGAACGTGAGTGACGTCCAATGGCCGCCTGGCTGCCCCGCCTGATCACCGCCACGCCCGAGGAGGGCTACGATCTCGCCATCAAGCTCTCGCGGATGGCGGTCAAGAAGACCCAACCCTCAGACGAGGTTCGCGCCACGCTGCGGGCGATCTACGAGAACGACGCGCAGGCCCTGGTGGCCGTCTCGCACGTGGTGGCGGTGAACTTCGCCACCGTGGCGGCGGCGAACGGCTACTGGCGCTAGGCTGTCTCGCCGACGATCCGGCGCACCAGGTCGAGGTCGGCAGGCTTGTCGACGTCGACCGCCGCGAGACCGTCCTGGGCGCGCACCGCCGCAGCCCTGACGCCCGCCAGCAGGCCCAGGCGAGCGATGGCTTCGTCCAGGGTGAGCAGGCCCAGCAGGTAGCGGACCAGCAGGCCCGGGCCGAGCATGGCGGCGATCTTCCAGGGCTGCTTGCGGTTCTGCTCGACCCGTCGCCACAGGGCGATGACGGGCAGGGCGGCCTGGCTGCGGAACAGGAAGAGGTTGCAGCCCGAGAAGCGGCCGTCGCGGAACGCAAGGTAGGTGCGTTTGGTGTCGGGGGCGGCGGCGCGCACGCGCGCCTCCGGCGCCAGCATCAGGCAGACGTCGGCGTCGGCCGGGGCGTCGGCCAGGAACTGCGCGATCCACTCGGGCTTGAGCAGCGCGTGGTCGACGGTGGTGATCAGCAGCGGGAAGCCGAGCGTCTCGGCGCCTTCGCGCACGCTCTGGCTGGGGCCCTCGGTCGAGGCGGCGATGGCCGCGACGCCTTGCGGCAGGGCCGAGACGATGGCGGCGTCCGACGTCGAGACCCCGATCCCTTCCGCGCCGGCGGCCTGGACGGCGCCGAGCACACGGTCGAGCAGCGTGCGGCCTTCCAGCGTGATCAGGCCCTTGTGCGAGACGCCGGCATAGGCCGCGGCGCTGTCGATCTCGCCCGGCCGCGAGCCGGCCAGGACCAGGGCCTTGAACGGGAGGGTCAAAGGGCCTTCTCGTAGATCCGGTAGGTCTTGTAGATCGTCGAACCGATGGACTCGGCGATGCGGCGCATGGGCATGTTCTCTTCCAGCACCCACGAGATCTCGAAGCGCTCGTAGCCCAGCGCGATCGCCGAGGTGCGGCCGGCGTGCATCATCTGGAACGGCAGCATGCGGCCGCGGATGCTCTCGGCGAACTTGCGCTTGACGCCCATCAGCGGGATGCGGGCCGACTTCACGCGCTTGACCTTCAATCGCCACAGGAGCTTGGCCCAGCCGAACGGCAGCAGCTTGCCGCCAAGGTCGCGGATGGCCTCGTTGACGTTGGGCAGGAACACCAGGAAGCCGGCGGCCTCGCCGTCGATCTCGGCGAACCAGGTCAGGCGCTTGTCGATCACGGCCTTGAGGGCCTTGGCCAGCTGGGCGGTCTCGGCCTCGGTGGTGGGGGTGAAGCCCCAGTTGTCCTTCCAGGCGTCGTTGAGGATCTCGGTCAGGGTGACCACCTCCTCGTCGTAGCGGCTCATGTCGAGCTGGCGCAGCACCACGCCCTCGGCCGGCGGACGCTCGGCCCGGCGGCGCACGGCGGGCGGCAGGTCCGCCTGCATCGGGGCGTAGTAGGCGTAGATGTCCTTGGCCTTGGCGTAGCCCTGCTGCTCGACGCGGCCGCCCGCATAGGCCGGGTCATGGCCCATCATCACCATCGGCGGGGTGTCGAAGCCGTCGACAAGCAGGCCGACCTCCTCGTTGATCGACAGGTTGAAGGGCCCCATCACGTGGGTGCGGCCGCGCTCGCGCAGCCAGACCTCGGCCGCGCGCAGCAGGGCGGCGAAGACCTCGGCGTCGTCCTCGGCGGCGATCAGGCCGAAGTGACCGTCCAGGCGGCCGGGAACCTTCTGGGGCGTCAGCTGGTCGATCTGGGCGCTGATCCGACCGACGTCGCGGCCGCCGCGCACGGCCAGGAACAGCTGCACCTCGGCGTGCTGGAAGAACGGATTGGTCTTGGGCGACAGGGCCTCGCTCCGCTCCAGGAAGAGCGGCGTGATCCAGCTTCGATCCTTGGCGTTGAGGCGCACGGGCAGAGCGATGAAGCGCTTGAGCTCTTCAGGCGTGCGGACGGGCAGGACCGAGATCGCCTCGGCCGCGGAATCGAAAGGCATCATCCCTCCAGGGACACGAAGGCGCGCACGGCGAGGGCGGCGAAGACAACGGGGGCGGCCCAGGCGGCCAGGATCGGCGACAGGGCCCCGGACTCGCCCAGGGCCGACAGCAGGCCGTCGGCGACCAGGAAGACGAGGCCGGCGGCCAGGCCCGAGGTCAGCAGCACCGCGCCCTGGCCGCTGCGGAAGTTGGCCCAGGCCACGGGGGCGCTGAGCAGCAGCATGATCAGCGCCGCGATCGGGCCGGAGAAGGCCGTCTGCAGGCGGGTGGCGTAGAAGCTCTGCGGGCGGTCCGAGCCGCCGTTCTCCAGCGCCCGGCGGGCCGAGGCGGCGGAGGGGGCGGGGGCGTCGGCGAACAGCGCCTGCACGTCGGCCGGGCGAAGCGCCGTCGGCCAGGTGGCCGAGGCGGCGGTCATCGGCTCGACGCGGTCGCCGAGATAGCGGGTGGTGACCGGCGATTGCAGCCGCCAGGCGCCGGCCTGGAACTGGGCCGAGGGGGCGACGACGCGCTCGGTCAGGGCGCCGGAGTTGTCGCGGCGGTAGATGGTCAGTTCGGTCAGGCGCGCGCCGTTGGCCGTGGCTTCCTTGGCGGTGACCAGGTCCTCGCCGGCGCGGAAGGTGCGCGAGGCGGGGGCCTTGCGGTCGGCGACCGGCGTGGTGGCGGCCCACCAGGCGCTGAGCGTCGGGTCGGTGCGCGGCGAGACCACCTGGGCGCACAGGGCGTCCAGCGCCAGCACGGCGAGCGCGACCGGCACGGCCATGGCGACGATCCGGTAGCCGGAGATGCCGGCGGCGCGCATGGCCACCACGGCGTTCTCGCGGGCCAACTGCGAGAAGGCGAACAGGCCGCCGGCCAGCACGGCCAACGGGGCGACCTGCTGGAACAGGGCCGGGGCGCGCAGGGCGGCGTAGTAGAACACCCCGCCGACGCCGAGGCCCCGGTCGAGGATGTCGGTGGTGACTTCCAGCAGGTCGAGGATCTGCAGGATGGCCATCAGGATCAGGACGGCGCCCAGCACGCGCGTGGCGACCGTGCGCAGGACGTAGAGCTGCAGCTTCATGCGGCGCGCTCCTTGCGCTGGAACGGCTTGAGGGCGCGGCGGATCCAGGCGCTCATGGCCAGCACGAGGCGCGAGATCGGGGTATCGCCGGGCCGCGTGCGGCTGCCGACGAACAGCCAGACGGCCAGGCCCGTGAAGATCAGGAACGGCAGGCCGACGGCGGGCAGAGAGGCGATGCGGCCGGACTCCGCCAGGCTCTGGCCCAGCAGCAGGCTGTGCTGGAAGGCCAGCAATAGCACGCCGGCCAGCAGCAGGCCGGGCGCGCGGTTGCCGCGCTTGGCGGCCAGGCCCAGCGGGAAGGCCAGCAGCGGCAGGAACGGCAGGAAGGCCGCGCGGGCGATACGGCCGTAGAACTCGGCCATCAGCGTGGTCTTGGGCACGACCGGGTTGGGCGACCGGGCCTGATGCAGCAGTTCGCCCAGGGTCAGCTCGCGCTCGTCGCCGCCGCGGGCGCGCAGCAGGCTGGCGGCGGCCTTCAGCGGCGCCTCGGTGGTCAGGTCGTCGAAGGCCAGGCTGCGGTAGTTTCCGCGCGCGTCGCTGCCGATGCGGCGGCCCGACTTCAGGCGCATGGTCACCGTCTTGCCGTCGGCCGAGACCTGCAAGGTGGCGGTGGCGGCGGTGATCAGTTCCTCGTGGCCGGCGGCGTCGGGGCGGCGGATGAAGACGCGGGTCAGGCTCTGGCCGGCGAGGTCGGCGGCGTCGGCGGTCATCAGAGAGCCGTCGTCGTCGATGAAGGCCCCGCCCGACAGGCGGCCGTTCCAGCCGGCGTTGACGGCCGCGTGCATCACGGCGCGATAGGCGTAGCGGCTGTAGGGCTGGACATAGCCGAACACCGCGATGCTGAAGATGCTGAGCGCCAGGCCCACGCAGACGAACGGCGCGGCGACTCTTTCGAGGGATTGGCCGCCGGCCAGCAGGGCGTCGATCTCCGAGCCGTCCGACAGCTTGCTGATGACGATGAACAGCGCCACGAAGAACGCCACCGGCAGGGCTAGGCCCAGGTAATGCGGCAAGAGGTTGAGCGCCAGCTGGGTGACGTAGTCGAAGCGGGCGCTGCTCTGCGACAGGAGGTCGAGCAGGCGCAGCACGCGCTCGAGCAGCAGGGCGATCACGGTCAGGCCAAGGCACCCGGCCAGCGGCCAGCCAAGCAGGCGCAGCAGGTAGCGGTCGATCAGGCCCATGGCCGTGATCCGTCGCACGTCGAACTTCTTCTTCAGCTTGCTCACGCGGCGGTCCACGCGGCTGCGAAATCCTGGGCCAGACGCTCGACGGCGGCGTCGTCCAGCGCGACGGCCGAGCCGAGGGCCGGAGCAGCGGGCCAACCGGTGTCAGGGAAGCTTGTTCCCTCGTGTTCGCGCGCGCCTTCGTAGCGGGGCAGGACGTGGAAATGCACGTCGCGGTCGACCATCATCAGCATCAGATAGTTGATCTTATCGTAGGCGACCCTGGCCTTCAGAACGCGTTCGATCCCGGCCACGGCGACCCGCATGTCGGCGAAGGCTTCGGGGCTGAGGTCCGAGAACGCCTGAACGGGTTCCTTGCATACGAGGACGAGAGACCCGAAAGTCGGCTGCTTGGGACGTACAAGGACCAACCAGTGGTCGGTCTCGGCCACTTTCGAGCGTGGGAAGCCGAATGCGAGGGCTGTGGGATTGGGCATGCGGCAACCGATACTTCAGGCGAGTCTGCGGGCGCTGATCGCGTCGGGGCGACAATAGGGACACGGCCTTTTACATGGAAGCACGAACCGCTCTTACAGGCCTTGCGGCGCTAGGGACGCTGCTGGGCCTGCTGGGGATGGCGACGCCGGCGGCGGCCAGACAGGACTGCGTGGGTCGCGACACCGGCGTACGACTGACCGTCGAGGTCGGCCGCCTGAAATCGGAGACGGGCGAGGTGACGGTGACGATCTATCCGTCCGATCCCAGTCGTTTTCTCGCGCCGCGCGGCAAGCTGCTGCGCCTGCGGATCCCAGCCAGCGCGCCGACCACCGAGGCCTGCTTCAACCTGCCCAAGGCCGACATCTACGCCGTGGCGGTCTATCACGACGCCAACGGCAACCACGACTTCGACCGCAACGCCGTGGGCCTGCCGACCGAGGGCTACGGCTTTTCGAACGACGCGCCGTCGCGGTTCGGCGTGCCGTCTTTCGATTCGGCGCGTTTCGCCGTGAAGTCTGGGGAGAACACGATCCGGGTGCGGATGCGCTACGGGAAGTAGGGCGGGAGATCCTCCCCCCAGAGGGGGAGGTGGCCCGGAGGGCCGGAGGGGGAAGTTACTTCGGCTTTGGGAGCTGCTGCTTCAGCAGTCACGTCCCCCTCCGTCGACTTCGCCGACACCTCCCCCTTCAGAGGGAGGATCTAGATCAGCGAATAGCGGCCCAGCTCCCTGATCCCGCCCGTCTGCGGATCAAGTCCCCGCGCGATCACTCTTAGCGAATAGCCGCCCGCGCGCGGCTCTATCTCCAGCGCATGCCAGCGGGCCGGCGAGTGGCCGCCGATCCAGGCCGAGGCCGAGGGTACGCCCAGCACCGGGATGGACCGGCCGCCGGGGCCGGGCACGGTCGCCGTCAGCGACTCGTGAGCATGGCCGTGCAGCACGAGGTCGACGCCGCGGCGGGCGAGCACGTCGCGAAGCGGGCCCTGGTCGTCCAGCGACTTGCGACCCGAGACCGCGCCGGCGACCGGCGGATGATGCAGCAGCACCACCTTGAACCTGTCGGCGAAGGCGGGGTCGGCCAGCAGGGCGTCGAGCTTTTCGAGCTGATCGGCGCCCAGGCGGCCGGTGGCCAGGTGCAGGGCGGTGGGCAAGGCCGAGCACAGGTTGAACAGCGCCACGGGGCCGCGCAGCCGCACCTGCGGGAAGGCGGCCGCCTCGCCGTCGCCCAGCCAGGAGGTCCAGGGGGCGAAGCGGGCCTGAGCGGTCTCGCCAACCAGGGCGTCGTGGTTGCCGGGGCTGACGGTGATCGCCTCGGCCGGGCCCAGGCTTTGCAGCCAGCGCGTGGCGGCGGCGATCTCCACGGGCGAGGCGAAGTTGGTGAGATCGCCGGTAATCGCCACATGGTCGGGGGCGTGGGCCTTCAGGTCGGCGACCAGGGCTTCGAGGACTTCGAGGCGGTGGATCTTGTGCTTGCGACGCCAGGCGATGCGGCTGAGCAGCCGCTTGGAGGCCAGGTCGCGCCAGCCGAACGCGCCCGGCGGCGGCGGCAGGTGAGGGTCCGACAGATGGGCGAGGCGGAATATCGACAAGAGGGACCGGCGCGATTGTGGCGAATTTCGGCGAAGCTGCTTATCAATCGCCTCGGCTTTCAAGGGGTTTAAGTACCGGTGACCGGCGAAATCAATCCAGTCGCTTCGCGCGCCGTGACGGTGGGCGACAGCGAGGCGCGCATCTGGGGCATGTCCTCGGGCGAGCGGCTGTCGCGCATCTATCGCCGGATCGGCGTTTCGGAAGCCCCGGAGCAGGGCGGCGACACGATCGCCGTGCACGCCGGCTGGGTGTTCGACGAGTCGCTGATCAAGGCCCTGGCCGGTCGCCCGTGGGCGGTTTTGGTCGACGAGGCCGGCGCGCCGACCGCGGTGAACGCACCGATCGAGGTCGCCGAAGCAGCGGTCGCCGCCCTGGCGGCGGGACAGGATCCCTCGACCGTCGATCTGCGCTTTACGCGCCTGACAGCGCTGGAGCTCGGTTCGGCCTACAACAGCGCCCTGCGCAAGCGTGAGCCGCCGGTGTTGGAGCGCCTGACCAAGGACAGCGTGCGCGCGGTCGAGAAGCGCCTGTTCCAGGGCTCGTACAAGGGCGTCACGGATCTGGTCACCAAGTACGTCTGGCCGACGCCGGCGCGGATCGTCACCCGCTGGTGCGCGCTGGCGAAGATGACGCCCAACCAGGTGACCTTCATCGGCTTCCTGCTGACCATCGCCGCCTTCGTGCTGTTCTGGCGCGGCCAGTTCGGCTGGGGCCTGGTCTGCGCCTGGATCATGACCTTCCTCGACACGGTCGACGGCAAGCTGGCCCGGGTGACCCTGACCTCGTCCAAGTGGGGCAACGTCTTCGACCACGGCATCGACCTGGTGCACCCGCCGTTCTGGTGGTGGGCCTGGTACGTCGGCGTGTTCGCCGTCGGCCTGTCGATGCCCTATGCGCCGTGGCTGCTGGCCATCGTCGTCGGCGGCTATGTGGCCCAGCGGGTCGAGGAGGGCATCTTCCTGGCCCTGTTCAAGCTGGAGATGCACGCCTGGCGGCCGTTCGACAGCTTCTTCCGGCTGATCACCGCCCGCCGCAACCCGAACCTGATCCTGCTGACCGGCAGCGTGCTGGTCGGCAGGCCCGACATCGGCTTCGTGCTGGTGGCGGCATGGACGGCGATCTGCTTCCTCGTCCACGCCCTTCAGATCGTGCAGGGCGCCCTGGCCCCCAAGGGCTCGATCCAGTCCTGGCTGTCGCGGTGATGCGCGTCGGCGTCGTCCGTAACCCGCGTAGTCACGCCAACCAGGGCCGGGTGCATGCGCCGACCCCCGAGGGCGTGCGCGTGGTCGAGCCGGCGACGCGCGAGGCGCTGGGGCAAGAGCTGGCCCGCTTCGCCGAGGATCGGATCGACCTGCTGGTCATCGACGGCGGCGACGGCACGGTGCGCGATGTGCTGGGCCTGACGCCGTCGACCTTCGGCGACGACATGCCGATGCTGGCGATCCTGCCGTCGGGCAAGACCAACGTGCTGGCCATCGACCTGGGCGCGCCGCGCGACTGGCGGCTGGAAGAGGCCCTGGCGGCCGCCGCCCAGGCCGAGCCGCGCGTCAAGATCCGCGCCCCGCTTGAGGTGCGCTTCGCCGACGGCCGCCCGCCCCTGCGGGGCTTCTTCTTCGGCCTTGGGGCGCTGGTGCGGGCCACGGCGCTGTCAAAGCGCGTCAACCGCATGGGCGTGTTCCAGAGCCTGTCTGTGGCCGTGACCCTGGCCGGCGCCACCCTGGGCGCGCTGTTCGGCGGCGCCCGCGACCAGTGGCGCCAGGGCGTGGCCGTGAAGGTGGCCATGGACGGCGAGGTCCAGCCCGAAGGCGAGCGCTTCGTCCTGCTGGCCACCGCGCTCAAGCGCCTGCCGTTCGATCTCAAGCCGTTCGGTCCGCCGCGCGAGGGGCTGAAGGTCCTCGACGTCGACGCCCCGCCCAAGCGGCTGCTGCGCATGGTGCCCACGGTGCTGTCGGGCAAGCCCAAGCCGATCCTGGAGGCGCGCGGCTATCGCCGGCGTGATCCGGCGGCGCTCTACGCCTCGGGCCAGTTCGACTTCGTGCTCGACGGCGAGGTGTTCGAGGGCGGCAAGCTGGCGCTGGCCCTGGGCGCGCCGTTGCGGTTCGTGGTCGGATGAGCGCGGTCCGGCCGCTGGTCGAGGCCGAGCTGGCGCAGTCGATCCCGGCGTCGATCCGCGCCTTCGCCGAACACCTGACGGGCCTTTTTCCGACCGCCCGGGCGGTGCTGTTCTACGGCTCGATCCTGCGCACCGGCGACCTGTCGGGCGTGCTCGACTTCTACGTGCTCACCGAGCGGCCGCCGCGCGGCCTGCGCGGCGTGGCCACCCGCATCCTGTGGCCCGACGTCAGCTATCACGAACTGGAGCACGATCTAGGCCATGGGGGCGTCACCCTGCGGGCCAAGGTGGCCTCGATGACCCTGTCGCGGTTCTCGCAGGCGGTGAAGGGGCGGGGGATCGACACCACGCTGTGGACCCGCTTCGTGCAGCCCTCGGGCCTGGTCTGGGCCGCCGACGAGGCCGCGCGCGAGGCGGTGGTCGAGGCCGTGCGCCGCGCCGCCCGCACCGCGGCCCGTTTCGCCACGGCCCTGGGTCCCGAGGAGGGGCCGCCCGAGGCCTACTGGACGGCGCTGTTCCAGGAGACCTACGCCGCCGAGTTCCGGGTCGAGAAGGCCGGCCGCGAGGCCTCGATCCTGGCCTTCGATCCCGCGCACTACCAGCGCTTGCTGCCGGCCTGCTGGGCCGACGACGGCCGCTTCGACGGCGAGGGACGCCCGGCGCCCGAGATGTCGGCCATCGAGCGCAGGCGCCTGAAGGCCGCCTGGCGGCTGCGGCGCAACCTCGGCAAGTCGCTGAACGTGGCCCGCCTGGTCAAGGCCGCCTTCACCTTCCAGGGGGCGGCCCGCTACGCCGCCTGGAAGATCGAGCGCCATACCGGCTTCAAGGTCGAGCTGACCCCTTGGCGCGAGCGCCATCCGGTGCTGGCTGCGCCGGGCATCCTGCTGGGCCTGTGGAAGTGGCGCAGGGCGCGAGGCTGAACCGAAGAAAAAGCCCCGGCCTTGCGACCGGGGCTTCGTTCTTTCGGCGGTGCGCCGCGCCTTACGCGAAGGCGCGCTGCTGACCGTCGATGACGCCGAGCGCCGTGCCGACCTCGGCGAACACCTTCAGGACCTGGTCGATCTGCTCGTGAGTGTGGGCGGCGCTGATGCTGGCGCGCAGCAGCGGGCGGCTGTCGGGCGTGGCCGGCGGCAGGGCGAGGTTGAGGTAGACGCCCGATTGCAGCAGGCCGTTCCACATGGCGATGGCGCGCTCGACGTCGGGCATGGTGGCCGCGACGATCGGGCTTGCGGCCGGGCCGGTGACGAAGCCCAGCGCCGTCAGGCCGTCGTAAAGGCGGCAGGCGTTGCTGTTGAGCTGCTCGCGCAGATGCGGCTTGGCGATCATCTGCTCCAGCGCCACCAGGGTGGAGGCGACCACGGCCGGCGGCAGCGAGGCGGTGAACATGTACGGGCGGCAGATCACGCGCATGACGTCGAAGTCGTCGAGGTTCGACACGCAGAAGCCGCCGATGGCGCCCAGGCTCTTGGAGAAGGTGCCGACGATGAAGTCGACGTCGTCTTCCACGCCCGCGGCTTCGGCCAGGCCTCGGCCGGTGGCGCCGAGCACGCCCATCGAGTGGGCTTCGTCGACCAGCAGGTAGCCGCCCATCTCGCGCTTCACGGCGGCAATTTCCTTGAGCGGCGCGGTGTCGCCGATCATTGAATAGATGCCTTCGACGACGATCAGGCGCTCGCCGGGAACGTCCTTGAGGCGACGCAGGCGCTTGGCCAGGTCTTCGGGGTCGTTGTGGCGGAAGCGGATGACCTCGGCGTGGCCCAGGCGCGAGCCGTCGTAGATCGAGGCGTGGCTGTCGGCGTCGAGGATCAGGTGGTCGCCGCGGCCGACCAGGGTCGACAGCACGCCGAGATTGGCCTGGTAGCCGGTGGTGAACACCATGGCGTGCTTGCGGCCGTAGAACTCGGCCAGCGCTGTCTCCAGGGCCACGTGGGCCTCGAAACTGCCGTTGGCGATGCGGGAACCGGTGGTGCCGGTGCCACGTTCCTGGACGGCCTTGACCGAGGCGGCGATCGCCTTCTCGTCAAAGGTCAGGCCCAGATAGTTGTTGGTGCCCAGCAGGATGGTGGGCCGGCCCTCGACGACGCCCTCGGTCGGCGAGACCACGGCGTCGAAACGGACGGTGAACGGGTCGGCGCCCGCTTGCTGGATGGCCTTGTACGCGTCGCGATAGGCCAGGTGCTTGTCGAACAGACCCATCGGTCAAGCCTTGGTTCGGAGATCGTTGATCAGTTTGGAGAGGTCGCCGGCGGTTTCCACCGCGGCGAGGCGATCGAGCGGGATGGAGATGTCGAAGGCGTCTTCGAGCTCCATCACGATGTTCATCAGGGCGAGGGAATCCACGGCCAGGTCGCGGCCGATGTGGGTGTCGTTCGTCACCTCGACCGTGCGGCCGAGCACCTTGCTCGTCGCCAGCCCGATCTCACGCAAACTCAGATCTGTCACTGTATCCATGCCAAACGCCAGACGCCCCCGTCAAAGCACTGTGACCGCACCGTAACAGTGTCTCTGTCAGATATCTGCCACAATTGAACTAGTCGCTGTATTTTTTCGACAACCATCCGGCCGACCGGTACCAGTCGACGGTTTCGCCGAAGCCGCGGGCAACATCGTGACGACTCGGCGACGACGCAAGGGATGGATCGTCCGAAAACGCCCAATCTGCATGCGACAGTTCGCGCGCCTTGCCCGATCCGAACACCGAGGGTTGTCCTGACAGTCTACTCGCCGCATCGGCGACGCCTCCGGCCGCGCGGATCAAGCCTTCGGGCACGCGAAACAGGCGAGGGCGCCGCGCGCCGACGGCGGCCGCGGCGGCGGTCATGATCTCGCTCCAGGCGTAACCGTCGGGCCGGGCGTCGCAGATCGAGGCCAGGCCCGTGCGGCCGCTCGTGACCAGGTCGAGGATCTGGGCGGCGGCGTCGCGCACCTCGATCATCGCCACGCGCGAGGCGGGGGAGAGAACCGGCAGCACCCGGCTGCCCTGCGCGGCGGCGAACAGGCCGACGGTCTCGCGGTCGCCGGGGCCGTAGATGGCCGGCGGGCGAATGACCAGGGCCTCGGGCGCGATCGCCAGCACGGCCTCCTCGCCGGCGCGCTTGCTGGCGGCGTAGTCGGAGAGCCGGGGCTCGCGGGCGGCGAGGCTGGAGACGAGCACAAAGCGGGCGCCGGCGGCGGTCGCGGCTTCAGCCACGGCCCGCGCGCCATCCACATTGACCCTGTCGAAGGCGGCGCGGTCGGCGGCCTTGATCAGGCCGGCCAGGTGGATCACCACGTCGGCGCCGTCGCAAAGCCGTGCGAGCGCCTCGGGGCGGGCGAGATCACCCAGCACCACCTGCGGCTCGATCCCGCGCCAGAACGGCGAGACCGGGTCGCGGCGCGACAGGATGCGGGGCGCCAGGCCCCGTTCGGCGATGGCGCGGACGAGGTGCTGGCCCAGGAACCCGGTCGCGCCGGTGACGGCGACGACGCGAGGCCCCGAGTCCTTGACCTCAGGGCCCTGCACCTCAGGCGCGCTCGTAGGCGCCGGCCAGGTAGGCGGCCTTGGCTTTGGAGCGGCTGAGCTTGCCCGACGAGGTCTGGGGCAGGGCGTGGGCGCCGACCAGCTTGACCTGGGTCTCGACGCCGTGGCGCGAGCGCAGCACGCCGGCCACCGTGTCGACCAGGGCCGCGCGGCTGTCGGCGTCGCCGCCGCGGGCCTGGACCAGGATGGTGACGATCTCTTCTTCCGCCGCGTCGCCGGGCACGGAGAAGGCGGCCACGTCGCCGCTGCGCAGGCCGGGGACCTCGCGCTCGGCGGTCCATTCCAGGTCCTGCGGCCAGATGTTGCGGCCGTTGAGGATGATCAGGTCCTTGGCGCGGCCGGTGATGACGATCTCGCCCTCGACCAGGAAGCCGAGGTCGCCGGTGTCGAGCCAGCCGTCGGCGTCGAGCACGCGGGCGGTCTCCTCCGGCTGCTCGAAATAGCCGCCCATCAGGCTGGGGCCCTTGGCGAAAATGCGGCCGACCTGGCGTTCGGCGACCGGCTTGCCGTCGGCGTCGCGCACTTCCAGCTGGTGGTGGGGCAGCGCGGGGCCGCAGCGGGCGAAGGCGCGCGCGCGCGGGGCATCGGCGCCGACGCTCACGGCCAGGTCGTCGCGCTCCAGGCGCTCGATGTCGAGGATCTCGACGCGCAGGCCCTTGCCCAGCGGGGCCATGGAGAGGGCCAGGGTGGCCTCGGCCATGCCGTAGCTGGCCACATAGGCCTTTTCCGAGAAGCCGACGGCGGCGAAGCGCTCGGCGAAGGCCTCGACGGGGGCGGTGCGGATCATGTCGCCGCCCAGGCCGGCGCTGCGCCAGCGCGACAGGTCCAGATGGTCGATCGAGGCGGCCTCGGCGCGGCGGGCGCACAGCTCGTAGCCGAAGGTCGGGCTATAGGCGATCGTGCCGCCGTTGCGGCTGATCAGGTCGAGCCACAGCAGCGGCCGGCGCACGAAGGCCCCGGTGGGCAGCAGGTCGACGCTCATCTGGCTGGTCAGGGGGCTCAGCAGGAAGCCGATCAGGCCCATGTCGTGATAGAGCGGCAGCCACGAGACGGCGCGATCTTCCGGCTTCACCTGCAGGCCGTCGCGGGTGATGGCCACGGCGTTGGCCATCAGGGCCTTGTGCGTCACCAGCACGCCGGTGGGGAAGCGGGTGCTGCCCGACGAGAACTGAAGATAGCAGGGATCCTCGGGCGTGATCTGCGGCAGGGTCGCGCCGGCGTCTTCAGGCAGCTCCGACAGCGGGCCCGCGAAATCGAGGCCGGCGGCGTCGCCGATCTGCTTGAGCCATTCGGCCATGCCGGACGGGCCGATCAGGATCCTGGCGTGCGCCGAGGCGCACATGCGGCCGATCTGCTCGATATAGGCCTCGCGACCGCCCAGAGGCGCGGGCAGGGGCAGGGGCGCGGGAACCAGGCCCGCGTACTGGCAGGCGAAGAAGGCGCGCACGAAATCGCCGTCGGTTTCGGCGATCAGGGCGACGCTGTCGCCCACCTTGGAGCCGGCGGCCAGCAGGCGGCGGGCCAGGCCTTGGGCCTGCTCGCGCAGGGCGGCGTAGGTCAGGGCCTCGACCAGTTCGCCGCGTAGCGAATGCAGGTTGATCCCGGTCTCGCCGGTCGCGGCGAAATCCAGGGCGGCGGTCAGGGTCGGGAAGTCGGCGAGACGGACGGTCCTGCCAGAAGCGGTGGGCGTATTCATTGCGGATCGCCTTTGCGCTCGTTCAGGGGTTCCGCGCAAGTCTGTTCAAGCATGACGGCGCTTTTGTCCTCGCGCTCCGCGGCGGCTTCCGCGGCGAGACGCGACCGCAGGGTGATGAACATGCCGATCGCCATGCAGGTCGAGGCCAGGACCAGGGCCGCGCCGGCGCCGGTCAGGTCGAAGACCTGAAGCAGCGGCACCAGGGCGGCGAAGTAGATGGCGATGACGACGATGCGCACGCGCAGGGCCGCGCCGGCCGCGTGCATCGACACCAGCATCGGCTCGATCGGCAGGGCCATGATGCTGATCGCGGCGGCGGCCACCTGCCAGCTCATGATGCCGGCGGCCGAGGCGTATTCGGGGCCCATGATCACGGTCAGCAGCCAGGGACCGGCCAGCAGGCAGACCGCCAGCAGCACGCCGGCGACGCCGCCGCCGATCAGGGCGATCTGGCGGGCCAGGCGCAGCATGGCCGCGTCGTCCTTCTGCGCGCGCAGACGAGCGAACTCGGGATGCAGGGCCGGCAGCATCAGGCGGGCGGGCTTGGCCATGCCGTCGGCGACCTGGCGGCCCACCCGCCACATGGCGGCCTGGGCGGGGCCGACCAGCGCGCCGATGGCCAGGGTCAGGACGTGGGTGAAGCCGACCTCGATGGTGCTGCTGAAATTGGTCGCCCAGGCAAAGCGCCAGACGCCCGGCAGGCCGTCGCCGAGCGGGCCGAACAGGCTGAAGCCGCTCAGCAGTCCCCGTTGCAGCAGGCTCCAGACGGCGATGGCGGCGACATAGAGGAACGAGGCCACGGTGCCGGCCGCCCAGGCCAGCAGGAACATCTCGATGGGCGCGTCCATGGAGGCGGCGATCGCGCAGCCGATCAGGCGCACGACGGAGGACACGACCTGCTCGGCGGCCAGCATGCGGAAGCGGTCGAAGAGGCGCAGCAGGCCGACGCCCATGGCCGAGGTCATGACCCCGACCGACAGGCAGTAGAGCGCGGCGGCCGGCGCCAGGTTGTCGGGCCAGCCCATGTAATGGCTGAACAGCAGGCAGCCGGCCACGCCGATGGCCACGCCGGCGACCGCGCCGATGCCGTCGAGCACCAGGGCCAGGCGCATAACCTGCTGGAAGGTCCTGCGGTCGCCGTCCATCAGCGGCTTGGCGCCGTACTGCACGACGGTCTGCCAGGACTGGAACTTGGCCATCTCGCCGAGCGCCTGGGCGAAGGCGTTGATCAGGATCAGGAAGCCGAAGACCTCGATGCCGAGGCTGCGGGTGGTCACCGCGATATAGGCCAGCCCCACCACGGCGTTGACCCCGCGGCCGCTCAGCAGGGCGCCGACATTGGCCAGCATCCTGGCCAGGGGATTGACCTTCGCGTCCTTTGGGGCCGCGTCCTTGACGGTCGCGTTCATCGGTCGAGGACGGCCAGGCGGTCGACGATGGCGCGGGCGGCGCGCTGCGACGAGGGGACGGAGGTGATGTCGAAGGTCTCGGCGACGCCGACCTTCTGGGCCTCGAGGAAGTCGTCGTGGCCGGCGAAGGCGGCGGCGACCGCGTCGCAGATCCCGTCGGCGGTCTCGCCCACCGGGCCGTAAAGCCAGTGATGGAAGCTCTCGTCGCCCTTCCAGTCGGCATGGCTGGGGTTGAGGAACAGGCAGGGCTTGGGCGTGCGCAGGAACTCGTAGACCTGGCTGGAGACGTCGCCGAGATAGAGGTCGGCGAGCCGCGTATAGGTCATGTCGAAGGCGGCCGGGCCGCCGAGGTCGAGGTGGATGCGCGGGTGACCCTCGAAGCTCGCCACCGCGCGGCGGTCGGCCTCCGAGGCGGTCTCGAACAATCGCACGTGCGGGGCGAAGATCAGGTTGAACCGTTCGTCGGCGGCGAACTGCTCAAGGATCGACAGGCCGAACGCGCTCCACGAGCCCAGCGTCTCATGGAAGTGGGGGTTGTAGACGACCGTCGGCAGGGCCTTTGCGAAGGCCGGTGTGGCGCTGGGCGGCAGGGCGTCGACGAGGTCGAACTTCGGATAGCCGACCATGGCGCAGGCCTCGGGGCGGACCCAGCCCTCGTCGACCATCCGGTCACGCTGCTTGGGACCGGCGGCCATCACGAGGTCGAAGACGCGCAGGCGCGGCTCGAACGGGCCGCCGCGATCGCCGGCCCCGTGCTGGGTGTAGACGAGGGCGGTGCGGCGCACGCCCAGCTTTCGCAGCAGGGCGGTGGTGCGTTCGGGCGTGACCACGGCGTCGTAGGCCGCCAGCCGGCCGGCGTTCAGGGCCAGCATCAAGGCCTTGGGCGGCGGCGCGGTCCTGGACAGCCGCCGCAGCCAGGCCGGCGGCAGCAGGCGCAGGGTGATCGGCGCCCCGCCCAGGCCGTCCAGCATGCCCTGGATGTAGTCGAGGTGCCCGGCCGAGGTGGCGGCGATCTCGACCCGGATCTCCGGCCAGGCGCGGGCCATGGCCACCGCGATCGACAGGCTGTGCCAGACCTGGTGCGGCTGGGCGATGTAGAGGAAGCACACGCGCGTGGCGCGGGCCCGTTGCTGGTCCAGGAGGCCGAGGCCGGTCATCGGTCGGGGGGCCTAGTTGGTGGGCTGGACGCGGGTGCGGACGCGGCCCTTGAAGACCACGCGATCGCCCTTGTCGCTGACGCTGTAGCTGTCGGCGCTGACATTGCCGCGCGGGCCGGCGCCGGCCACCGGCGCGCCGCCGACGACCTCGCCGGTCTTGGTGTCGATGCGGGCTTCCTGCGAGGCGAACTGGTAGCCCTGGCCGTTGTCGATCTTCACGTCCTTCGTCAGCACCAGAAGGTTCTGGGCTTCCTGGTAGATCCCGTCCTTGGAGGTCACCTTGCTGGCGTCGGGCGCGCCGTAGCCGCGCACCAGGGTCGGCTCGACCAGCTTGACCTTGTTGGGATCGGCCGCGTCGCGCTCGGCGCGGCGGGCGGTGATCAGGAAGGCGCGGCCGTCGCGCATGGCGCCGGTGAAGCGCGGGTTGTCCATGGCCAGCGGCGCGGCGGTGGCGGCCTTGGCGGCTCGGTGCGTGTCGAGCATCCGGAAGGTCGTCTGGCCGATCACCACGCCCGACACGCCGACCGCCAGCACCAGCAGGCCCGCGCGCGCCCAGCGCGCCGAGCGCCGACGCCGGTTGCGGCGGGGCTTCTTGGCGGGGGCGACGGAGAGGGCGGCGGTGGTCATGCGGGCGGACGATCCAGAACGGACGCCATGGATAGTCTTCAACGCGCCCGACGCCAAAGCGGTTTTTCTCGCCCTCTCATTCCCGTCATTCCCGCCCTTGTGGCGGGAACCTCTCTGTCAGCCGCAGGTGCGGATGGGACGGCGCGCTCGGCGCGCCGCTTGAACTTCACGTGCGAACGGAACCAGGGGTTCCCGCCACAAGGGCGGGAATGACGGGAGGTTGGGGGCAGAGCCTACCGCGACCGCCCGCGCGCCGTGACCGGCCAGATGGCCACCAGCGTGTCGCCCTCGACCACGTGATAGGCGTCGTAGAGGTTCACGGTCGGGTCGCAGTGCGGCGCGGCCAGGGTGACGCGGGCGCCCAGCGGCGGGGGCGAGCCCGACGACGGGACCAGGGCGCCGTGCTCGTCGCCCATGAAGAAGTAGCGCGAGCCCTCCGGCGCGCCGGCGACGACCTGGGGCGGATCGGCGTCGGTCGACATCGCCTTGAAGCCGGCGTCGACGGTGACCATGCCAGGGCTGTTGGCGCTGACCACGCGGGCGTCGATGAACAGCGAGCGCTGGTAGGGGCCGGCGTCGGCGCCGTCGCCATCACCCGTCAAGTCGCAGGCCAGGTACTGGTCGTCCATGAAGACGTAGGAGCCGACCTGCAACTCGGTGAAGAGGCCAAGTTCGGCGTCGATGCGGTGCGAGCCGGTGCCCGAACCGCTGACGATCGGCGGCGCACCGTCAGCGGCGGTCAGGGCGTCGATCACCTCGCGGATATAGGCACCGCGGTCCTCCAGGGCCGTCTTGCGGACGTCGAAGGCCTCGATGTGCTGCTGGACGCCGCAATAGCATTGCAGGCCGGCATAGGTCAGGGACGACTGGGCCTTGATCGCCTCGAACAGGGCGACGGCGGTTTGGGGCGAGGCGACGCCGGTGCGGTGGATGCCGGGGTCGAGGTCAATCAGCACCTCCAGCGGCTTGCCGCTCGCGCTGGCCGCCGCGCCCAGGGCGGCGACGTTGTCGGGATGGTCGACGACGACCTTGAGGCCCACGGTCGTCAGGTTCAGCGCGACCAGCCGGGCGATGGCGGGGGCTGAGACGACGGGCGAGGTGATCAGCAGGCCGCTCGAGACGCCTTGCGCCGCCAGGGCCTCGGCCTCGCCGATCTTGGCGCAGCACAGGCCCACGGCGCCGGCTTCCAGCTGAAGGCGGGCGATGTCGGCGCTCTTGTGGGTCTTGGCGTGCGGGCGAAGCTTCAGGCCCTTGGAGGCGGCGAAGGCGGCCATGGTCGCGATGTTGGCGCTCAGGGCGGCGCGGTCGACGACCAGGACCGGGGTGTTCAGCTGTTCGCGCGAGCCGGACTGACCGATGAGGCGGGCGTGCAGGGCGATGTCGGTCATCTGCTTGTCCCTAGAGTCCGAAGAGCTGGGTCAGGTGGGCGTTGGCGAACTTGCCGGTCGGGTCCCAGGCCTTTCGCACCCGCAGGAAGTCGCCGGCGCGGGGATAGAGGCGGTGGACGTCGGCGGGGGCCAGGCTATGGCGCTTGGCCCAGTGCGGTCGACCGCCGCTGTCGGCCAGCACGGCCTCCATCTCGGCGAAGGCCGGTCGCCAGGGCATCTTGGCGTACTGGTGGAACGAGATCGAGGCGCCCGCGCCGATGTTGAACGGGCTCATCCAGATGTCGTCGCCGGCCACCAGGCGGAATTCGAACGGGAAGGTGATCGGCAGGCGGCGCTTGCGGATGTGGGCCATGGCCGCCTTCAGGGTGGGCAGGCCGGCCGCGCGCGGCATCTCGTATTCCATCTCCTCGAAGCGGACGTTCCGTTCCGAGGGGAAGACCTCGAAGGCCGGGCCGGCGCGGCGGGCGGGCTTGCCGGCGACCTTCATCATCAGCTTTTGCAGCGGCGCGGTCAGGACGGGCAGGGCGGCGCACAGGTCGCAGATTGTCCGGAAGGTGTCCTCGTCGCCTTCGCCGCTCTTGCCCAGGGTTTCGTCGGCGGCCTCGGGCGCGACGGGGTGCAGGGTCTTGAAGATGACGTCGTCGCTATAGGGAAAGACCCAGAACTCCATGTGGCGGGTGGCGGCGGCCAGGTCGTCGAAGCGTTCGATCACCTGCGCCAGCGGCATGCGGCTGACGCGTTCTTCCAGGCAGTAGGCCGGGATCACGTTGATGCGGATGGCGACGGCCACGCCCAGCAGCCCGAGCGAGACGCGCTGGGCCTGATAGAGCTCGGGCTCCAGGTCGGGGCTGCATTCCACCAGGCGGCCGTCGGCGGTCATCAGTCGAAAACCGCAGGCCTGGGTCGACAGGCTGCCGAGCTCGGCCCCCGTGCCGTGGGTGCCGGTGGCCGTGGCCCCGGCCAGCGATTGCGGATTGATGTCGCCCTGATTGATCAGCGACAGGCCCTCGGCCC
Source organism: Caulobacter sp. CCNWLW153 (assembly GCF_036889365.1). Taxonomy (NCBI): domain Bacteria; kingdom Pseudomonadati; phylum Pseudomonadota; class Alphaproteobacteria; order Caulobacterales; family Caulobacteraceae; genus Caulobacter; species Caulobacter sp. CCNWLW153. Next base: position 59,390 of record NZ_JBAKFV010000019.1, read on the forward strand.
ACAGGGCGGCGGTCAGGCGCTTGAGGCTCCAGCCGGCGGGGGCCCAGACGGTCTTGCGGTCGGGCGCGATCTCGACGGCGCCTTCCAGGTCCGACAGGTCCAGCAGCAGGCCGTTGGTCTCGCACAGCGGCATGAAAGAGTGGCCGGCCCCGACGACGCGGACCTTGCCGGCCTCGCGCACCAGGCGCGACAATTCGTCGAGCGTGCGCGGCCGGGCTATCCTGCTGGGCGTCGCCTCGACGCTGCCCGACCAGTTCTTCCAGCCCTCCATCGGCGTTCCCCCGCTGCGATGGACTGACGATAGTAAAAACTATCGTTATTGCAAGCCGGCGTTATCGGAGGGCGGAAATCCCCTCAGTCGCTCCGCGACAGCTCCCCCAGAGGGGGAGCATCATCTTGGCGCGGCGCTTCCAGATCCTCCCCCGTGGGGGGAGGTGGCCCGGAGGGGGGTCACAACTCGGTATCGAACGTCTCGAAATAGCAGTCGAACAGCCGGCCGATTTCCTCGGCCAGGGCGCCGGCGTCCTGCCCCGGTTCCTCGACGGCCATTTCGGTGGCGGCGTAGGTCAGTTCGACCATCATGCGGGTGGCGGTGCGGATCCGGATCGGTGAGACCGACGGAAACCGCGCGGCCAGCACCTCGCCGAACTGTCCGGCGACCATGTCGCGCGAGGCGAAACGCAACTGCTGAAGCATGGGCACGGCGCGCAATGCCCGGCCGATGGCCGCGCCGCCGGGAAAGCGGCGGGTCATGTCGATGACGTCGGTCAGCAGGCCGGCGGTCTTGGCCACGCGCTCCGAAGCGGTTGCGCCCTCCAGGCCGCCGGCCTCCATCCAGGCGAAAACGGCCTCGTCCTGGAGGCGCATCAGCCGGTCGCCCAGCTCTTTCAGGATCGCGTACTTGTTGGGAAAGTAGCGATAGAGCGCCGGCGGGGTCAGGCCGGCGCGCTTGCAGATGGCGTTGGTGGTCAGTTGCTCGAAGCCGGACTCGATCAGCAGTTCGCCGGCGGTGGCCAGAACCACCTCGTAGGTGTCCTGGGCGCGGGCCTGGGTCGGCCGCAGCTTGGCGTCGAGCGGGATGTCGGCGGCCGGTTCGACCGTCGGCTTGGGCATCGGGGTCTCCTGAAGTCGCCACCAGACCTAGAGCGCTTCTCGTCGAATGCCAATGTTCGCTCATTGCCAAAGCTTAACGGGACTTGGGCGTTGCGCTGCGCCAGGGTCGCCGCCATCGCTGGGGGCGGCGGTTTGTGGGGAGTTTTCCGATGATCGATCGTCGCGGCCTGTTCGCCGCCGCCGGGGCGCTGTGCGCCGCGCCGGGCCTGTCGCTGGCCGCGCCGGCCAGGCTGGGGGCCGAGAATCCCGTGGTCGACGCCTTCGTCGCCGAGCAGAAGTTCCAGGGCGTGGTGATGATCGGGCGCAAGGGCAGGGCGTCCTATGTCCGCGCCTTCGGTTCGGCCGACATCGAGGCGCAGAAGCCCGCGACGCGTGACACCGTCTACTGCGTGGCCTCGATCTCGAAGTGGCTGACCACGATCGCCGTGCTGCGGCTGGTGGAGCAGGGCAAGCTCTCCCTCGACGCGCCGATCGCCGCCTGGCTGCCGGACCAGCGGCCCGACACTGGCAGGACGGTGACGCTGACCCACCTGCTGTCCAACACCAGCGGCATTCCCAACGGCTTCATGCCGGCCCTGAAGGCCGATCCCGACCTCCTGAAGAAGAACCTGTCGGCCGCCGAGTCCGTCAAAGCCTTCGCCCAGGGCGACCCGCTGTTCCCGCCGGGAACGAAGTTCGACTACCACCCGGTCAACTGGTTCGTGGTCAGCGCCATCGTCGAGGCCGTGACCGGCAAGCCGTTCCTGGCGGTGGTGAAGGAACTGACGACCGATCCGCTGAAGATGGGCCACACCCGGGCGGGCCTCGGCGTCGACGCCGAGCCGGGCGTCGCGGTCTCCTATTATGCCGGGCCGCCCCTGGCGCGGCGGGCCAATCCGCGCATGGACGTCATGGCCGCCAGCGGCGGCTACTTCAGCACGGTCGACGACCTGCTGGTCGCGGCCCACGTCGTCTTCGACACGCCGTTCCTGTCCGAGGCCTCGCGCAAGGCCCTGACGACCATCCTGGTCCCCGAACAGGACTATGCGCTGGGCGGGCGGGTGCGCAGCCTGACCATCGACGGCCAGGTCAAGCCGGCGGCCTGGGAGACCGGACGAACGGCCGGCTATCGTTCGGTGCTCGGCCACCGGCTCGACACAGGCGACACCGTCGTGATCCTCAACAACACCGACCTGTCGCAGAAGGCGCTCGACCTCTTCGCCGACAAGCTGTTCGGCGCCGCGCCGCGGCCGTAGGCGACATTCCGGCTCAGCGCTTGGTCCTCGTCCTTCGACAGGCTCAGGAAGAGGACCATTCTTGTTCGGCGAAAGAAAAACCTCACCCTGAGCCTATCGAAGGGCGAGGTTTTCGCCCCGGCTGACGGCTGCTGACAAAAGTGGGCGTTGGGCGGGGTTCTCCACCGGAAGAGCGATGCTATGACAAGCACGCCTTAGGGGAGAATCCTGCTCATGATCCGCAGCCTGCTGACCGCCGTCGCCGCTTCCGCCCTGCTCGTGGGCGCGGCCAACGCTCAAGACGTCAAGACCGCCGAGGCGCTGCGCGACAAGGCCCTGACCGATCGTCTGGCCTGGGACATCACTGAAGACCTGACCACCAACATCGGCCCGCGCCTCGTCGGCTCGCCGGGCATGGAGCGCGCCAAGGACTGGGGCGTGGCCAGATTCAAGGCTCTGGGCTTCAGCAACATCAAGGTCGACCAGTTCGCCAAGCCGTCGTGGACGCGCGGCGAAGAGAGCGCCGAGCTGGTCGCGCCCTATCCGATGAAGCTTTCGATCGTGGGCCTGGGCCGCACGATCCCGACGCCGGCCGAAGGTATCGAGGCCGAGGCGGCGCTGTTTTCCACCTATGCCGAGATGGTCGCCGCGCCGGCCAACGCCATCAAGGGCAAGATCGTCGTCATCACCCAGCCGATGGTCCGCGCCCAGGACGGCGCCGGCTACGGCGTCGCGGGCATCTCGCGCCGGTCCGGTCCGGTCGAGGCCGCCAAGCGCGGGGCCGTGGCCCTGCTGATCCGCTCGGTCTCGACGTCCAGCTCGACCGTGCCGCACACGGGCGTGACCACCAACGGCGCCGACGTCGTCACCATTCCCGCCGCCGCCCTGGGCGTGCCGGAGGCCGAGCAGCTGGAGCGCCTGGCCAAGAAGGGCCCGCTGCGCATCAAGCTGAAGCTGGCCTCGACCCTCGACGCCGGCGACGTGGCCTGGAACATCTCGGCCGACATCAAGGGCTCGGAAAAGCCCGAGGAGGTGATCGTCATCGGCGGCCACCTCGACAGCTGGGACGTTGGCACGGGCGCCTTCGACGACGCGGCCGGCATCGCCATCACCACGGCCGCCGCCAAGCTGATCGGCGAGCTGCCCAAGCATCCCAAGCGCACCATCCGCGTGGTGATGTGGGGCTCCGAAGAGAGCGGCGGCTCGTCCGACGCCTTCCTGGCGGCCAACAAGTCCAATCTGGAGAAGCTGGTCCTGGCCGGCGAGAGCGACACGGGCGCCGACCGCATCTACAGCCTGCAACTGCCCAAGGGCTCGGAAGGCCATCCGGCCATGAAGGCGGCCATCCAGGTGCTGAGCCCGTTGAAGATCTATTACGACCGCAACCCGGCCGCCCACGGCGGCGCCGACATCGGCGGCATCGAGGGGGCGGGCGTGCCGGTGGTGAACCTGAACCAGGACGCCAGCCGCTACTTCGACTACCACCACACCGCAGACGACACCCTGGACAAGGTGGACCCGATCCAACTGGCCCAGAACGTGGCCGCCTGGACGAGCTTCATCTACCTGGTGGCCGACAGCGACATCGACTTCCGCGCGCTGGGCGCGGCTGCGCCTGCGCAGGCCGGTCACTGAAATCCCGCGCGGTTTCCTCTGATGTCGTCATCCCGGAAGTCGCGTAGCGGCTATCCGGGACCCAGGGGGACTGGACATTGCAGTTGGGTTGGGCTCCCAGCGGTCGCCGACGCAGTGCAGCGGCCCCTGGGTCCCGGCGCTACGCTTCGCTTCGGCCGGGATGGCGGGCGAGGCTAAGACACTCCCCGCGCGTGCGGCGCGTCGCCGCGACCCTCGGGTGAGTCAAAACGCCGCAAAGCGCGGCCGTTCATACTTTATGTGCTCATCCACAGATTTGCGGCGCCGCATCATCGCGCCCCAAAGCCCCGCCCAGGCAGGGAAAACACGCCGTAAACCCAGGCGCTGCAAGGCGGAAAGGCGTTAACGCCTGTCCCAGAATGGTGCGCGTCTTGGTTGCCGAGGCGTAACGCGACGGCCTCTTCGTTATCCCGGCATTAACGACCTTCGGGCCTTTCTACGCCTCCGTAGGCGCTTCGCCCGAAACCGCCCCGTCGTCGAACGACGGTCGGGATCGGAGAGGCGCTCAAGGGTTCCGTTTTTCTAGTGTCTGATGGTGGAGGACGCTTATGCCCGCGGCAGTGCGGGGGGGACCGCGCAAGCCAGCGCGCCCCCGGGCCGAAGCGCCCGCAGGTCCGAACAAGGCTCGCCCGGCTCAGCAACAGCAGCCGGCGGGGAAGCTGCATGCCGCGCGCGGCGGCGTCGGCGTGTCGCCGACCCTGGCCCTGGGCGTCGCCGGCGGCGCGCTCGCGCTCGCCCTGGTCGTCACCCTGGCCACCGGCCACCGCGCCGAGCGCCTGGGCCAGGCGATGGTCCATGGCGTCGACGGCGAATTCGCCAACCTGGGCTTCAAGCTGAAGGCCGTGCACGTGACCGGCGCCTCGGCCACCGCCCAGGCCGACATCCTGAAGGCCAGCGGTCTCTACCAGGACCAGCCGACGCTGGGCATGGACCTGGTCGATCTGAAGTCCCGCGTCGAGGGCGTGGGCTGGGTGAAGTCGGCCAAGGTGGTCCGCCTGCTGCCCGACACCGTGATGATCGCCGTCGAGGAGCGCCCGGCCCTGGCCGTGTGGCAGCACTCGGGCCGCCTGAAGGTGATCGACGCCGAGGGCCGCATCATCCGCGAGGCCGACGCCGCGCGCTTCCCGCACCTGCCGCTGGTGGTGGGGCAGGGCGCCGACCAGGCCGCCGGAAACATCCTGCCGGCGGTCAACGCCCGGCCGCGCCTGCGCGATCGTCTCGAAGCGCTGGTGCGCGTCGACGACCGCCGCTGGGACCTGCGATTGAAAGATGGCTCGCTGATCCAGCTGCCGGCCATTGACGAAGAATCCGCGTTGATTCAATTGGATCAACTGGACCAGCGGCAACGCATCCTCGATCTCGGCTTCGCGCGCATCGACCTGCGCGATCCCGAGATGGTGGCGATCCGGCCCCGAGACTCCGTGCTGCCCGGGCAGCCGGTGGCCAACGGGGCGTAAGAACAGAAACGATGGACTGAGGTGACCCTGACCATGTCGCGACTTGAGGACCGGAGACAGGCCCGTGACGGCCTGAAGGCGACGCTCGTGCGTCAGCCCGCGGTCGCGGCCGTGGACCTGGGGGCGTCGAAAGTCACGTGCTTCATCATGAAGGCGGACGGCGTCCACCGTGACAACCGCACCCTGACGACCGCCGGGGTCGGCTACGTGCAGTCGCGCGGCGTGCGCGGCGGGGCCATCGTCAATCTGGACGAAGCCGCCCAGGCGATCGCGCAGGCCGTGGAGCGCGCCGAGACGGTCGCCGGCGTCAGCGTCCAGGGCGTCAGCGTCTGCACCGCGGGCGGCCAGTTGGCCAGCCACCGCGTCCACACCCAGGTCTCGCTGGGCGCCCGCCCGATCGCGGACGGCGACCTGTCGCGCGCAATCTCGTCGGCCCTGGCCCAGGTGCGCCTGCCGGGCCGCAAGCCCGTGCACCTGCTGCCGATCGCCTGGTCGGTCGACGGCCAGAAGGGCATCCGCGACCCGCGCGCCATGTTCGGCCGCTCGCTGGGCCTGGAGCTGCTGGTCGTCTCGGTCAACGAGAACATCTTCCATACCCTGGCCCACTGCGTCGAGCGCGCCCACCTGTCGTTCGAAGGCATCGTCGCAGCGCCCTTCGCCTCGGCCCTGGCGGCCCTGGAAGAGGACGAGATGGACCTGGGCGCGGTCTGCATCGACATGGGCGGCGGCTCGACCTCCGTGGCGGTGTTCAACAACGGCGCCCTGTGCCACGTCGACAGCCTGGCCGTCGGCGGCGGGCACGTCACGCAGGACATCGCGCGCGGTCTGCAGACCTCGGTCGCCGGCGCCGAGCGCATCAAGACCCTGCACGGCAGCGCCATCGCCTCGGCCAACGAGGACCGCGAGATGATCGAGGCCCCGCCGCGGGGCGACGATCCTGGCGCGGGTCCCGTCATCGCGCCGCGGTCCCTTCTGAAGGGCATCATCCAGCCGCGCGTCGAGGAGACGCTGGAACTGCTGCGCGAGCGCCTGAAGGCCTCGGGCGCGCCTGTGGAGCCGGGCGCGGGCATCGTCCTGACCGGCGGCGCCAGCCAGCTGGCCGGCGTGCGCGAAGTGGCCGTGCGGGTGTTCGACCGTCCGGTGCGCCTTGGCCGTCCGCGCCGGGTTCCGCACCTGGCCGACGCCGCCTCGGGGCCGGCCTTCTGCGCGGCCGCCGGGGTGCTGCATCGCACGGCCTTCGGTCCGCGCGAGGTGGTGTCGCCCAAGACCCTCAGCGGCGGGCAGGTGCGCAAGCGCCCGATGGACCCCAACGCCTCGCCGGTGGCCAAGGCCGCCGCCTGGCTGCGCGACAACCTCTAAGCCCTCGTCTCGACGCGGAAATTCGTCAGCGCCTCGCCCGAAAGGGCGGGGCGTTTTCGTTCGTCTGGACCAAATCGCCCGGCTCGCCCAATGGGCGAATTAACCCTGTCGTTTAACTTTCTAAGTGCCTGAATGGCCAAACAGTGTAGTTTCGCGCCCCCGAATCCGAGGGCCTGGACGCAAAAAACAGGCCAGCGGCGTTCCGCCGCACAGGGGTTCCGGCCCAGCTTGTAAACCAAGGAGTTCCAAGCAATTCCTTTGGATAACTCGCTTTTTTCCCTGTAAGCGGGATCGACCTGCAGCCGACTCAGATTATGGCTTTAACCGCCAGTTAACGATGGTGGTTGTTCTGTTAACCCGATCGTCGAGGCGTTACCGACTTGCGGTCGGTTCATTTGGCGAATTCGGCGTAAGGACGCGAGGGTCCCCATGGCTATTTCTCTTTCGGCGCCGCGCACCACCGAGCTGAAGCCGCGTATCGTGGTCTTCGGGGTCGGCGGCGCGGGCGGCAACGCCGTCAACAACATGATCGAGGCGGGCCTCGAGGGTGTTGAGTTCGTCGTCGCCAACACGGACGCCCAACAGCTCCAGTTCGCCAAGACCGACCGTCGCATCCAGCTCGGCGTGCAGATCACGCAGGGCCTGGGCGCCGGCGCGCATCCCGAAGTGGGCATGAGCGCCGCCGAAGAGAGCTTCCCCGAGATCGGCGAGCACCTGGAAGGCGCTCACATGGTGTTCATCACCGCCGGCATGGGCGGCGGCACCGGCACCGGCGCGGCCCCGATCATCGCCAAGTGCGCCCGTGAGCGCGGCATCCTGACCGTCGGCGTGGTGACCAAGCCCTTCCACTTCGAAGGCCGTCACCGCATGCGCCTGGCCGACGCCGGCATCCAGGAGCTGCAGCGCTACGTCGACACCCTGATCGTCATCCCGAACCAGAACCTGTTCCGCGTCGCCAACGAACGCACGACCTTCGCCGAAGCCTTCGGCATGGCTGACCAGGTGCTGCACTCGGGCGTGCGCTCGATCACCGACCTGATGGTGCTGCCGGGCCTGATCAATCTCGACTTCGCCGACGTCCGCACGGTCATGACCGAGATGGGCAAGGCGATGATGGGCACCGGCGAGGGCACCGGCGAAGACCGCGCCCTGATGGCCGCCCAGAACGCCATCGCCAACCCGCTGCTCGACGAAGTGTCGTTGAAGGGCGCCAAGGCCGTGCTGGTCAACGTGACCGGCGGCATGGACATGACCCTGCTCGAAGTGGACGAGGCCGCCAACGCGATCTCGGATCAGGTCGACGCGGAAGCCAACATCATCTTCGGCGCGGCCTTCGACCCGTCGCTGGACGGCGTGATCCGCGTGTCGGTGGTCGCCACCGGCATGGACGGCGCCTCGATCCAGCAGATCGAGCCCAAGCCGGTCGCCCGCAACACCCAGGCCCCGCCGCTGCTGGCCGAGACCTCGCGTCCCGCCCCGCAGCCGGCTCCGCAACCCGCTCCGCAGCCGGTCGCCCAGGCTCCGGCCCAGCCGGAAATCCGCCCGGGTTCGCGCTACGAAGCCCGTCCGATCGAACGCCCGACCGCCACGGCCTATCCGGAACCGGCCTACGAGCCGGCCCCGCAGCCGCACGCCCAGGCCGACCTCTACGCCCAGCCGGAAGCCGCCTACGAGCCGGAACCGGTCTATGAGCCGGCCCCCGCGCCGCGCGTCACCCGCATCGTCGACCCGATGGTCGCCGAGGCCGACGACGAGCCGCTGTACAGCGATCACTACGAGGATCGCCGTCAGCAGAAGAGCGGCGGCTGGATGAGCCTGTTCGGCGGCGGTCGCCAGCAACGCTACGAGCCGGCCCCGCAGCCGCAGGCCCGCCAGACCGGTTCGGCCCGTCCGCAAATGCAGCCGATCGATCCGCCCCAGGCCGACGACGGCGAGGATCTCGAGATCCCGTCGTTCCTGCGTCGCCTGGCCAACTGAACACCGAGTTAGTACCAGTAAGCGTAACAGTAAGCGTAAAGCGTAAGTCGAAGCGCCCGGGTCCTCTGGCCCGGGCGTTTTGCTGTCTGGGGCTTAGGTGCTCCCTCTGAAGGGGGAGCTGTCGCGGAGCGACTGAGGGGGGGGGGAGTGGCTTGTGGGCTGGCTGCGTTGAATTCGGCAGTCACTTCCCCCTCCGGCCCTTCGGGCCACCTCCCCCTTCTGGGGGAGGATCGCAGAGCAAACTCGTCATATACTGCCGCCAAATCAGCTGATCCGGTCACGATGAAGCTCACGCGCACAGACAAGAAGATCCTCGACGTCCTGCAACGCGACAGCGGGGTCACCAATGTGGAGCTGGCCGATCGGGTGGGGCTGTCGCCTAGCCCGTGCCTGCGCCGGGTCAAGCAGCTGGAGGCCGCCGGCCTGATCAGCGGCTATGTGGCCCTCCTGGACCGGCGCAAGGCCAAGCTGGACCTGCTGGCCTATGTCGAGGTCGCGGTCGATCGCCACAACGAGGCGGCCGCCGAAGCCTTCAAGGAGGCCATCCTGCGTGAGCCCCTGGTGGTCGGCTGCCACGCCATGACGGGCAGCTACGACTACCTGCTGCGCGTGGTGGCCCCGAACCTGGACGCCTACGCCGAATTCACGATGAAACGGCTGCTGAAGATGCCGGCGGTCAAGGACATCCAGTCGAGCTTCGTGCTGGAGACCATCAAGGACTCCACAGCCCTGCCGCTGGATTACCTGGAGTAGGCCAAGATCCCCCTTCCCCTTTGATGGGGAAGGGGCGGGGATGGGGGTGACTGCGGCGTTTGGTTCTGATGCGGCGGTGAAGGTTGAACACGCGGCTCCACCCCCATCCCAACCCTTCCCCCATCAAGGCGGAAGGGCTTTTCGTGTGGTGAGTTTCGAAGATTTCAGGTCATAAAATGACCCATTCGGTCTCTGTGCCGGTCATCATCGCCACAACGCGTCTCCATGCCTGACCTATCCTGACGGCCGTATCCCCGACTTCCGGAGCGGCCGTCATGCTGGTTCTCGATCGCAAGCCCCAAGCTCCCGCCCAGACGCCGATGCGCGCCGCCCTCGACGGCGTCGTGGCCTACAAGGCCGGCATGACCCTGGCGGAGGCCGGTCGCCGCACGGGCCTGTCAGACTTCGCCAAGCTGGCCAGCAACGAGAACCTGCTGGGCGCCAGCCCCAAGGTCGCCGACGCGGTGATGGCCGCCGTGGCCGAGCCGCAGATCTATCCCGACCCCTATTGCGAGACGCTGCGCGCGGCCATCGGCCAGCGCCTGGGCGTTTCCTCGAACCGCATCGTCGTGTCGCCGGGCTCCGAGGCCCTGATCGACTACGTGTTCCGCGCCGTACTGGCGCCGGGGGACGAGATCCTGCTCTCCTCGCCGACCTTCCCGGCCTACGACATCTTCGCCCGCTGCGCCGAGGCGACCATCGTCGACGTGCCGCGTCTGCCGAACTTCGACCTCGACGTCCCGGCCGTGGCCGCGGCGGCCGCCAAGGGGCCGAAGCTTCTGATCCTCTGCACGCCTAACAACCCGACCGGCAACGCCCTGTCGAAGGAAGCCGTCGAGACGGTGCTGGCCGCCACCCCGAAGTCCACCCTGGTGTTCGTCGACGAGGCCTATCGCGAATATTTCGAGACCTACGACATGCTGGCCGTGCTGGAGGCCTGGGGTGGTCCCTGGATTGCGGCGCGCACCTTCTCCAAGGCCTATGGCCTGGCCGGCATGCGGGTGGGCTACGGCATCGCCTCGTCGGAAGAACTGATCGCCTATCTCGACCGCCTGCGCCCGCCGTTCAACGTCACCGCCGTCAGCCAGGCCGCCGCCCTGGCCGCCTGGGAGGATCGCGAGCATCTGGCCTCGACCGTCGCCCTTACCCTGGCCGAGCGCGCCCGCGTCGAGGCGGCGCTGGACGAGATGGGTGTCGAATACACCCGCTCCGAAGCCAATTTCGTCTTCCTGCGCACCCCCGCTGGCCCCGAAGCCACGGCCATGCGTTTGTTGCACGAAGGGCTCATCGTCCGTCCGACGCCCGTCAAGGGCGGCTGGGTGCGCATCACCATCGGCCGGCCGGCCGACAACGACCGCCTGATCGCCGGCCTGCCGGCCGCGCTGGTCCCGTAATAACGACAACGAGCCTTAGGGAGGCTTCCATGCCCGTCACGTCCGACAACCCCCTCGGCCTGAACGGCTTCGAGTTCGTCGAATTCACCAGCCCCGATCCGGCGGCGATGAAGGCGATCATCGAGCAACTGGGCTTCGTGCCCGCCAGCGTCCACCCGACCAAGGCCGTGACCCGCTACAAGCAGGGCCGCATCAACCTGCTGGTCAACGAGGAAGCCGCCGGCCAGGTCGCCGACTTCCGCGCCGCCCACGGTCCGTCTGCCAACGGCATGGCCTTCCGCGTCGGCGACGCTGAGCAGGCTTTCGAAGACGCACTGAAGCGCGGGGCGAAGGCCGCCGACGCCAGCCGCTCGGTGCTGGGAGCCGACGCCAAGGTGCTGGAAGGCATCGGCGGGTCCTTGCTCTATCTCGTCGAAGGCGAGGGGAGCATCTACGACGCCTGGACGCCGGTTCCTGGCGCGGCCGAGGCCGAAGCGGCCAATTCGGTGGGCCTGGATCTGCTCGACCACCTGACCCACAACGTCAAGCGCGGCCAGATGCGCACCTGGTCGACCTTCTACAATCAGGTCTTCGGCTTCGAGGAGCAGAAGTACTTCGACATCAAGGGACAGGCCACGGGCCTGTTCAGCCAGGCGATGATCGCGCCCGACAAGGCCATCCGCATCCCGCTGAACGAGAGCCAGGACGACAAGAGCCAGATCGAGGAGTTCATCCGCCAGTACAACGGCGAGGGCATCCAGCACCTGGCCCTGACGACGGAGAATATCTATGACACCGTCGAGCGCCTGCGCGCCCGCGGCGTGAAGCTTCAGGACACCATCGAGACCTATTACGAGCTGGTCGACAAGCGCGTGCCCGGCCACGGCGAGGACCTGGAGCGCCTGCGCAAGAACCGCATCCTCATCGACGGAAATGTCGGCGACGAGGGCCTCCTGCTGCAAATCTTCACCGAGAACCTGTTCGGCCCGATCTTCTTCGAGATCATCCAGCGCAAGGGCAACGAGGGCTTTGGCAACGGCAACTTCCAGGCCCTGTTCGAGAGCATCGAGCTGGACCAGATCCGCCGCGGCGTGATCACGGTCGACGCGTAAGGCGTTCGCGCAAAAATACCTTCGTCGTCATCCCGGCCGAAGCGTAGCGTAGAGCCGGGACCCAAGGGCGGTGCGTACGGCCCCTGGGTCCCGGATAGCCTCTTCGAGGCTTCCGGGATGACGAGAGAAAAAGTGCTGGGAAAAGGCACGGAAACGCACATGGACCTCCGCTACCAGACCGGCTTCGGCGCCCACTTCGCCACCGAGGCCGTGACCGGCGCCTTGCCGGTCGGGCAGAACTCGCCGCAGCACGTGCCGTTCGGCCTCTATGCCGAGCAGATCTCCGGCACGGCCTTCACCGCGCCCCGGCACGAGAACCGCCGCAGTTGGCTCTACCGCCTGCGGCCCAGCGCCGGGCACGGACCGTACCAGCCCTACGATCAACCGCGCCTGACCAGCGCCTTCGACGGTCCGGCGACGCCCAACCGCCTGCGCTGGAGCCCCATCGAGATCCCCGCCGAGCCGACCGATTTCGTCGATGGCCTGGTGACCCTGGCCGGCAACGGCGACGTGGCGGCCCAGGCCGGCATGGGCGTGCACCTGTATCTCGCCAACGCCTCCATGAAGGACCGGGTGTTCTACGACGCCGACGGCGAGCTGCTGATCGTGCCGCAGCAGGGCGTGCTGACCCTGGTGACCGAGATGGGCCGCCTGAAGGCTGGACCCGGCCACATCGCGGTGATTCCGCGCGGCGTGCGCTTCCGCGTCGAGGTGGACGGGCCCTCGCGTGGCTATGTCTGCGAGAACCATGGGGCGGCCCTGCGCCTGCCGGAACTTGGGCCGATCGGCTCCAACGGCCTGGCCAATCCGCGCGACTTCGAAACGCCGGTGGCGGCCTTCGAGGACGTGGATGCGCCGACGCAGGTGATCCAGAAGTTCCAGGGCCAGTTGTGGGCCGCGCAGTGGGATCACAGCCCGCTGGACGTGGTGGCCTGGCACGGCAACCTCGCGCCGTACCGCTATGACCTGGCGCGATTCAACACCATCAACACGGTCAGCTACGATCATCCGGACCCGTCGATCTTCACGGTGCTGACCTCGCCCAGCGACACGCCCGGGACGGCGAACGTGGACTTCGTGATCTTCCCGCCGCGCTGGATGGTGGCCGAGCACACCTTCCGCCCGCCCTGGTTCCACCGCAACGTGATGAGCGAGTTCATGGGCCTGGTGCACGGCGCCTATGACGCCAAGGAAGGCGGCTTCGCTCCGGGCGGCGCGAGCCTGCACAACTGCATGAGCGATCACGGCCCCGACGTGGCCAGCCATCGCAAGGCCGTCGACGCCGAGCTTGGCCCGCACAAGATCGACAACACCCTGGCCTTCATGTTCGAGAGCCGCTGGGTGATCGCGCCGACGAAGTTCGCGCTGGAGCATCGCGCGCTTCAGGCCGACTATGATGCGTGCTGGGACGGGTTTCCCAAGGCCCGCCTGCCGTAACCAGAACAGGAAGAGGAAGCGCCGAATGAAGCTCGCGTCTCTGAAGGGCGGCCGCGACGGCCGGCTGGTCGTGGTGTCGAACGACTTGGCCTGGTGCACAGACGCCGGGACGATCGCGCCGACGCTGCAGGCCGCGCTCGACGACTGGGAGCGCTGTGAGCCCTTGCTGCGCGGGCTGGCCGAAAGCCTCGAGCACGGCGGCGTGCCCAAGGAGCGCTTTCACGAGCACGACGCGCTGAGCCCGCTGCCGCGCGCCTACCAGTGGGTGGACGGCAGCGCCTACGTCAATCACGTGCAGCTGGTGCGCCAGGCGCGCGGCGCGGAGATGCCGGAAAGCTTCTGGACCGATCCCCTGATGTACCAGGGCGCGTCGGACGGCTTCCTGGCCCCCCGCGACACCATCCCGCTGGCCGACGCGGCCTGGGGCTGCGACCTGGAAGGCGAGGTCGCCGTCATCGTCGGCGACGTGTCGCTGGGAGCCAGCCGCGAGGAGGCCCTGGCGGCCATCCGCCTGGTCATGCTGTGCAACGACGTCTCCCTGCGCAACCTGATCCCGGCCGAACTGGCCAAGGGTTTCGGCTTCGTGCAGTCCAAGCCGGCCAGCGCCTTCTCGCCGACGGCGGTGTCGCCCGACGCCCTGCCGGGCTGGAAGGACGGCAAGTTGCATGGCGCGCTGCTGATCGAGCTGAACGGCCAGGACTTCGGCCGCGCCGACGCCGGCGTCGACATGACCTTCGACTTCGGGACCCTTGTGGCCCATGCGGCCAAGACCCGGGCCCTGTCGGCCGGCACCATCGTCGGTTCGGGCACGGTTTCGAACCGCGACGCCGACGGCGGTCCTGGCAAGCCGATCGCGCAGGGCGGCCTGGGCTATTCGTGCCTGGCCGAGGTGCGGACCGTGGAGACCATCCTGCACGGCGCCCCGCAGACGCCGTTCCTGATGGGCGACGACACCGTCCGCATCGAGATGAAGGACGCCAAGGGCCACACCATCTTCGGCGCCATCGAACAGACGGTCGAGCGGGTTTGACGCAAGACGCCGCCGTCCCCCAGATCGAAAAGGGCGGACGCGTCTGGTCGACGCGGGCCGGGATCAATCTTGGCCCGCTGGACCTGATCGCCGACGGGGCGGCGCGCAACTACGTGCTGCAGATCGGCGAGAACCGCTTCCACGGCTTCGTGGTGCGGCGAGGCGAGGCGGTGTTCGGCTATGTCGACCGCTGCCCGCACGCCGGCCTGCCGCTGGCGCAGCAGCTGGACCAGTACCTGACGCCGGATGGCGGCATGATCGCCTGTTCCTGGCATGGGGCGGTGTTCGCCATCGAGAACGGGGCGTGCCTGGGCGGACCGTGCGCCGGCGGCCGCCTGACGCCCTGGCCGGTGACGGTCGAGGACGGCAAGGTCCGGACGGCCTGATCGCGGGCAAAAGAAAAGCCGCCCTCCAGGAGAAGAAGGCGGCCCAGTGAATTGGGAGGAAACGCCCAGGAAGGGCAGGACCTATATAGCGGCTTTCGCTGCGCGTGACAACGTTGTCATGAAGTTTTCGGCGAAAATAGTTCGCCGCGCGTCCGGGCCCTATTTCCGCCGACGCGCGGCGGCGATCTCGGCCGGCGTGATCGCCTTGCCCTTGTTGCCCCAAGACGTGCGCGCATAGGTCAGCAGCCCGGCGAGGTCGGCGTCGGTGAGGTCGTCCTTGAAGCCGGGCATCTCGTTCTTGCCGTTCAGCACGATGGAAAGCAGGGGCTTGGCGTCGCCCTGGACCAGCGGCGCGCCGGCCAGGGCCGGATAGGCGCCCTTGACGCCCTTGCCGCTGGCCTGGTGGCAGGCGGCGCAGTTGTCGTCGTAGAGCGTCTTGCCCGGCGGGGGCGCGGCCAGGGCCGAGGCGGCGGGCAGGGCGGCCCCGGCCAGGACCAGGGCGGCGAAGGTGGTGTTGCGGTACATCAGGTCCCCCGGGGAGGGTGTCGGCGACTCGACGGCGTCGGCTCCGTCGCCGGGCAGGTTAGCCGAGGCGGACGGCCGCGAGATAGGGCGCCGGGTCTTGCACCAGCGCCGGGCCGGGTTATGTCGGACCCATGACCGATCTGACCCTGCGCCTGGCCAGGCCCGAGGACATCCCCGTCCTGACCGCGCTGATGAACGCGGCGATCGCCGAACTGCTGACGCCGTTCCTGCCGCCGGAAGGCGTGGAGGCCTCGTTCGAGGTCATGGGCCTGGACAGCCAGCTGATCGCCGACGGCACCTATTTCGTCGTCGAGGACTTCTCGTGCGAGGGCAGGGGCGAGATCGCCGGCTGCGGAGGCTGGAGCCGTCGCGCGACCCTGTTCGGCGGCGACCACTCGGCGGGGCGCGACGCGGCCATGCTGGACCCGGCCCGCGACGCCGCCCGCGTGCGGGCGATGTATACTCACCCCGATCACGTGCGTAAGGGCGTGGGTCGGATGATCCTGGCGGCCTGCGAGCAGGCGGCGGCGGGCGAGGGCTTCACCCGCGCCGAGATGGCCGCGACCATGGGCGGCGTGCCGCTGTACGAGGCCTGCGGCTATACGCTGATCGAGCCGTTCACCGCGCCGACGTCGAAGGGCTACGACGTGCCGCTGGCGCGGATGGGCAAGGCCTTGGGACCGGCCCCGGCGCGCTAGACGCCGGAGCCGGCCGCCGGCTCATTTGACGAAGAGCTTCTGGTTGCTGGCGATCATCAGGTCCAGCAGGCCTTCGGGCTGGGTCATGAAGTCCATGGGCAGGGTGCCGTAGGGCATGACCCCGTTTTCGATGATGTAGTCGAAGATGTGGGCGTTGATCATGTAGAAGCCCTCGGCGACGCCGCGTGGGAGTATCGCCGCGTTCGAGCCGCTGAGGAAGTTCAGGAACCACACGCCCGGCCGCCAGCTGTTCATGTACCTCTCGATCAAGGCGATCTTGTCGGCGACCGGGAACGAGTTGAGGCCATATCGATCCTGGATCGCATAGGGTTCGCCCGCCGAGTTGAGCAGGTATCCGCCCGCTTCGGTGAAGCTGTCGCTGTCATCCGGCCATTTGAAGGTGTCCGAGCCGCTCAGGTTCTTGAAGTCGATCATCTCGATGCCGCGGCAGTGGAGATACTTGGTGCTGGCCTTGTCGAACGGATAGCGCCGCATGAAGACGATCTTCTGCCGCAGGTCCTTCAGGGGTTTCTGGTGGGTGTCGATTTCGAAGTGTTCGAGCCAGCTGTCGCCGCCGAAGGTGTTGTTCAGCGCGCGGCGCACCAGGCTGATGACGCTGTCGTGGAAGTAGTCCTCGGCGCCGGAGTTTATGCACATCACGATCGTTTCCTCGGTTCCCCGGTGCTTGAGGAACTCGGCCATCGGCGCGAGGCAGTCCTTCTCGAAATACTTCCCGGTGTTCGAAGCGCCGTGGATGATCTCGAGCGGGTAGGTGGAATCCAGGCGGATATCGAAATAACGGGCGCCCTTGTCGAGCTGTTCGCCGATCGACAGGTCCTGGCAGCGGCTGAGGGGGATGATGTAGGCGGCGGTGCCGGCGTCGTGAGAGCCAGGCAGGTTGACGTCGCGCAGATGGCAGTCGCCGGGAAGCTTCGACATCCAGGTCTTGGGATCGATCTTCGGGATCAGGACGATAGTCAGCTTGCCGTCGCTCGCGTCGGGGGAGGCGGGGTGCTGGGCTTCCAGCACCTGGAAATGGGGCGCGGCGTCGCCGAACGTGGGCAGGTAGCCCTTCCGGCAGCCCATGTTCTTGGCCAGGTCGGGCGCGGTGACAGGCCGCACGTCAGCCAGCGTGCCGACTTCGCCCAGCGGCGTGGCGAAGCTCAGGCGGAATTCCGCTGAGTTATGGCCTTGGACGAGCGCCTGCGGGCTGGCGTCAGTCCTTCCGTATGGAGGGATTTGGCCGCCGCTGAACACCAGGGGGTTCTGTTCGCCGGGCTGGGCCCAGTCCTTAGCGTTGACGAGCGTGGTCGTGATGCTGACCGGGTGACCGGTCATGTTGATGATCTGCAGGGTGCAGTCGGTGCTCATAAGGCAGCTCCGTTATGCCGGCGACCACAGGGGCGTGGCCAGAGGCGTCGATCCGCCGTCGGTTTTCGGGCATCGGTGCGGCTGCTCGCTATGCAAGAAGCGTCACGAAATACAATTTATGGAAAAAGTTTGGGCGAGCCGTGCTCGAGCCCGTCGCGCCTCGGCGCGAAGAGTGGGGCGGGCCAAGGCGGCCCGCCCCGGTAGTCTTGGTCGTCGGTTCCGCTTAGCGGAACAGGCTCAGGATCGAGCTCGACGACTGGTTGGCGATCGAGAGCGCCTGGATGCCCAGCTGCTGCTTGGTCTGCAGGGCTTGGAGCTTGGCGCTTTCCTTGGCCAGGTCGGCGTCGATCAGGTTGCCCACGCCGGCGTCGAGGCTGTCTTGCAGCTTGCCGACGAAGTTCAGGTGGGTGTCCAGACCGGTCGAGCTGGTGCCCAGCGAGGCCAGCTTGTTGGTCGCCGTTTGCAGGGCCGTGTCGATGGTGGTGATCATCGTCTTGGCCGCGGCGGCGGTCGTGAAGGTGGTCGTGGTGCTCAGACCGATGCCGGCCAGCGACAGGGTCTTGGAGTTGACCGTGATGCCCGACCCGTCCGAGTTGGCCAGGTAGGTCAGCTTGGTGGTCTTGCCGTCGATGATGCTGGCGCCGTTGAACTTGGCGTTGCTGACGGCCTTGGTGATCTGGTCGCGCAGCGAGTTGAAGTCGGCCTTCAGCGCGTTGAACGACGCGGTGTTCAGCGAGGTGTCGGAAGCGGCCAGGGCCTTTTCCTTCATCTTGCCGAGCAGGTCGGTCACGGTGTCGCCGGCGGCCAGGGCGACGTCAATGGTGGACTGACCGCGTTGCAGCGAGTCCTTCACGGCGTTGATCGAGGACGAAGTGGCCGACTGGTTCTTGGCGGTGGCCCAGATGGCGCCGTTGTCCTTGGCGGAGCCGATCTTCTTGCCGGTGTTGATCCGCTGTTGGGTGACACCGAGCTCGTTGTTGGTCGAGTTCAGGTTCTGCAGGGCGATCATCGCCCCCGAGTTCGTGTTGATGCTGTTCAGCGCCATTACGAAGACTCCTTCTTGAGGTGTCCGACGTCATTTTGACGGCCGGAGGGCTTTTTGCCCTGCTGCAATGTTTCGCAATCTTCTTGACATTGAGTGAAAATGTCGCGGTTACCGGCGCGTTTACTGTGGTGATTTGTTAACCGAGATTGATGCAGCCGGCGTGACTGAATCGAGCTCGATGTCGACATGAGGCCCTTAGACTCAACGGGTGTCGGCTAGTCTCTGAAACCCTTGCCGGAAACGGAGAAAGCCGGGCTGGCGGCCCGGCTTTCACGCTCGAAGATTCAAGTTGTTCCTCGGCGCGCGGTGTCGGGAAAGGTCACGCGCAGAGGCGGGCCGGCTCGGGCTCGTGGTCTTCGGCGTCGAACAGGTCAAAGGCCTCTTCCCAGGCCGCCAGACGGGTTTCGCGCAGGGCCGCGTCGTCGATCACCCGCACAAGCTGGTCCTCGCGGTCGTTCCACACCAGCCCGACGTCGGTCGCCCGCTCGGCGTCGCCGCCCAGCAGCAGGATCACGTCGGCCTTGGCCGCGCGTTCGGGGCTCAGACGCATCAGGGTGCGGCCGCCGCCCAGGTCGCGGTGGATGTCGGCGAAGGCCAGCACGGCCGAGATCATCGCGGCGCTGACCGGACGAACGTGCCAGGGCTGGCAGGCGAGGCGGCTCATGTCGGTTTCTCCGAACGATTGCGATGCTCCCTTTTCCACGTGCGTTGCGACAGAAACGGTCGTAATGATCCGGAATGAGACATGAGAAGGCGACGAAGCTGCTCGACCTGGCCCGCCGGCTGGCCAGTTCTTCCGAGGGGCTGACCCTGGACGAGATGGCCCAGGCGATGGAGGTGGGGCGGCGGACCGCCGAGCGCATGCGCGACGCGGTGTGGTCGGCCTTCCCGCAGATGGAGGCGATCGAGGACCCGCCCACCCGCCGTTTTCGTATTCCATCGGGCCTGGACAGCCTGTTCCAGACCCCGACCGCCGAGGAGCTGGCGGCGCTGCGCACGGCGGCCGATTCCAACGCCGCCGCGGGCGCGGAGGCGCGAGCCTCGGCGCTGTATGCGCTGGAGGGCAAGCTGCTGTCGGCCCTGAAGGGGTCGGCTCGTCGGCGCGTGGCCCCCGACGTCGAGGCCCTGGTCCAGGCCGAGACCATCGCCGTCCATGCCGGTCCGCGCCCGTTCGAGGACCAGGGCGTGCTGGCCGAGATCCGCTCTGCGGTGAAGGGGCTGACGGCGCTGTCGTTCCGCTACGAGGGCGGCAGCCAGCCGGGGCGCACGCGCACGGTGACGCCGCTGGGCATCCTGTTTGGGCGCAGCAACTACCTGGTGTCGCTGGAGGGGCAGAGTCCGCGCCCGCGCACCTTCCGCCTGGATCGGATGAGCGAGGTCGAAGCCCTGGACAAGCCGGCCTCGCCGCCGGCCGACTTCTCGCTGCAGGCCTTCGCCGCCGAGAGCTTCGGCATCTATCACGGCGAGATCGAGGACGTGGTCCTGCGCATCAAGCCCGAACGGGCCGAGGACGCGCTGCGCTGGCGCTTCCACGCGAACCAGGTGGTGACGCAAGGACCGGACGGCGTCGTCACCGTGGCTTTCCGGGCCAGCGGCATGCTGGAACTGGTCTGGCACCTGTTCACCTGGGGCGACGCGGTGGAGATCGTCTCGCCCGAGAGCCTGAAGCACAGGATGATCGAGGAGCTGGAGAGAGCGCTGGCGGCCCATCGGCGCAGCTAGGCGGCCACCAGCCTCAGCAGCGCCAGCTCCCGCGCCCTGGCCGAACTCGCCCGTCGCCTGGGCAGGGCGCTGGCCTCGAAGGCTTCGAGCACGCGGGGATGGATATAGGCGGCGCGGCAGACGGCCGGGGTGTTGCCCAGCAGGCCCGCCACGGCCTTGATGCAGAGGTTCAGGGCCTTCTTCGCCTCGGTCTTGCTGGCCGGGGCGGGTTGGAGGCTCAGCGCCTCGAGCGCCGCCAGCGAGCCGTACCATGTGCGGAAGTCCTTGGCCGAGAAGTCCTCGCCGGCCACGGCGCGGATGTAGTCGTTGACGTCGTGGCTCTCGATCGAGCGACGTTGGCCATCCTCGTCGAGATACTGGAACAGGCGCTGTCCCCGCAGGTCCTGGCAGGCGCGGACGATGCGCGCCAGGCGTCGATCGCGAAAGCCCGTGCGGTGGACCTTGCCGCTCTTGCCCTTGAACTCGAACATCGCCCCGCCGCCGGCCAGTTTCAGGTGGCGCTTCTGCATGGTGGTTAGGCCGAAGCTCTTGTTGGCCTTGGCGTATTCGTCGTTGCCGACCCGGATCAGGGTCAGTTCCAGCAGGCGCACGACCGCGGCCAGAACCTTCTCGCGGGGCAGGCCGCGACGGGAGAGGTCGGCTTCCACCCGCTTGCGCAGGCGCGGCAGCGCTCGGCCGAAGGCGGCCATCCGCTCGTACTTGCGCGCGTCGCGGTCGGCCCGCCAGTCTGGGTGATAGCGGTACTGCTTGCGGCCCTTCTGGTCGCGGCCGACCGCCTGGATGTGGCCGTTGGGATCGGGGCAGATCCAGACGCCCGTCCAGGCCGGCGGGATGGCGAGGACGCGGATGCGCTCCAGCGTCGCCTCGTCCTTGACCGGCCGGCCATCGGCGTCGGCATAGGCGAAACGGCCGGGCCTGCCGAGACGGGTAAGGCCCTGTTCCTGGTCGTTGACATAGGCCAGCAGGACTTTCTCGGCCGCCTGGGTCTCGTTGGTGTCGCGGGCCACGGCGCTCACCGCGCGCCGAAGACGGAAAAATGCCGGGTCATGCGTTCGCTCCCAACCCAATCCCGGCCAACGTGGTAGAGGGTTCGTCCGTTCCGGGGAGCTTCGATGAACTACCGCCACGCCTTTCACGCCGGCAACTTCGCCGACCTGCAGAAGCACGCGATCCTGCTGGCCCTGCTCGAAGCCCTGACCGTGGACGAGTCGCCGCTGGCGGTGATCGACACCCACGCCGGCGCCGGGGCCTACGACCTGCGCGGCGACATGGCCCAGAAATCCAAGGAAGCCGCCGCCGGCATCGGCCGCCTGCTGGCCGAGGGCGATGCGCCCGCGCCGTTCGCGCCCCTGCTGAAGGCGGTGGAAGAGCTGAACGTCGGCGCGGCCGACGCGCCGCTCTATCCCGGCTCGCCGCTGCTGATCGCCCGCGCCCTGCGGCGCAGCGACCGCTACACCGCCTGCGAGCTGCGCGACGACGACTTCGACCAGTTGCGCAAGGTGCTGGGGCCCTATGCCTTCGCCCAGGGCCTGAAGGCCGACGGCTACGCCACGGCCGAGGCGCGCGCCGGGCGCGGCGGGCGCACCTTCGTGCTGATCGACCCGCCGTTCGAGCGTCCCGACGACTACGCCCAGTGCGTGGCCACGGTGCGGGCGGTGCGCAAGGTCGATCCGGGCGCGGTGCTGGCCATCTGGACGCCGCTGAAGGACCTGGAGACCTTCGACGCCTTCATCCGCGCGCTAGAAAACGTCACCGATGACGCGCTAGTGGCCGAGCTTCGCCTGCGGCCCCTGCGAGACCCGATGAAGATGAACGGCAGCGCTATGGTGCTGGTCGGCGCCCCGGCGGCGATCGAGCCGAGGGTCAGCGAGATCACCACCTTCCTGGCTGAACGCCTGGGCGAGCCCGGCGCGGCCGCCCGCATCTGGCGCGCCTGATCCTGTGAGCACGGCGCCGAGCCTTCGTCAGGCCTGCGCCGTCTGGTTCAAGGTCGGCTGCCTGGGTTTCGGCGGACCGGCCGGGCAGATCGCCCTGCTGCATCGCGAGGTGGTCGAAAAGCGCGGATGGGTCGACGAGGACCGCTTCGCCCACGCCTTGAGCTTCTGCATGCTGCTGCCGGGCCCCGAGGCCCAGCAACTGGCCACCTGGCTGGGCTGGCGGCTGCACGGCGTGCGCGGCGGGCTGGCGGCGGGGCTGCTGTTCGTGCTGCCGGGCCTTGCGGCGATGCTCGGGCTTTCGGCGCTTTATGTCGTCCACGGCCAGGCGCGATGGGCCGCGCCGGTGCTGCTGGGGCTGAAGGCGGCGGTGGTGGCGCTGGTGCTGCAAGCCCTGCTGCGCATGGCCGGGCGCGCGGCGCGTGGACGGGCCGGCGCCGTCGCGGCGATCCTCGCCTTCCTGGCCCTGACCTTCACCATCGCGCCGTTTCCGCTGGTGATCCTGGTCGCCGGCCTGGGCGGCTGGCTGTGGGGTGCGCGAAACGGGGCGGTCACGACCGATGTCGAGATCCCGCCGCTGAAAGGCGCGGGGAGGGCGGCGCTGGTATGCCTGGCCGCCTGGCTGGGCCCGGTGGCCCTGGCCTTCCTGCTCGCGCCGCGTTCGGCCCTGGCCCAGATCGGGGCGGTGTTCAGCGGCCTGGCGGTGGTCAGCTTCGGCGGCGCCTATGCCGCCCTGGCCTATGTGGGGCAGGTATCGGGCGAGCTTGGCTGGCTGACGCCGGGCCAGATGCTGGACGGCCTGGGCCTAGCCGAGACCACGCCGGGGCCGCTGGTGCTGGTCTTCGTCTTCGTCGGCTTCGTGGCCGCCTGGCGCGACGCCGATCCCACCCTGGCCTGGCCGATGGCCGTGCTTGGCGGGCTGATGGCGGCCTGGGCGACCTTCGCGCCGTCGTTCCTGTGGATCTTCGCCGGCGGACCGTTCGTCGAGCGGCTGCGGGGCCATGCCCGGGCGGTCGCGGCCTTGTCGTGGGTCGGCGCGGCGGTGGTCGGGGTGATCGCCAGCCTGGCGCTATGGTTCGCCGTTCACTTGCTGTTTCGGACGGGGAACGAGGCGGCCTGGAGGCCGTTCAGGGCGACGCTGCCCGACCTCGCCAGTCTCGATCCGGCCGCTCTCGGCCTGGTGGCGCTCGCCTGCGGCCTGACCTTCGCCATCCGGCTGCCGATCCTGGCCCTGGTGGCGGTGATGATGCTGGCGGGCGCGGCCTGCTCGATGCTTCTGGCAGGCTGACGCAAGGGTAGCATTTTTGCGCTTGCGAAACGGCGTTCCATGCTATGCTGCGCCGCACAATCTCGATCGACGGAGTGAACGGCCATGGTTTCCTCGTCCTTCCCGCCCTCGTCTTCCGAAAGTTCCCAGACCCCTTCGACCAACGTGCTGCTGGGCGCGGCCTCGCCCCTGTGGGCGGTGTTCGGCGGAGCGGCCGCCGCGGGCGCGGCCTGGTGGTGGTGGTCCAACCGCTGGCGCGAGGCGGTGAACCTCGAAGCCCTGATCGCCATCGCGCCCGAGCCGGTGTCGCGCGGCGTGATCGACGAGCCCGCGCCGGCCCTGGTCGAGGCGCCGGTCAAGGTGGTCGAGGCCGTGGCGGCCGAGGTGGAGCCGGTCGTCGAGACCGTGGCGACGGCGACCGTGGAGGTCGTCGAGGCCGCCGCCGAAGTTCCGCCGGCCGTCGTCCAAGCCTCGGCCGAGGTGGTCGAAGCCGTCGTCGAGACCGTTCCCGAGCCCGTCGCCGAAGCCGTGACCAAGCCGATCGAGACCGTCGAAAAGGTCGCCGCCCCGCTGGTCGAGACCGCCAAGGCGGCGGCCGACGACCTGACCCTGCTGGTCGGCATAGGCCCCAAGCTGGCCGCCTCGCTGGCCGACCTGGGCGTCACCCGTTTCAGCCAGATCGCCGCCTGGAGCGCCGATGAGCTCGACAGCTTCGACAAGCTCCTGAGTCTCAAGGGCCGCGCCGAGCGCGACGCCTGGGTGGCCCAGGCCAAGCGGCTGGCGGACGGGGCGTAACGCGCCGCCCTAGGCGGGTCCGCCCATCGTCCAGATCTTCTTGATCACGCCGGAGAAGGTCAGCATCGGCTGGCCGCCGGTGGTCAGCAGGCCGCGCACGAAGATCATCGAGCCGCCGGCGCGGACCACCTCGCCGGTCGCCTCCACCAGGTCTCCGGCCTTGGCCGGGCCCACGAAGTCGCCGTTCAGCGAGACGGTGACGGCCTTGGCGTTGTCGAGTTCGCGCCAGGCGATGGCGAACAGCGAGAAGTCGGCGAAGGTCAGCATGCAGCCGCCGTGCATGAAGCCGCCGCCGTTCATGTGGCGCGGCTCGGCGCGGAAGGCGCAGCGCACCTTGCCCTCGTCCTCGCGGAAGTAGAACGGCCCGGTCCGGTCCTCGAACGGATCCAGCCCCGCCCAGGTGCGCCAGCCGGCCCACTCGCCGTCCTCGATCAGCCTCGGCCCGCTGACGATCTCGTTGCCGCCGTCCATGCCCTGCGCTCCCGTAGTTTCTCGTTGTTATTGCGGTCCAGCTAAGCCCCCTCGGTGCGTCGAGGCAAGCCGCCCGCTTACGTCGAAGCCCGAACCGTGGCATGGCTTTTCCCATGACCACCCCGATCCAAGACACCATCCTCTCGCAACTGGCTGGCCTTCCGGCCGGCAAGTCCATCGACCCGATGTCGGTGGCCAAGGCCATCCAGCCCGAGCGCTGGCAGCGCCTGCTGGGCCATATCCGCACCGACGCCGTCGAACTGGCCAAGGAAGGCAAGATCGTCATCCTG
The DNA here is from genome assembly GCF_036889365.1 of Caulobacter sp. CCNWLW153. Classification (NCBI taxonomy): domain Bacteria; kingdom Pseudomonadati; phylum Pseudomonadota; class Alphaproteobacteria; order Caulobacterales; family Caulobacteraceae; genus Caulobacter; species Caulobacter sp. CCNWLW153. The sequence goes on from NZ_JBAKFV010000019.1 coordinate 84,372, forward strand.
CGCCACAACAAGCCGGCCAATCCCGAGAAATTCCGGGGCGTCTATCGCCTGCGCCTGCCGATGGAGGGCGATCCGACCAGCTTCCCGGACGACGTGGAAGACGGCGCCGACGACGTGGCCGACGGCGCAGAGGACTGATCGCTTCGAGGCCCGCCGAAGGTGGGTCTTGAAAAGAAACCTGTTCGGTGAACTATGAGCCTCCCAAATATGTCAGGGGAGGCTCGCTCATGATCGTCTTCGGTTCGTCTTTGTCGCCCTATGTGCGCAAGACCCTGGCCTTCGGGGCCGAGAAAGGGCTGAAGCTGGAGAACCGGGTGTCGCCGCCCGGGACCCTGGACCCCGAGTTCGCCGAGTGCAGCCCGTTTCGGAAGATCCCGGGCTTCCAGGACGGCGATTTCCGCATCTCGGACTCCACAGCGATCATCACCTACCTGGAAGCCCTGCATCCGGAGCCGAACCTGATCCCGGCTGAGGCCCGCGCTCGCGCCCGGGCCGTGTGGTTCGAGGAATATGTCGACACCATCCTGGTGGCGGCGGCCGGCAAGATCTTCTTCAACCGCATCGTCGCGCCGCGCTTCATGCGCCGGCCCGGTGACGAGGCCGTGGCCGCCAGGGCCGAGGCCGAGGAACTGCCGCCGGTGCTCGACTATCTGGAGCGCATCGTGCCGGACGCGGGCGGGTTCCTGCTCGAGGATCGCCTGACCCTGGCCGACATCGCCGTGGCCAGCCCCTTCGCCAACCTGCGCCACCTGAAGCTGGACCTGTCGCGCTGGCCGCGCACCAGGGCCTATACCGACGCCATCCTGGCCCGGCCGGCCTATGCGGCGCTGATCGCCGGCGAGGAAGCGCTGCTGGCGGCCTTTGCTCCGCCCGAGGCCGCCTGAAGCCTTGCCAAGCCGGGTGTGGCTATCGGAGGTTGCGGCGTCGAGTATGGAGTAGCTTCGATGTCGCAAATGAAGACCCCGGGCGTGTACGTCCAGGAGATCGCCCCGGTGCAGCCGATCTTGGGCCTGCCCACGGCGGTGACGGCCTTCGTCGGTCGGACCGGCCACGGTCCGGCAGGCGTCGCCGCGCCTGTCGACGGCCAGGCGGCCTTCGAAGCCGCCTACGGCCCGGCTGATCGGGCCTATCCCCTGACCCTGGCCGTGGCCGACTTCTTCGCGAACGGCGGCGAGGCCGCGGTGGTCGTCCGCCTGCCCGGAGACGCGACTACCCAGGCCAGCCTGGACAGCGCCCTGGCCGCGCTGAAGCAGACGCCGTTCAACATCCTCTACTTGTCGCCGGACCAGATCGAGGGCGATGTCCCGGTCTTCGCCCGGGAGACCGCCGCGGCCTTCGTGGTCGAGCGCGAGGCGATGATGATCCTCGAGGCCCCGGCCGCCTGGGCGACCGCCAAGATCGACGAGATGACAGTCGATGCGCTCGGCTACTTCTCCGAGCCGCAACTGTCGCGCATGGCTTGCTACGTCTCGCGCCTGCTCGACGAGAGCGGCCCGCGTCCGTCCGGCGGCGCCGTCGCCGGCATCTGGGCCCGCACCGACCGCAAGGACGGCGTCTGGACCGCGCCCGCCGGCATCCGCGCCGACTTCGCCAGCGGCGTTCCGCAGCGCTTCCTGACCGATGGCGACAACGCGGCGCTGTCGGCGCGGGGGCTCAACGCGCTCCGAAGCTTCCCGGGCCACGACGCCGTCATCTGGGGCGTGCGGACCCTGTCATGGGTCAGCGACACGTTCCGCTACGTGCCCGCGCGGCGACTGGTCGATCATATCGAGGACAGCGTCGAGGGCGGCCTGGCCTGGGCGGTGACCCAGCCGCCGTCGCCGGCGCTGTTCGTGACGGCGCAGGCGCAGGTGTCGGCTTTCCTGACCGAGATCTGGAAGGCCGGCGGCCTGATGGGCGCCAAGGCCGCGGAGTCGTTCTACGTGGTCTGCGACATGAGCAACAACGGGCCCTACATCGGCCAGGGCGTCCTGCGGGTCGACATGGGCCTGGCCGTGCAGCACCCGGCCGAGTTCGTTCCGGTGTCGGTCCTCGTCGAGGTCGCCGCGACCTGACGAGCAGGCCAAGCGGAGGGGGCGCCTCTTGGCGCGCGGCCGGCGGCGTCCTAACTGCCGGCCATGTCGCTTGACGTCCTGCTTTCCGAGATCCGCGCCTGTCGGGCCTGCGCTGGCGAAATCCCCGAGCCGCGCCCGGTGGTGCGGGTGGGCGAGGGGACGCGGCTGCTGATCTGCGGCCAGGCGCCGGGACGGCTGGTGCACGAGACCGGCCTGCCATTCAACGACCCCTCCGGCAACCGGCTGCGCCAGTGGATGGGCGTCGACCGCGACACCTTCTACGATCGCTCCGAGATCGGCGTGGCGGCGATGGCCTTCTGCTTTCCGGGGACCAATCCCAAGGGCGGCGACTTTCCGCCGCCGCCCCGCTGCGCGGCCCTGTGGCGCAAGGACCTGCTGGACCTGCTGCCCAATGTCGAGCTGACCCTGTTGGTCGGCGGCTACGCCCAGGCCTGGGCGTTGGGCGAGGCGATGAAGCCCTCGATGACGCAAACTGTGGCCGCCTGGAGCGAATACGCCGCCTACGGCGTTCTGCCCCTGCCGCATCCCTCGTGGCGCAACACCGCCTGGCTCAAGCGCAATCCATGGTTCGAGGAAGAGGTCACGCCCTATCTTCGCCGCCGTGTCGCGGGCATTCTGGCGCGATGAACCGCCGGAGCCTCCTCCTGACCGTCGGGGCCGCCGGCCTCGCCGCCGCCTGCGCCCCCATCACCCAGCGCCCCGCCCTCGCGCCGCTCGGCCTGCGCGGCGCCCGGCTGCAGGACGACTGGATGATCGCCTTCGACGGCGCCAAGCTCGGCCTCAAGCGCTGGCTGCCTCAGGACGGCGCCGTGACCCACGTGGTCGTCGGCCTGCACGGCATGAACGACTATTCCAACGCCTATCATCTGGCCGCCGACTGGTGGGCCGGGCAGGGGATCGCCACCTACGCACTCGACCTGCGCGGCTTTGGCCGCTCGCCGCGCCGGGGCGTCTGGGCCTCGGCCGACCTGATGATCGAGGACGTTCGCACCCTCGTTTCGCTGGTCCGCGAGGCCCACCCCGACGCCAAGGTCTCGCTGGCGGGCGTCAGCATGGGCGGCGGCCTGGCCATCGCCGCCATGGCCACCGACAACCCGCCGGCCGCCGACTCCCTCCTCCTGTTCGCCCCCGCCGTCTGGGGCTGGTCGGCCCAGCCTCTGCCCTACAAGACCAGTCTATGGATCAGCGCCCACACCGCGCGAAGCTGGGTGGTCAAGCCGCCCGAATGGCTGGTGCAGAAGGTGCTGCCGACCGACAACATGGAAGAGCTGAGGCGCATGGGCCGCGACCCGCTGATGATCTGGGGCGCGCGGTCCGACACCCTCTACGGCCTGGTCGGGCTGATGGAGCGGGCCTGGGCGTCGCTGGGCAAGGTGCGGGTTCCGGTCGCCTACTTCTACGGCGAGCGCGACGAGATCATCCCCGAGGAGCCGACCAAGCAGGCCGCCCGTCGCCTGAAGCCAGACGATCGTTCGGCCTTCTATGCTGACGGCTATCATCTGTTGCTGGTCGACAAGCAGGCGCAAGTCGTTTGGCGCGACGCGGCCGCGTTCCTGAAGGACCCGCAGGCCGACCTGCCATCGGGCGCGCCGCCGATCCCGGGCGCGCCGACCGCGCCGAATGTCGTCAAAGTTCAGGGTGTTCCGGCCGGACGCTAGTTGAACGTCCGGTATATTGCAGTGCGATATGAACGATCGTCGGCCGATGTGACAAAAGGCCGATAAAGTGATCCTTGCGGCGGCGCTCGGGGCGGCGTACACCCCGGCGCACTGTTTTCCAGGCTGAGGCGAGGCCCACGGCAATGACCTTGTTCGATCTGCCCGATTTCGAAGGGCATGAAGGCGTCCACTCGTTCTACGACGAAAAGACGGGCCTCAAGTCGATCATCGCCATCCACTCCACCGCGCGCGGCCCGGCCGCCGGCGGCTGCCGCATGTGGGACTACGCCAGCAGCGAGGCGGCGCTGACCGACGCCCTGCGCCTGTCGCGCGGCATGTCGTACAAGAACGCCATGGCCGACCTCGACTTCGGCGGCGGCAAGGCCGTGATCATCGGCGATAGCCGCAGCCAGAAGACGCCGGAACTATTCGAAGCCTTCGGCCGCGCGGTCGACAGCCTGGGCGGTTCCTATTGGACGGCCGAGGACGTCGGCGTCTCGCCGGCCGACCTTGAGAGCACCCGCAGGACCACCCGCTATGTCGCCGGCCTGGAAGGCCATGCGGCCGCCTCGGGCGACCCGTCTCCGGTCACCGCCGAAGGCGTGTTCCGAGGCGTGCGCCTGTGCGTCGAGCGCGCCCTGGGCCGTGACCTGAAGGGCGTGAAAGTCGCCATCCAGGGCGTCGGTCACGTCGGCGCCTACCTGGCCGAAAAGCTGCACGCCGCCGGCGCCCAGCTGATCATCGCCGACGTCAACCAGGTCGCCCTGAACGAAGTGGCCGCCAAGACCGGCGCGCAGATCGTGCCGACCGACGCCATCTTCGACGTCGAGGCCGACGTCTTCGCGCCCTGCGCCCTGGGCGGCGCGATCTCGGCCGCGACCCTGCCGCGTCTGAAGGTCAAGGTCATCGCTGGCGGCGCCAACAACCAGCTGGCCGACGCCATGATCGGCCAGACCGTGTTCGACCGCGGCATCCTCTACGCCCCGGACTACGTCATCAACGGCGGCGGCATCATCAACGTGGCCGCCGAGATCCGCGCCCTGGAAGCCGGCGGCGCCTTCGATCCGCAGTGGGTGGCGACCAAGCTCGACCGCCTGGCTCTCACGCTCGCCGAAGTGCTCGACCAGTCGCTGGCCGAGAAGCGCCCGGCTAACCTCGTCGCCGACGAGATCGCCCGCGCGCGGATCGCGGCGGCGCGCGTTTAGTCGCCCCGAGCGGGGCGACCCCCTCCGGCCCTCTGGGCCACCTCCCCCAGCGGGGGAGGATCTCAAGCGCCAAGATGCTCCCCCTCTGGGGGAGCTGTCGCGCAGCGACTGAGGGGGCCGCGAAGCGGCTACCGCCCGCTGATGCTGGCCCCCGCGTCCTTGTCCAGCCGCAGGTAGACTGGCAGCGCCAGAAGTGTCACCACCCCGATGGCCACGAACGGCCAGACGAAGCTCTGCGGCGTCAGGGCGTGCTCGCCGGCGCCCCGTGTCAGGTGCAGCATCAGGCCGCCGAAGCTGACCCCCAGCGCCAGGCCCACCTGCTGGCTGACCGCCGCCAGGGTCGAGGCGGCCGCCACGCGCGGCTGGGGCACGTCGGCATAGGCGATGGTGTTGGCAGCGATGAACTGGCTGGACCGCGCGAAACCGCCGATCAGCAGGAGGGCGATCATCAGCCACATCGGCGTCGTCGCCGTAAAGAAGCCCGGCACGGCGGTCATCAGCGCCGTGGCGACCACGAACACCGCCAGCGCCGTGCGGAAGCCGTAGCGCTTGAGCAGGGCGCTGGCGAAGGGACGGGCGACCAGCACGCCCAGGCCCGTGGCGATGGTGACGCCGCTGGCCTTCAGCGGGCTCCAGCCCAGGGCCACCTGTAGCAAAAGCGGCATCAGGAACGGGCTGGCGCCGATACCCAGCCTCACGAAGGTCCCGCCCACCAGGCTCGCGCGGAAGGTCGGATAGCGCAGCAGTGTGAGGTCCAGGATCGGTTTGGCCTGTGCCCGGCAGTGCTTGAGGTACAGCCATCCCGCGCCTAGCGACACCGCCAGCAGCAGCGCCTGCACCAGCGGCGGCAGCAGGGAAAGGCCCGCCGTCTCGGCCAGGCCGATCAGGCCCGACAGGGCGATGGCGCTCATCATGAAGCCCCGGGTGTCGAAACGCCCGGCCTCCGGGTCGGGCGCGCCCTTGGGCACGAAGCGGCGCACGGCGATCGCCCCGACCAGGCCGATCGGCAGGTTCAGGTAGAAGATCCACGGCCAGTCGGCCACCGAAAGCACGAAGCCGGCGATCGGCGGGCCGATCAGCGGTCCGACCATGGCCGGCATGGTGAACCAGCCCATGGCGCTGATCAGCTTGTCCTTGGGCGTCGAGCCCACGACAATCAGCCTTGCCACCGGCGTCATCATCGCCCCGCCTATGCCTTGGACGATGCGGGCGGCGACCAGCTGGCCGAGATTCTGCGACAGGCCGCAGAGGGCCGAGCCGACCAGGAACACCAGCATGGCGATCAGGAACACCCGCCGCGCGCCATAGCGCTGGGCGGCCCAGCCGCTGGCCGGGGTGAAGACGGCCAGCGCCAGGATGTAGGAGGTCAGGGCCAGCTTCAGGTGGATCGGGTCGGCCGAGAAGGCCTGGGCCAGGCGCGGCAGGGCGGTCGACAGGGCCGTGGAGTCGATGAACTCCATCAGAAGGGCGCTGGCCACGGCCAGCGACACCAGCCGCGTGGTCCACGGCGAGGGCTCTTGCAGGGGCGGGGCGGCCGGATTGACGGAGACGGGTTCGGACACGCCGACGGCCTACGCCCCCGCGCGCGACGTCTCAAGCAAAGAGTGGACGAACGCCGGCTTGAGGCGTTGTCGTCAGGCCAGCAAGGGAGCGGCCATGAGCGAGACCCACATCGAGACGCTGGAGGAGCGGATGGCCCAGGCCGTGGCCGCCGAGGACTTCGAGGCCGCCGGCCGGCTGCGCGACGAGATCGCCGGGCTGCGCCGGTCCGAGCGTCTGCACGAGCCGCCGAACGCGCCCGAGCCCCAGGCCTCGTACTTCCAGCGGCAGGTTCCCGGAAAGATGGGGCTGGGGACGGACCAGCCGGTTCCGGCCAGGCCGCCGGGTTGGATTCCACCTCCGAAGCCGGATCCGATGACTGCCGGCCATTCGCGCGGAGGACGCCGTCGGAAGTAGCGGGCCGTTGCGCCGAAGGGCGGATGGCCTCATTCTTTCGAACAGACGTTCGAGACCCTGCCGATGTTCCTTCGTTTCTTCTCCGAGCTGCGCCAGGCCAAGGTGCCGGTGTCCCTGCGCGAGTACCTCCTGCTTATGGAGGCGCTGGACAAGGGCGTCATCGATCGCTCGATCGACGACTTCTACTTCCTGTCGCGCGCCAGCCTGGTGAAGGACGAGAAGAACCTCGACAAGTTCGACCGCGTGTTCGGCCACGTCTTCAAGGGGCTGGAGACGGTGGGCGAGGGGATCACGGCCGATATTCCCGAAGAATGGCTGAAGGCCCTGACCGAGAAGTTCCTCACCGACGAGGAGAAGGCGCAGATCGAGGCCTTGGGCGGCTTCGAGAAACTGATGGAGACCCTGCGCGAGCGCCTGGCCGAGCAGAAGGAGCGCCACCAGGGCGGCAACAAGTGGATCGGCTCGGGCGGAACCAGTCCCTTCGGCAACAACGGCTACAACCCCGAAGGCGTGCGCATCGGCCAGGACAAGGGCCGCCACGGCCGGGCCGTGAAGGTCTGGGACAAGCGCGAATACAAGAACCTCGACGACAGCGTCGAACTGGGCACCCGCAACATCAAGGTCGCGCTGCGCCGCCTGCGCAAGTTCGCCCGCACGGGCGCGGCCGAGGAGCTGGACCTGCCCGGCACCATCCGCGGCACGGCCGAGAAGGGCTATCTCGACATCCAGCTGCGCCCCGAGCGTCGCAACGCCATCAAGGTGCTGATCTTCTTCGACATCGGCGGCTCGATGGACGGCCACATCAAGCTCTGCGAGGAGCTGTTCTCGGCGGCCAAGACCGAGTTCAAGAACCTGGAGTTCTACTACTTCCACAACTGCCTCTACGAGGGCGTGTGGAAGGACAACAAGCGCCGGCACACCGAGAAGGTCGCCACCTGGGAAGTGCTTCACAAGTTCCCGGCCGACTACAAGGTGATCTTCGTCGGCGACGCGACGATGAGCCCCTACGAGATCACCTATCCGGGCGGCAGCGTCGAGCACTGGAACGAAGAGCCGGGCGCGATCTGGATGAGCCGGGTCACCGACATCTACCAGAGCTGCGTCTGGCTGAACCCGACGCCCGAGCGCCACTGGGACTACACCCAGTCGATCGGGGTCATGAAACAGCTGATGAACGACCGCATGTTCCCCCTGACCATCGACGGGCTCGACAAGGCGATGCGGGAACTGGTGCGGGGGTGAAGGCAAAACCTCTCCCATAGGAGAGGAAGGGGCCCATGCGAAGCATGGGAGGGTGAGGGGTTTCAAAGTCGGCGGTCCCATCACCACGGCCTGAATGAAGGTCGGGGCAAACGGTGAGCGGTGTAACCCCTCACCCACCCACGTGCTGCGCGGGCCCCTCCCTCTCCCTTTGGGAGAGGGAAACAAGATACCCCGCGATCGCCGTCCGCCGCGCGTCCAGCGCCTCCAGTTGCGCCCGCAGCCGTGTCTTCAGCCGATCAGGACAGGCCCCGTCCGGTCCCAGCAGGTCGACGATCTCCGAGATCGGCAGGCCGAGCGTCTTGAGGTCGGCTATGGCCGCCAGCCGGGCCCGCGCCGACTGGCCCAGGGTGCGGACGTTCTTGGGGCCGCGCCCGCAGGCGATCAGGCCCATCTCCTCGTAGTGACGGATGGCGCGCAGGGTCAGGCCCAGCTGTTCGGCGACCTCGCCGATCGGCAGCTCGGAGGAGCGCAGCGTGAAGCGCGGGGCAGGGGCGGCAGCGGCAGTGTGGATAGCAGGCATCTGAACTCCCTTGCGAATGGTCGTCTGGGCCCGGCGACGGCGTTCCGCCAGCGCGAGCGCCGCCTTTGTCCGTGGACCGGGGATGGCGAGGTCGGGAAGGCTCACAGGAACTCCACGAGGACCTGATCGGCGGCGACGGGGTCGCCGGGCTTGGCGTTGACGGCCTTGACGACGGCGTCGCGCTCGGCGCGCAGGATGTTCTGCATCTTCATGGCCTCGAGCACGCAGACGACCTCGCCCTCGCGGACCTGCCGGCCGACCTCGACGTCCATGGAGACGACCAGGCCCGGCATCGG